>NZ_JBNPUM010000002.1:0-460000 GCF_051168175.1 Bradyrhizobium sp. HKCCYLRH2047
TTCGAAAGCGATTCGTCAGTCACTCGACCGAGGAATCATCCATTTCCGGCAGCAAAATGGTAAGTTAGCGCCAATGGGGGTCTCTCTCCGCCGGCTTCCTTCGCCGAGAGAGACCCCTCACCCGACGGAGTGCGCCGATGCGCCAGCGATGCCCTCTCCCACAAGGGGAGAGGGCGCTGCATCGGGCAGCGCGGACGAACTAATAGCTTACTGTCCCTAGGGTGGGCAAAGCGACGCCATCAGGCGTTGCGTGCCCACCGTTGGTAGCTGTGGTGTCGGTGACAAATGGTGGGCACGCTTCGCTTTGCCCACCCTACGTCGACAACTACGCCTTGGCCTTCTTCGGCTCGGTGAAGAACGCCAGCACGATGGTCAGCAGCATGAACCCGACCGAGGCGCCGAACACCCAGCGGGGTGCGTTCATGTCCATGATCCAGCCGAACAGCAGCGGGCTGACGACGCCGGCGAAGTTGAAGCCGGTGGAGACGATGCCGAAGGCGCGGCCGGCGGCGCCCGGAGGGGCGGCGTTGCGCACCAGCATGTCGCGCGACGGCGCGATCACGCCGCTCATGAAGCCGGCGACCAGCATAATCGCCGTGAGCAGCACGGTTGGCAGGTTGATGAAAGTGATCATCAGCACCAGCACGGCGTTGATCGCATAGGCGACGGCCGCGACCAGGTTGTGATGCCTGATGCGGTCGGCGAGCTGGCCGCCGGCGAGCACGCCGACGGCGCTGGCGCCGAGGAATGCGGTCAGCGCGATATTGGCGGTCGAGAACGAGATGCCGTAGCCGTTCATGAACGCGACCACGCCGAAGCTGGCGATGCCGGCGTTGGACAGGCTGAGCAGCATGAAGAACACGGTCAGCAGCATCAGCATCGGCGTCAGCAGGCTGGGCTGCTTCGCCTTGCTGCCATCGGCAGCGGTGTGGTGCGGATGCGGCGGCACCTCGGGCACGTTGCCGGCGAGCAGCAGCAGCGCCGCGAGCGGTCCGACCAGGCCGGCCGCGATCAGCGCGCCGGAGCCGCCGACGGTGGTGACCAGCGCCGCCATCACCGCGGGCGCGACGGCGCCGCCGAGATAGCCGGCGAAGGTGTGCACGCCGAAGGCGCGGCCCATGCGCTTCTCGTCCATGTGGGCCGACAGCAGGGCATAGTCCGAGGGATGGTAGACCGCGTTGGCGAGGCCGAGCAGCACCGCCGAGACGACGAGGCTTGTGTAGGTCAGGTAGAACCCGAGCAGCGCCAGCGACAGGCCGCCGAGCGTGAGGCCGAGCAGCAGGATGCGGCGGGCGCCGGCGCGGTCGACGAGATAGCCGACCGGGGCCTGCGTTAGCGCCGACACCACAGCGAACACGGTGAGCGGAAAGCCGAGCTCGACATAGCCGACGCCGAGCTTCTCCTTGAGGTAGGGAAACAGCATCGGCAGCACCAGCATGTGCAGGTGGCTGACCCAATGCGCCAGCGAGATCAGCGCCAGCGTGCGCAGCGGGGAGGCGGCCCGGACCGGAGCACGGACATGTTGCGGTGCGGCGAGAACGTCAGCCATGGTCGATCCGTGTGGCTCCGGTCGTCAGCGATGGAAAAGAGGACGCGTTGCCGGCAAACCGCCGATGCTGCCTAAACAGAGGCGCGCGACACAACGCCACAGTATCGGATTGCGGTTCATTGTCCATGAACGCCCGCGCATGGCACCTGCGCGGGATGGCCGGCGGCCGAGGGGCGGCAAGTCACCCGCCGCCGTTCCGGGGTTGTGGGCAGGAAGGCACGGTGTGTCCCCACCACAGGTGTCGTCCCCGCGAACGCGGGGACCCATAACCACCGGCGGATGTTTGTTGCGCGAGTCGTGCAACACGCAGCCTGCCTCAAGACGGATCACGCGGTATGGGTCCCGGGTCGGCGCCCGCTGACGCTTCGCGTCAACGGTCTTGCCCGGGACGACAGCGAGTGTGGGGCGCGGTCGAAGGCTGCCGAAAGGTGGGAGAGGAGAGCGAGAGCGTAACTCCCTACGGCACCACCGGTCCGCCGGCCTTCTTCCACGCGTCCAGTCCGCCCTCGATATGTGCCGTATTCGCAAGCCCCGCCGCTTGCGCGGTCTGCACGGCCATCGCGGAGCGCTCGCCATAGGCGCAGAAGAACACGATGCGGCGGCCGGTGGCGGCGGCAACCTCGCGCAGCATGCCGCCGGGCTTGAGATTGTCGGCGATCGCAGGATAGGGCGCGTGCAGCGCGCCGGACAGCGTGCCGTGCTTGGCGCGCTCGGCGGCCTCGCGCAGATCGACCAGCAGCACGTCGGGACGTCCCAGGCATTCGATCGCCTCACGTGCCGACAGCGACAGGCCCTGCTTCGCCAGTTCCTCCTGATGCAGCCCGACGCGCATGTTGGCGGGCACCGCGACATCCATCATCTTCGGATTCGGCAGCTTCAGATTCGCCATCAGCGCGACGTAGTCGTCGACCGACTTGACCTGCAGGCGCGGATTGTAGCGGCGCTCCTCGCCGATGGTGGAGACGGTGTCGCCCTTGTAGTCGTGCGCGGGATAGACCAGCGTGTCGTCGGGCAGCCGCAGCAGCCTGTTGAAGATGGAGTCGTACTGCTGCCGCGCATCGCCGTTCTGGAAATCGGTGCGGCCGGTGCCGCGGATCAGCAGCGTGTCGCCGGTGAAGACGCGGTCGCCCATCGAGAAACTATAGGAATCGTCGGTGTGCCCGGGCGTGTACATCACGTCCAGGCTGATGCCCTCGATCGCGATCCGGTCGCCCTCGCTGACGCGCATCGCCACGACATCGGCCTTGGTCTGCTCGCCCATGATGGTGACGCAATGGGTGCGGTCGCGCAAAGCGCCGAGGCCGGTGACGTGATCCGCATGCAGGTGGGTGTCGACGGCCTTCACCAGGCGCAAATCGAGCTCACGCAACAGCTGGCAGTAGCGGTCGACCTTCTCCAGCACGGGATCGATGATGACAGCCTCGCCGCCGGTGCGGCTGGCGAGGATGTAGCTGTAGGTGCCGGAGACGCTGTCGAACAATTGGCGGAAGATCATCGGCGCCTCCTTCCGATCTGGATCCCCGTGGCATTAGCACGATCGGGCTGGTGTCACCAATGCGGCGGACGCTCGGCAGGCCGGATTGCACCGCGCCGTCCGCGGTCACGATTGCGATGCAAAGCCGGGATTGCCGTCGACGCCCGAGAGCGTGACCTTGTTGGTTCCGACCAGCACCAGCTGACCGTCGCGCAGGTGGTTGGCGACCACGTCCCACACCGGCTTGCCGTCTTGCGCGTTCATCGAGGCCCAGCCGGCGACCTTGTAGCTCTTGCGCGCGTCGAGCGGGCGGCCATCGTCGCGCGTGAGATCGGAGATGCGGCGGCCGATCGGCTCGGCGGGCGCGCAGCGGTAGGACAGCCCGCCGGTGCGCACCATGTCGCCGCCCTGCTGCAGATAGGGATCGGCGTTGAACAGATTGTCGCAGACGTCCTCGAGCACGTCTTTGATCTCTGCGCCGGTCATCCGCTGCACATAGGTCTCGGGATAGGTGATGGCGGTCTGCGCCAGCACGTCCTCCAGCAGGATGGACTGGTTGGCGAGCAAGGTCGGACCCCAGCGGAATCCGGGTGACAGCGCAATCTCGGCGTCGAGCTCGCGGCGCAGCGCCGCGCAGATCAGGTCGTCGGTCGCGCCTTCGAAATTGCCGCGCCGGTACAGCAGCCGGTCCGATGTTGCGAGCTTCTCGCTCCAGGCCGCGACCTGCGGCTGCTGCGTCTGGTCGATCAGCGCCTGCATCGCGGGATCGGGCTTCAGCAGCTCCGAGTAGATGGGCAGCAGCCGGTAGCGTGCATCGGCGACGCGGCCCTTGCCGACATCGAGATCGAGCACGGCGAGAAATTTGCCGTTCGAGCCGGCATTGGTGACCAAGGTCGCGCCCTTGGCGTTGCTGACCGCGACCGGCTGCGGAACCGCGTCATGGGTATGGCCGCCGAGGATGACGTCGATGCCGGTGACGCGGCTCGCGAGCTTGAGGTCGACATCCATGCCGTTATGCGACAGCAGGATCACGGCATCGACCTTGTCGGCGCCGCGCAGGCCATCGACCAGCTTCTGCAACTCCTCCTCGCGGATGCCGAACGTCCAGTCCGGCGTGAAGCGGCGCGGATGCGCGATCGGCACGTAGGGGAAAGCCTGGCCGATCACGGCAATGCGGGCGCCGCCGATCTCCTTGATGGTGGCCGGCTTGAACACGCGCCCCGATCCGGGGTCGAACGCCTTGGCGTCGTTGAACGCGGCCTCCTCGGTCAGGAACACATTCTGCGCCAGGAACTCGCCCTTGAAGCGGGCGAGGTTGGCGCGCAGCGCCTCCTCGCCATAGGTGAACTCCCAATGCCCGGTCATCGCGTCGATGCCGAGCAAATTGGCCGCGCTCACCATGTCGGCGCCGCGCATCGCATTGGCGAGCCCGGTGCCCTGCCAGAGGTCGCCGCCATCGAGCAGCACCGAGCGATGGTCGCCGGCATCGGCGCGCAGCTTGTCGACCAGCGTCTTCAGATGCGCGAAGCCGCCCATCCGGCCGAAGCGAACGGCGTATTTCTCGAACTCGAACGAGGTGAAGGCATAGGCCTCGGCGCTGTCGGGCCGGATGCCGTAGCGGTCGAGGAAGGCGCGCTCGACCAGATGCGGCGGCCGTCCCCACATCTCGCCGATGCCGAGATTGACGCTGGGCTCGCGGAACAACAGCGGCCGCAGCTGCGCATGCGTGTCCGTGATGTGCAGGATGCGCGCGTTGCCGAATTTCTCGATGTCGTACAGGCTGACGGTGTCGGCGGCGGTCGCGCTGCGCAGCAGCGCCGGCGCGGCGATGGCCGCGACAGCCGATGCTTTCAGAAAATCCCGGCGCCGCATCGTCATGGCCAGCGTTCTAGATCATGATGCGATTCCATGGAATCGCATCATGATCCATCCCTTTGTGTGAGCATGATCTCCGCGCAAACGCCTTCGGCGGTTGTCGCGAGGGAGAACCGGTTGCCACGTCTCCGGATCATGCTCTAGCGGATCTCCATGTCCTTCCAGCGCTGCTTCTCGCTGGTGGCCTGGACGATCGAGGCCTTGGCGAGCGCCTCGGCCTCCTGCGCCGATTTCAGCGCAGAATCGAAATTGCCGGAATCCGCTGCCTTCTTCGCAGCGGTGAGTGCGGCCTGGGTCACGGTCCATTGGTTGCGCAGACGTCCGGCTTCCTTGTTGGCGCTCTCGGCCGCCGCGACCGCCGAGAGATAGTCGGCCTCCGACGCGGCCCGCGCGGAGCCGGCGCCGACCGCGGATACCATCATGGCGAACACGATCTTTTTCATGACGCCTGCTGTCGTGACATTTTTCATGGCCGCGCTCCCGGTCCTGAAACCGGCAGGCCGTTCGACACGTAGGACAGATAATATTCGAGGTTGCGGTATTCGTCCGACTGCGGCTCCAGCGGCACGGCGCGGGTCTGGCTGTTGCAAGTGACGAAGCGCCGGCTGATCGTGCCCATGCCGCTCCATTCCGAGCGGTAGATCGGCATCGCGTTGAGGATGCCGAGCGCCGGCGCCAGGATCTCGGCGCGGATGCGCTCGCCCGGGCTCTGCACATGGCAGCTCGCGCAGGAGAAGTTCAGCTGGCCGCGGCGGGTGTAGAAATACTCCTTGCCCTTCTCGAACGCCTCGAGCGCCCGCGGGTCATCGGGGATCTTGATGTCGAAGCGCTTGCCGCGCGAGGTGAACGCCATGTAGGCGGTCAGCGAGGCCATCTCGTCCTTGACGTAGGAGTAGGGCTGCTCGCCATTGGCCTCGCGGCAGCGGTTCAGCGCCAGCTCCAGCGTGATGACCTTGCCTTCCTTGTCGTCGAAATAGGGATAGTTCTGGCGGATGCCGATGCCGCCGTTCGGGAAGCAGTCGGCATAGGTCTTGCCGTTCTTGAACGGCTTGGCGAACATCTCCTTGCCGGCATCGAGCGCGAACTCGTAAGGAGGGAACTCCTCCTTCTCTTCCCATTGCTTGCGCATGTCGGCGTTCATCGAATACGGCCCGTTGACGAAATCATCGAACGCCACCTTCGGGAACTTCTTGACGAAGTAATCCTGGAACGCCTTGGCGTCGGCGGCCGGGTTCGGCTTGTCCGCGGCCGCGGCGCCGCAGGCGCCGAGAGCGAGCGCGGCCGCGACAGTCAGCGCGAGGCACGGCGCCCTCATTGGATCGTCGCCGTCAGGCTGTCGGTCGCGCCCTTGCTGTCGACCCAGCTCACCTTGAGCTCGTCGCCCTTGGCCGCGCCCTTGAAGGCGAACTTGACATAGGGGTCCTTCGAGACCGCGGTGCCCCAATCGGCCAGGAACACCGTCTTGTCCTTGTGCACGAAGGTGACCTGCTGGATATAGTGCGCCGGGATCAGCTCTCCCTTGGCGTCCTTGACCAGGCCCGTATCCATCGGGTGCTGGATCAGGGTCTGGACCTCGGCGATGTCGCCGTTCAGGACGGCGCGGACGCGGATGCTCGATGCCATGATGATCTCCTGACCTTAGCCGCCGCAGCCGCCGACGGTGACCTTGACCTCCTTGGTCGCGCTGTAGAGCTTGCCGCCGGATTCGACGAGCGCGATCACGTTGGAGGTCTTGGCCATCTTGAGTCGGTTCGCCACCGCGGGCACGGTGCCGTCGGGGATGTGGTACGACGCCGCCAGCGCGAACGGATTCTCGCTGACGATGAAAGCGATCGAGGTGACGTTCGGCAGCGTGGTCGTCACCGCGATCGGCACCACGCCGCCGTTCTCGGCGATCTCCGGCGCGTCGAGCTTGATCTTGTCGGACGCTTCGTGGTCGCGGCCGTACAGCGCCTTGACAGCGTCGCCCGCGTTCTTCTGCTTGAAGGCGTCTTCCGGATATTTGTTGTCGTTGGTCGCCGCGAAGGCGGGCGCGGCGTGCAGCACGGCGTTGCCGAGGCCGATCAGCGCGACGAGGCCGGCGCCCTTCAGGAACAGGCGGCGGTGGGCCAACGGGCCGGACGAGGCAGTCATGGCGGTCTCCAAACGGAATCAGAGGGTCTGCAGGAAATCGACGATGGCGCTGATTTCCTGCTCGGTCAGGATGCGGTTGCGGCCGAACGGCGGCATCACCGTCAGCGGATTGCGCCTGGTCTCGTCGTTGAGAATCGCGATCAGCTCGGCGCGGTCGTATCTCGCCTTGAGGTTCTCCAGCTTCGGGCCGATCGAGCCCGGCAGGTCGCCGCCCTTGATCTCGTGGCAGGTCAGGCAGTTGCCCTTGCCGCGGTCGAAGGCGAGCTTTTGGCCGTCGGCGGCACCGGACTGGGCGTGAGCGGCCATGGACATGGCGAGCGAGAGCCCCATCGCCAGGGCGGTACGCAGGACAGGTGTGATCAAGGTGGAATTCCGACGTCTCGGTGATCTCGGTATTATAGGAGCTGCAAAGCATAAAGACCATCGGCTGACAATGCAGCTATGGTGGCCGCCGCAACGCGGTTAACGAGGGCCGTTCATGGGGCGGCCGGGAGAATGGGCATGGCGGAGTATGTCGTGGAGTTCGGCCGGGACGGCCGGCCGGTGGAACCGGACGGGCGGCTGGACGCGGCCGCGTTCCATCGCAACCACCAGCCGATCTGGGCGGTGCTGGGACGGCTGCTGGCGGGCAAGACCGGCGACGTGCTGGAGGCGGGCAGCGGCACCGGCCAGCATGTCGTGCATTTCGCCTCCCAGCGCCCGGACCTGACGTGGTGGCCGAGCGATCTCAACGCCAACCACCTCGCCAGCATCGCGGCGTGGCGCCGGCATGCCGGGCGGTCCAACATCCGCGACGCCCAGCGCATCGACTTGTCGGATCCCGGCTGGCCGGCGGCGTTCCGCGCCGCGGGCGGGCCTTCGCAGCTCGCCGCGATCTTCTGTGCCAATGTGATTCACATCGCGCCGTGGGCGGTGGCGGAGGGATTGTTCGCCGGTGCCGGGCAGGCGCTGTCGGCGGACGGCGTGCTGGTGCTCTACGGTCCGTTCAAGCGTGACGGCAAGCACACCGCGGTCAGCAATGCCGTGTTCGACACCTCCCTGCGCGAGCGCGATCCGGACTGGGGCGTGCGCGACATCACCGATCTCGACGCGCTCGCCGCGCGCAATGGCCTCGCCTTGCGCGAGACGGTGGAGATGCCGGCCAACAACATGATCCTGGTGTTCGGTCGGACGTCGTGAGTTGTCGACGGCGCTGCTCCGAATTCCGCCGTCGTCCCGGCGAACGCCGGGACCCATAGCCACAGGGTCCAGTTGTGACGCGAGATCGGCGTGACATCTGCCCTCGCGACAAACTCCTGCCGCGGAGTATGGGTCCCGGCGTTCGCCGGGACGACAGCGGTGGGTGGGGCCGGCAGCACGGTAACGGAGCGTAGGCGCTACGCCATCTCCAGCCCCACATGCCGCGCCAGGAACCGGGTGCCCAGCGTGATGAAGCTGGCGCGCTCGCGGTTGTCGGTGCCATAGCCATGGCCGCCGGCGGCGGGTTCGTAGAACCACGCGTCGTAGCCCATGGCCTGCAGCTTGGCGGTCATCTTGCGGGCGTGGCCGGGATGGACGCGGTCGTCGCGCCGCGTGGTCGCGATCAGGATCGGCGGATAGGGCTGGCCGGGCGTGGCGGTGTGATAGGCCGAATAGGTCTGCAGCCAGCTCCAATCCGCGTCCTGATCGGGATCGCCATATTCGGCGATCCAGCTCGCGCCGGCGAGCAGCTTGGTATAGCGGCGCATGTCGATCAGCGGGATGGTGCAGAACAAGGCGCCGAAGCGCTCGGGGTAGCGCACCAGCATGTTGGTGATCAGGATGCCGCCATTGGAGCCGCCTTGCGCCGCGATGCGCTTCGGCACCGTGACGCCGCGGCGGACGAGATCGGCGGCGACCGCGGCGAAATCATCATGCGCGAGCCGCTTGCCGGCATAGCGGCCGGCGTCGTGCCAGGCGGTGCCGAATTCGCCGCCGCCGCGGATGTTGGCCTCCACCAGCGTGCCGCCGCGCTCCAGCCACAGCTTGCCCAGCGCCGCATTGTAGGCCGGACGCAGCGTGTGACCGAAGCCGCCATAAGCGCTCATGTGCACCGGCGCGTCGCCGGTCAGGTCGGCCGGCCCGGTCTGGGTGTAGGGAATACGCTCGCCATCCACCGAGATCGCCTCGTGCCGTGTGACGACGTGGCCCTCGGCGGCGAAGGTGCGAGGAGCCTGCTTCAGGATCACGGGTGCAGCGAAGCCCTCGATCAGTTGCAGCGACGGCGGCGTCAGCGGATCCTGGACATTGGCGAGCAGGTCGCCGTTGCTTTCCGCTTCGTCGGTGTCCAGGCGCCAGACGTCCACGGTCGCGATCTCCGGCAGGCCGGGCAGCCGCTCGCAGCTCCACGCCTCCTGCGACGGCGTCCACACCTCGAACCTGGCCCTGAGCTCGTCAAGGATCGACAGCACCAGCCGGCCGCCGGCCCAGGACAGGCCCTGCAGCGCGCGTCGCGGCGCCGGCTCGAACACGCGGGTGAAATCGCGGCGTCCGGCGAGGAATGCCGACAGCCGGAGGCCGAGCACCACATCCGCAGGATGGGTGACCTCGCCGACGGTCCAGGGCTGGCGCAGCTTGATGGCCATCCAGTCGCCATGCGCTGACATCCAGCAGTCGGTCGGCAGGTCGAGCCTGGTCTGCGCGCCGCCGCCGTCGCCGAGCCAGAGATGCTGGTTGAAGAAGTCAATGCCCTCGGCGAACCACACCCGCGCCGGCGCGACGCTGCGATCGACGCCGACATGGACCCATGTCGACTGGCTGCCTTCGGCGGCGAAGATCACCTCCGCCTGCTCGACCGGCTGGCCGCGCCGCCAGCGCCGCACCGTCCGAGCGTAGCCGGACGGCGTCGCCATGCCCGGGCCGAACGCGCTCGCCAGCAGCAGCGTGTCGGCATCGAGCCAGGCGGCGCTGCCCTTGGCCTCCGAGAGCGTGAAGCCGCCCGTGACAAAGCGCTTCGCCGCGAGGTCGAACTCGCGCAGCACCACGGCGTCGCTGCCGCCGCGTGACAGGCTCAGGATGGCGTGCTCATGGGCCGGCGGCAGGCTCGAGACTCCGTTCAGTGCCCAGTCCTCGCCTTCGTCGGCGGCGAGTCGGTCGATGTCGAGCAGGTCCTCCCATTGCGGTTGCGCCTTGCGGAACTCCGTCAGCGTCGTACGCCGCCACAAGCCGCGCGGATGCGCCGCATCCTTCCATTGATTGTACAGCAGCCCGCCGCGTCGGCTCACAAACGGGATGTTGTCGGGCCGGTCCAGAATGGCAGCTAGTGCGTCGCGGTCGCGTGCGAAGGCCGCATCGCCGAACGCGGCGAGCGTGCGCTGGTTCTGCGCCGCGACGAAGGCGAGCGCGCGCTCGCCGTCGATCTCCTCGAGCCACAGATACGGATCGTCATCGGGCGCCGCGATGGTCGGACGATCGTCGATTGACATGGCTCAAGCTCCGCGGGCGCCGTTGACGCGAGAATACCGTGATTAGCCGGGCGGGTCGGGAGTGTCGAATCACGCTCGGTGGCGCGGCCGCTGCCGCATGGCTTGTCTCCGTTCGCGCCCGTTGCCTCGGGCGCGTGCTTCCCCCAATAGTGCGGCTGAACCAGCAAGGCGAAGCGTGCGCGCCACGCCCCCGGATACCTGAGATGATCGATCTGACCGTGAGCGAAGATACTTCCGATGATGCCCGCGCTCGCCGCAACGTGGCACGGCTCGCGGCCGCCCAGGCGCTGACCGGCGCCAACTCGGCCGTGATCTTCGCGACCGGCGCGATCGTCGGCGTCACCATTGCCCCGAACATCGGGCTCGCGACGGTGCCGATCTCGATGTACGTCGTCGGCCTCGCCGCCGGCACCCTGCCGACCGGCGCGATCTCGCGGCGCTATGGCCGCCGGGCGGCCTTCCTCATCGGTACCGGCTGCGGCGCCGTCACCGGCGTGCTCGGCTGCCTCGCGATTCTGCGCGGCTCGTTCGCACTGTTCTGCCTGGCGACGTTCCTCGGCGGCCTCTATGGCGCGGTCGCGCAATCCTATCGCTTCGCTGCTGCCGACGGCGCCAGCGCCGCGTTCCGGCCCAAGGCGGTGTCGTGGGTGATGGCAGGCGGCATCTTCGCCGGTCTGCTCGGTCCACAGCTCGTGCAATGGACCATGGACGTCTGGCAGCCCTATCTGTTCGCGTTCAGCTATCTGATCCAGGCGGCGGTCGCGCTGGTCGCGATGGGGATCGTGGCCGGCGTCGATCTGCCGAAGCCTGAAGCTGCCGATCTGCATGGCGGCCGGCCGCTGTCCGAGATCGTGCGCCAGCCGCGCTTCATCGCAGCCGCGCTGTGCGGCACCATCGCCTATCCGGTGATGAACCTGGTGATGACCTCGGCGCCGCTGGCGATGCAGATGTGCGGGCTGACGGTGTCGGATTCCAATTTCGGCCTGCAATGGCACATCGTCGCGATGTACGGCCCGAGCTTCTTCACGGGATCGCTGATCGCGCGCTTCGGTGCGCCGGCCATCGTCGCGCTGGGCCTGGGGCTCGAAGCGGTCGCGGCCGTCATCGGCCTGTCCGGCCTGACCGCGATGCACTTCTGGGCCACACTGGTCATGCTCGGCGTCGGCTGGAATTTCGGCTTCGTCGGCGCCTCCGCGCTGGTGCTGGAGACGCATTCGTCCGCCGAGCGCAACAAGGTGCAGGCCTTCAACGATTTCCTGATCTTCGGCCTGATGGCGCTGGGCTCGTTCTCCTCGGGCCAGCTGCTCGCCCATTTCGGATGGTCGGCGGTCAACATGGTGGTGTTCCCGCCGGTGCTGCTGGGCTTGTGCGTGCTTGCGCTGGTGTGGTCGTCGAAGCGGCGCGAGGCAGCGGGTGTGGCGGAGCGGGGATGAGCTGAGCATCAGTTGAGCGGCGATCTCAGTGCACTCCCCTCCCCGCAAGGGGGAGGGGAGTGCACCGGCATCGTGGCGACAGCGGCGCATCGCAGCTCACGCGCTTCTTACTTCAACTCCGAAACCTCGCCCTCCGGCAGATCGAACTCGAACGTGTTCAGCGTCATCGAGACCATCGTGTAGTAGCCGCAGAGGCCGATGATCTCGACGACGCCGCGCTCGCCGAGCGTTGCGATCGCGTCCTTGTAGAGCGCATCCGTCAGCCCATGGCCCTCATGCAGCGACTTGGCGACGTCGTAGATCACTTTCGCCTTGGGATCGGAGAACTCCGGCGTGCGGCGGTCGCGGATGGCGTCGATGATCCTGATGTCCAATCCGCCGGCCAGCGCGAGGCGCTTGTGCGCGTACCATTCGTAATGCGCGGTCCAGTGCCGCGCCGTCACCAGGATCGCGATCTCCGACAATGCTGCGGGAAACACCGTGTCGTAGCGCAGGAAGGCGCCGAGCCGTGTTGCATGCCGCGCCATCTCGGGACTGTTGAGCCAGGCCATCATCGGCGGCGGCGGCGAGCCGCGCTTGCTGGCGATCGACTCGTCGTAGGTCTGGCGCTGGTCGGCGCTCATTTCGCCAGGCGAAAGAAGTTTCAGGCGCATGTTCGTTTCCTCGTATTTCACGCGGCGGCATCATGACCATAGAACGCCCGGCAAGGCGAGGGTGCCCGCGGCGACATCGATGTTGAATTCCGCCAAGCGCTGAGGTTAGGTCTTGCCAACGACAGCAATCATGGAAACGCGTGAGGACCTGGCATGGCCGATCTCGACACATTCCGCCGCGAAACGCGGGCCTGGCTGGAGGCCAATTGTCCGCCGGAGATGCGCCGGCCGATGACCTCCGAGGAGGATACGTTCTGGGGCGGCCGCAATGCGAAATTCTCCTCCGAGCCGCAGCGCATCTGGTTTGAGCGCATGCGCGACAAGGGCTGGACCGTGCCGCACTGGCCGAAAGAATACGGCGGCGGCGGCCTCGACGGCGAGGAGGCCAAGATCGTGCGCCAGGAGATGGCGGCGATCGGGGCGCGCGCGCCGATCACCTCGTTCGGCATCTCGATGCTCGGGCCGGCGCTGCTGAAATACGGCACCGACGACCAGAAGCGCGAGCACCTGCCCAAGATCACCGCCGGCCTGATCCGCTGGTGCCAGGGCTATTCCGAGCCGAACGCCGGCTCCGATCTCGCCTCGTTGCAGACCCGCGCCGAGAGCGATGGTGATGACTACATCATCAACGGCCAGAAGATCTGGACCTCCTACGCCAACTACGCCGACTGGATCTTCTGCCTGGTGCGCACCGACCCCGCGGCGAAGAAGCATGACGGCATCAGCTTCATCCTGTTCGACATGACGTCGAAGGGCGTGTCGACCAAGCCGATTCTCCTGATCTCCGGCCGCTCGCCGTTCTGCGAGACCTTCTTCGACAATGTCCGGGTGCCCAAGGCGAACGTGCTCGGCACCGTCAACCGTGGTTGGGACGTTGCGAAGTACCTGCTGCAACACGAGCGCGCGATGATCTCGGGCATGGGCGAGCGCGGGGGCAGCCGGCCGCTCGGCCAGGTCGCGGCCGACTCCGTCGGCAGCGACGGGCAGGGCCGTCTCGACGACGCGCTGCTGCGCGCCGAGATCGCGACCTTCGATGTCGACGAGGCGGCGCTCGCGGCGGCCGCCGAGCGCATGGTCGATCTCGCCAAGGCGGGGCAGGGCCATCCGGCGTTCTCCTCGGCGATGAAGTATTACGGTACGGAGCTCAACAAGCGCCGGTATGAGCTGTTGATGTCGGCCGGCGGCATCGACGCGCTGGAATGGGAGAGCGAGCGTTCCCATGAAGGCGCGCGTCCCCGTGCCTGGCTCCGCACCAAGGCCAACTCGATCGAAGGCGGCACCTCCGAGGTCATGCTCGGCATCGTCGCCAAGCGCATCCTCGATCTGCCGGGGGCGTAGTTCATCACTCTCTCCGTCATGGCCGGGCTTGACCCGGCCATCCACGTCTTTCCTCGTGACGTGAGACATGGATGCCCGGGTCAAGCCCGGGCATGACGAGTGGAGAGAGCCCGCATCCAACAAACAAAATTCTTGGAAACACCCCATGCCTCTCCTCCTCACCGAAGAACAATCCATGCTGCGCGACAGCGCGCGCGGGCTGATCAACGACAAGGCGCCGGTGTCGCACCTGCGCAAGCTGCGCGACGTCAGAGACGAGACCGGCTTCTCCAGGGAGCTCTGGGCCACCTTCGCCGAGATGGGCTTTGCCGGCCTGCTCGTGCCGGAAGAGCACGGCGGCTCCGGCCTCGGCGCGGTCGAAGCCGGCGTCGTGATGGAGGAGATCGGCCGCACCTTGATGCCGTCGCCGTTTTTCGCCACTGCCGTGCTGTCAGCCTCGGCGCTCACCCGCGCCGGCTCGGCCGCCCAGAAGTCGGAGTATCTGCCGAAGATCGCCAGCGGCGCGCTGCTCGCCGCGCTGGCGTTGGACGAGGGTGCGAAACATCGTCCGCTGCACACAACGCTGCAGGCCGCGCGCTCCGGCAACGGCTTCAAGCTCAGCGGTGCCAAGGCGATGGTGGTCGACGGCCACGTCGCCGATCTCCTGCTCGTCGTCGGCCGCAGCGCCGGCGCGCCCGGCGAGCGCGATGGCCTCACGCTGTTCCTGGTCGATCCCAAGGCCAAGGGCGTGGTGATCGAACGCACCATCATGGTCGACGCGCACAACGCCGCGCGGGTCACGCTCGACAACGTCGAGGTGACCGCCGATCACGTGCTCGGCGAGGTCGATGGGGGCGCTGCCACGCTCAGCGCCGTGCTCGATCTCGGCCGCGGCGCGGTTGCCTCCGAGATGGTGGGACTGAGCGAGGAAGTGTTCGGCCGCACCGTTGCCTATCTCAAGGAGCGCAAGCAGTTCGGCAAGGCGATCGGCGAATTTCAGGCGCTGCAGCATCGTACCGCGCAGCTCTACATTGAGATCGAGATCACGCGCGCCGCCGTGCTGAAGGCGCTGCAGGCGCTCGATGCCGATCCTGCCGGCGCGCCGGCGGCCGTGGCGGTCGCCAAGGCGCGCGCCGGCACGACCGCGACCCGCGCCGTCCAGGAGGGCGTGCAGATGCATGGCGGCATGGGCATGACCGACCAGTTCGACATCGGCTTCTTCATGAAGCGCGCCCGCGTCTGCGAGGAGATGCTCGGCGACGCCAACTACCACGCGGCGCAATTGGCGCAGCTGAGGGGGTACTGAATAAGGCTGCGCTCGCGAGACGTCACTCTCTCCACAGGTACGGCCCAACTCGTGCCACACCCAGCGCCGTCGTCCCGGCGAACGCCGGGACCCATAACCACAGGATGACGTGGTGACCCGCGCTGGCAGCTTCAGCCTTCGCCAAATCCCGGACGGTGGCTATGGGTCCCGGCTCAAGGCCGGGACGACACCGATGTTGTTGGGACGATATCGGCCCTCATCGGCCATTTGCGTCCCCGCGATCTTCAACGTCGCGATCTCAGAGATCACTGACAAAGAGCGCGCCATCAACCGATGGCGCGCCCTCGTCGCATCAATGATGCATCGCCGACTTCGCCGGTGGCAGCAGCACCTTGTCGATGACGTGGATGACGCCGTTCGAGGCCATGACGTCGGCCTGCACCACATGCGCGTCGTTGACCTGCACGCCGAAGAAGGTGCCGTCGACGTCGACCTTCTGGCCCTGCGCCGTCTTCACGCTGAGCTTCTTGCCGGCGACGTCGCCGGCCTTCACCGCGCCGGGAATCACGTGGTACTTCAAGATCGCGGCGAGCTTGGCCTTGTTCCTCGGCTTGAGCAGATCCTCGACGGTGCCCGGCGGCAGCGCGGCGAACGCCGCGTCCGTCGGGGCGAACACGGTGAACGGGCCCTTGCTCTTCAGCACCGGCACGACGCCTGCGGCCTTGGCAGCGGCGACCAGCGTCTTGAACTGGCCCGCGCCGACAGCGGTGTCGACGATATCGGCGGCACGTGCCGCGGTTGCTGACATGGAGAGCGCGCCCAGCATCAACGCGCCGGCCACGAACGAACGGATTCCCAGCGTCATTCGAATTTTTCCCTGTGAACTGAACTAATGAGTTGGTTGATGCGCAAAAGGGATTTGCGGCCCCTGTTCGCCCTGTCCTCCAGGTCGCATCACCCCGACCGGATTGGTCAGGCTCGTTACGATCGCTGCGTTCGGATGGATTTGAGGATGAGTTCACGAACTCGTGAGCCGCCTCTGAGGCCTGCAGGGCAGTGCGTCCGAGAGCCATGAATCCGCGGGACTAATTGCTTTGCAGGAGCATCCGCATTGCCCGTCGTGCCATTTTGTCGCAACCCGACGGGCGTTGTGTCGTCGGGCAAATCAGCCGCACATTTACCGCCGTCACGGCCCGCAAGAGGGACGCTTCGCGATCGTTACGAAACGTGGGCCGGCGACGCGATGGACGCATCGGATCGCAGCGCGCGAGATCGCGCCGACGAACGATGACGATGCGGACGTAAAAGCGCGTGGTCCTGGCGCCCCGATGCTGGCGTCAAGTCGATGGGAGTGATCCCGAACGACGACGGTGGCTAACAGGCCGGACACCGGGGAGAGCGCGCCATAAGCGTTAACACCATCGCGCAGGGAAGGCCGGGTTGTCCCGGCTGAGCCTGTGGTTCTGCCGCCTGCATTTTTTTCGCAGGCGGACCGCAGGTGCCAGTCGGCACCTGGCCTTCCCTGCGCCCTCGATTTACGGAGGGTGGAGATTTGGCAAAGCTCGGGCGCGAGAGGCGTCGCGAGAAGGTTACGTCATGCTCCGTCATTGCGAGCGAAGCGAAGCAATCCAGAGTCTCTCTGACAATCCTGGATCGCTTCGTCGCGTTGCTCCTCGCGATGACGGCGAGGGGGAGCGGAAACCCCTACCTGATCGGCGGTGCGTATTGCACGCCGCCGGCGTTCCAGAGCTGGTTCATGCCGCGCGGGATCTTCAGCTTGGACTCGCTGCCGACATTGCGCTCATAGACCTCGCCGTAATTGCCGACGTGACGGATCACGCGCGCCGCCCAATCCTTCGTCAGCCCGAGGTCCTCGCCGTAGCTGCCCTCGTTGCCGACCAGCCGCATCACGTCCGGCTTCTTCGACTTCAGCGCCTCGTCGATGTTCTTGGAGGTGACGCCGAGCTCCTCGGCATTGATCATCGCGTACAGCGTCCACTTGACGATCATCATCCAGTCGTCGTCGCGCTGGCGCACCACGGGCGCGAGCGGCTCCTTGGAGATCAGGTCGGGCAGGATGTCGTGATCGGCGGGCTTCGACAGCGTCAGTCGCAGCGCGTAGAGCTGCGAGACGTCGGCAGTGAAGGTGTCGCACTTGCCGCTGTCATACGCCTTGATGACGTCGTCGAGCTTCGAAAACTTCACCTCCTCATACTTCATGTTGTTGGTGCGGAAATAGTCGCCGAGGTTGAGCGCGTTGGTGGTGGAATCCTGCACGCAGACCTTGCTGCCGTTGAGGTCGAGCGCCGTCTCCAGCTTGCGCGACCGCGGCACCATGAAGCCCTGGCCGTCGTAATAGGCGACTGCGGGGAAATACAGGTCGTAGTTCTGCTCGCGCGCCATCGACCAGGTGGTGTTGCGCGAGAGGATGTCGACCTTGCGGCTCTGCAACTCCTTGAAGCGCTCACTGGCGTCGAGCGGCACGAACTTCGCCTTCTTCGGATCGTCGAAGATCGCGGCGGCCACGGCGCGGCAGAAGTCGACGTCGAAGCCGCTCCAATTGCCCTTGTCATCGGGAATCGAGAAGCCGGGCAGGCCGGCATTGACGCCGCACAGCACCTCGCCGCGGCGGATGGTCCGCTTCAGCGTGCGGGTGTCGTACATCTCATAGGTGACGGCGAGCGCCGCGACGAGGACGGCGACGGCGAGCCCGATCAGCAGGCCGCCTCGGAAAGTGCGCATGGTCAATCTCTTTCAAAAAATGTCAGGACGAAGCGATGGCTGAATGTCGGGCGGCGGGCGCCGCCGTCACAGTTCCGGCTTCTGCCGCACCACGACCTTGGTGCCGACCGGCACGCGGTCGAACAGGTCGGCGACATCGGCATTCACCAGGCGGAAGCAGCCCGAGGAAATCTTGCTGCCGATCGTCCAAGGCTGGTTGGTGCCGTGGATGCGGTACACGGTGGTGCCCAGATACATCGCGCGCGCGCCCAAGGGGTTGCCGGGGCCGCCGGCCATGAAGCGCGGCAGATAGGGCTGGCGCTGGATCATCTCCGGCGGCGGCGTCCAATCCGGCCACTCGGCCTTCTTGGTGATCGACAGCAGCCCCTGCCACTGGAAGCCGTCACGGCCGACGCCGATGCCGTAGCGGATGGCACGTCCGCCCGGCTGCACGAGATAGAGGTGGCGTTCGGCGGTGGACACGATGATGGTGCCCGGCGGCTCGGTGGTGCGGAAATAGACCACCTGCTTGCGCCATTCGGGATCGAGCTCGTAGCCGTCATCGGCGACGAGGCCGGGCTGATCGCCGGGGTCCTCGGACTGGGCAAAACTATGCGATGTGGACAGTGCCAGCGCAATGATGGCGCTGGCCGCACACAGCAGGCGACGGAAACTCGGCATTCAAAGCTCTCCTCGACGGACCCCTGCGAAGCTTGCCCGATCAAATCCACCCGCCAAATTTCAGGAGCATATTCGCAGCAAAGTCAAGGTGAGCGCAGGGCGCACCCGCTGTCATCCGAGCTTCATCCAGAGCCGCAGCAGGAAGGCCACCGCGCCGACGGTCGCCACGCCGGCGAGCCACAGCGCAACGAACCAGGCGAGGCGCTTCGCGAGTGGGGCAGGCTGCTCGGAGGGCATCAATGATAGCCGCTGTCGTGCCCGACCTTGCCGCGAAACACCCAATAGGCCCAGCCGGTGTAGGCGAGGATCAGCGGCACCAGCACCAGCACGCCCGGCAGCATGATCAATTGGCTGCGTTCGGGTGCTGCCGCCTGCCAGATCGTGATGCTCTGCGGCACGACGTAGGGATACATGCTGATGCCGAGGCCGGCGTAGGACAGCAAGAACAGCGCGAGCGCGAGAAAGAACGGCCAGCCATCGCGCTTCTGGGCGAGGTTCTTCATCATCAGCACGGTGACGCCAATGACGGCGAGCGGCACCGGCGCGGTGAGAATGATCGCCGGCCACCTGAACCAGCGGTCCGAATATTGAATGGTGAGCAGCGGCGTCCACAGGCTGACGGCGGCAATGGCGAGCAGCATCGCGAACAGCAGGACCCAGCTGATGCGGTAGGCCTTGTCGCGCAGGTCGCCCTCGGTCTTGAGGATCAGCCAGGTGGCGCCGAGCAGCGCATAGCCGATCACGAGCGAGACGCCGGTGAGCAGGCTGAACGGCGTCAGCCAGTCCCACCAGCCGCCGGCATAGTTACGCCCCTCGACATGCACGCCCTGCAGGATGGCGCCGAGCGCGATGCCCTGCGCCAGTGTCGCGACCCAGGAGCCGCCGGCAAAGGCGATGTCCCACAGATTGCGCTGGGCGCGGGTGCGCCAGCGGAATTCGAAGGCGACGCCGCGGAAGATCAGGCCGACCAGCATCGCGATCAGCGGCGCATACAGCGCGGGCATCAGGATCGCATAAGCGAGCGGGAACGCGGCCATCAGGCCACCGCCGCCGAGCACCAGCCAGGTCTCGTTGCCGTCCCACACCGGCGCCACGGTGTTGGTGATGACGTCGCGGTCCTGCCTGCCGGGAAACAGCGGGAACAGGATGCCCAAGCCGAGATCGAAGCCGTCCATCACGACGTAGATGAACACGGCGAGCGCGATGATGAACGCCCAGAGGGTGGCGAGATCGACGGTGACGCTCATGATCCGACGGCTCCCTGCACGACACCGGCGGCCGGCGTGATGCCGGCGGTGCGGACCGGCTGCTCGCTGCTCGGGCCCGGCTCGCCGGGATGCGGCGGCTCAGCCATCAGGCGCAGGATGTACATCACGCCGGCGGCAAAGATGATGAAATACACGACGATGAAGGCGAGCAGCGACGTGCCGACGGCCGGGGCGGCGAGCGGCGACACGGAATCCGCGGTGCGCAGCAGCCCGTACACCGTGAACGGCTGGCGGCCGGTCTCGGTGGTGATCCAGCCGGCCATGACGGCGATGAACCCCGCCGGTCCCATCGCAATCGCGAAGCGGTGCAGGCCGCGGTTGATGTACAGCCGGCCGCGCCAGCGCTCCCACAGGCTGAACCCGCCGAGCGCCAACATCAGCAGGCCCAGGCCGACCATGATGCGGAACGACCAGAACGTGATCGGCACCGGCGGCCAGTCCTGCCGCGGCACGGTGTCGAGCCCGGCCATCGGAGCGTCGATCTGGTGCTTGAGGATCAGCGAGCCGAACTTGGGGATGCCGAGCGCCCATTTCAGCTCGCCCTTGGCCTGGTCGGGCCAGCCGAACAGGTACAGCGGCGCGCCGTCCTTGTGGCTCTCGAAATGGCCTTCCATGGCCATGATCTTCACCGGCTGGTGCTCGAGCGTGTTGAGCCCATGCTGATCGCCGACCAGGATCTGCAGCGGCGCCACCAGGGCGGCCATCCACATCGCCATCGAGAACATCACGCGCGGGCCCGGCAGGTGCGGATTGCGCAGCAGATGCCAGGCGCCGACGGCGCCGACCACGAGCGAGGTGGTCAGATAGGCCGCGAGCACCATGTGCACGAGGCGATAGGGGAAGGACGGGTTGAAGATGACTGCGAGCCAGTCGACCGAGACGAACTGGCCGTCGGCGTTGACGGCATAGCCGGCCGGCGTCTGCATCCAGGAGTTGGCCGAGAGGATCCAGAATGCCGAGATCAGCGTGCCCACTGCGACCATCAGGGTGGCGAGGAAATGCAGCTTCGGGCCGACGCGCTTCAGGCCGAACAGCATGACGCCGAGGAAGCCGGCCTCGAGGAAGAAGGCGGTCAGCACCTCATAGGCCATCAGCGGGCCGATCACCGGTCCGACCTTGTCGGAATAGACCGACCAGTTGGTGCCGAACTGGTAGGACATCACGATGCCGGAGACGACACCCATGGCAAACGCGATGGCGAAGATCTTGAGCCAGTAATTGAAGACGTTGAGATAGACGTCGCGTCCGGTCCACAGCCACAGCGCCTCGAGCACGGCGAGGTAGGACGCGAGCCCGATCGAGAAGGCGGGGAAGATGATGTGGAAGGTGACCGTGAAGGCGAACTGCGCGCGCGCCAGCTCAACCGCATCCAAACCGAACATCAGCACCGTCCGTCATTGCCACGGGGCTTGTAGCATCGCCCCATGACGGAAGATTGCACCGGCAACGCGCGATATCAAATGGTCAAATCGCCCTATTGGCGGCACGCGCTGTCCCAAACGACGAAGACCCGGCGGGGGCATCCGCCGGGTCTTCGGAGCAACCTTGGGAGGTGGGGTTAACCTTGAATTTGCTCGCTCCAACCGAGATCAGCTGGGGGACTGAGGCTCGGCTGATGCATAACGTTCTAGCGGCCGAAATTTTCCAGGTGATTTCGCCGATTGTTTCAATTGTTTCGTTCGGCGATTTTCTCGATGTCGTCACGGGAACCCGCCGGGACATCGGCCCCGACGAGAATGAACCGCGGTCAGGCGGCGAGGCTGTGCACGCCGGCGCCGCGCAGCAGTTCGGCGAGATGCTTGCGGGCATAGAACATGCGGGTCTTCACCGTGCTCTGCGGGATGCCGATGATCTGCCCGACTTCCTCGACCGACTTCTCATGGTAGTAGATCAGAGTGATGATCTCGCGATGCGCCGGCGACAGCTTGGCGACGCAGGCGCGCAGGATGGCGCTGGTCGTCGAACGCTCGAGCGACGTTTCCGGCGTGTCGGAGTCGTCGGCGATCTCGCGCACCTCATCCTGGTCGATGTCCTCGAAACGGCGCTGGCGCAGCGCGGTCAGCGCCTTGAAGCGGGCGATCGAAAGCAGCCAGGTCGAGACCTGCGAGCGGCCCTCGAACTGCTTGGCGGTGCGCCAGACGTCCAGGAACACCTGGCTGACGAGGTCCTCGGCGATCGTGGTGTCGCGGACGATGCGCAGGATGAAGCGATAGACCCGCACATTGTGGCGCGCATAAAGCGTGTGCATCGCGGTGCGATCGCCATCGGCAATGCTCTCCAGGAGCATGTCGTCCGTGGTCGCCTGGGCTGCGATGATGCCCTGGCTGGCTGCGGAATTGATGGCAACGACGTTCTGCATGGCACTCTCCCGTTCCGCCGCCCCCTTGCGGCGTTTCGACGGGATGGATTGTTAAGGAGCGCCCGTTTCGGGACGTCTGCACGAAAACAGGAAAATGGTTTCGTGCGCCTGCGGAAATGTTTCGTCGCGTCGCACATCGCGAAACAGACGTGGCGGAATTGTGCCTTATTCCAATTTACGGAACGATGTATGGGTGCAGAGGCCGCTTTCGCCGCCGCCGCGCGGCCTGTTTCAGGCCTTCTCGCCGGCCGGGGAGAACAGGTAGCCGCCGCCGCGAATGGTCCGGATCACGGCCGGTTTGGTCGGATCGGGCTCGATCTTGCGGCGGATCCGCATGATTCGCAGGTCCACGGCGCGGTCGAAGGCCTCGGCATCGCGGGCATTGGCGAGCTCCAGCAGCCGCTCGCGCGACAGCACCCGCTTCGGGTTGGCGGCGAACACTTTGAGCAGGCCGTACTCGGAAGCCGTCAGCGGATGCTCGTTGCCTTCGTCGTCGCGCAGCGCCTGGGCATCGAGATCCAGCCATTTGGTGCCGAACCGCACCAATTGCGGGTTTTTGGCCTGGGCCGGAGCGGTCTCCGTGACGGCCGCCGCAGCCTTGGCTGGACCGCTGCGGCGCAGCACGGAGCGGATCCGGGCCATCAATTCACGCAATTCGCACGGCTTGGCGACGTAATCGTCGGCCCCGAGCTCGAGCCCGACCACGCGGTCGATCGGGCTGGCGGTGGCCGTCAGCATGATCACGGGGATGTTGGTGCGGCCCTTGAGATCGCGGATGATCGACAGTCCGTCCTCTTCGGGCATGTTGAGGTCGAGCACGACGAGATCGGCCGGGCCGGTTTCGATGGCGCTGCGCAGGCTCTTGCCGCCATCGCACAAGGTCACGGTGAAGCCGTGCATCTTGAGGTAATCACCCACCATTTCGCGGGCGGGCGCCTCGTCGTCGACGATGATGATGTGCTGGCTCTGACTCATGACAATTCGGCCGCCGGCAGTGTGATGGTGAAGGTCGATCCGGATCCCGGCCCTTCGCTCCTGGCCGTCACCTCGCCACCATGCATGTCGACGATGCGTTTGACAATCGACAGGCCGAGCCCGGTCGAGCTCTCGCCCGCGGTCGGTTTGGCCGACAGCCGCTGGAACCGGCCGAACAGCCGGCCGAGATCCTCCGGCGAGAGGCCAGCGCCCTGGTCGGTGATGCCGATGATGGTGTTGTCGCCATCGTCCGAGGCATTCACGATGATCCTGCCGCCGATCGGGCTGTACTTGATGGCGTTGCTCAAGAGATTGTCGATCGCTTCGCGGATCCGGTCGATGTCGCACATCGTCGACAGCAGCGTCGGCGCCGACACCTCGATGACCTGCTGCTTGTTGAGGGCGAGCGGCTGGTTGGCCTCGACCACCTCGTGGATCAGGGCTGTGATGTCGACCGGCTCGCGGCGGATGGTGATGTCGAAGGCGTCGGCCATCGCATCCGAGATCAGATGGTCGACCATCGAGGTCAGCCGCTTGGCGGCATCACGGATATGTCCGACCTGGCTGGTGATGCCCTCGGCGGATGCACCGGTTGCGATCAACTCGGTCAGCATTTCCGTGCGGCCGAGAATGACGCCCAGCGGATTCTTCAGGTCATGGGCGACGGTGCCGAGAATCTCGTTCTTGAAGCCGTTGGCGCGCTGCAGCCGCAGCCATTGCGCCGACAGCCGCCGGTTGGCCTGCATCAGCGCGCGGGTGCGCTGGGCGACGCGGTCCTCGAGCTGGGTGTTGGCCTCATGCAGCTGCTGATAGAGGATCACGTTGTCGAAGGCGATCGACAGCCGGCTAGAGAAGATCTCGACCAGCGAGCGGTCGGTCTCGGACAGCGGCCGCTCCGCCTGCAGCAGCACCACGACCTCGCGCCCCGAGCCGGTGCGGACATAGAGCACGGTGCGATGGTCGGCGAATTCGTTGCTGCGCTGCCTGAAGGCGGCCTCGACCATGTCGCGCAGGTCGGGATCGAGCGAGCGCGAGGTGACGGCGCCGGAGAAGCGGCTGTAGCAGCCGGAGCCGGCCAGCACCGAGAAATCCTCGGTCTGGCTGCCGTCGTCGCGCAGCACCAGGATCCCGGCGCAATCGACGTTGAGCAGCGACGCGATCTGGGTCAGCACGCCCTCGGCCAGCCGCTGCATCGACTTGAAATCATACAGCGTCGAGGCGGCGTCGATGATGATCTCCAGGCCGCGCCTTGTCTGCACCATGCGCTCGAGCTGCTGGTAGCTGCGCAGCGCTGCCGTCAGCGAGGTGAACAGCTTGTCGGCGGTGAGCTCGGTCTTGGCCTTGTAGTCGTTGATGTCGTACTGGACGATGACGCGCCGCTCCGGCGCCTGGCCGGGCTGTCCGGTCCGCAGGATGATGCGGACGGTCTCGTTCTTGATCTCGTTGCGGATGTATTCGACGAGCTCGAGCCCGGCGACGTCGGTCTCCATGATGACGTCGAGCAGCACCGCTGCGACGTCGGTGTGCTCCCGCATCAGGGCGCGGCCCTCGGCCGCCGAATAGGCGGAGAGGATTTCCAGCCCCTGGCCGTTCAGGCTGTAGTCCGACAGCGCAAAGCGGGTGCCTTCGTGCACGGCATGGTCGTCGTCGATGACGGCGATCTTCCATTTCCGGGCCGAACGGTCGTCCTCGTCGAAACCGGTATCCTCGATCAGTTGGAGGACATCGTCCTGTTCGGCCATTGCGTCGTTCCGTCACCCATTGCTGTCTCGGCGCCGCCCTTGGCGACCCGCGGCATGATAATCCGAAAGGTGGTGCCTTGTCCCTCGCGGGATTCCAGCATCATGCGGCCGCCAAGCTGCTGCGTCACCAGATTGTAGACGATATGCAGCCCGAGCCCCGTTCCCCCTTCGTTGCGGCGTGTCGTGAAGAACGGATCGAAGGCCTGGCGCTGCACGTCGGGGGTCATGCCGGCCCCGTTATCGGCGAAAATGATCTCAATGTCATCCGCGCCGCGCGGCCGCGCCGTGATCGAGATGGTGCCCGCGCGGCCGTCGGCAAAGGCATGGTTGACGGCGTTGAGGAACAGGTTGGTGAGAATCTGACCGTAGAACCCGGGATAGCCGTCGATGAAGAGCCCTTCGGGGACGTCGACCGCCAGCGTGATCGGCGCGCGCTTGAGCACCGGCTTGAGGCTGGTGATGATCTGATCGGTCGCCTCGCTCAGGACGAAGGTCCGTCGCTCCGCATGGGAGCGGTCGACCGCGACCTGCTTGAACGACTGGATCAACTCGCCGGCGCGCTGCAGATTGGCGACCAGCTGCTCCGATGCATCGCGCGAGGTGCGCACGAACTCCTCCAGCTGCGACCGGCGCAGGCCGCCTTCGGGCGACCGCAGCGCCGCCTCGAACATCTCGACCCGGCGCGCGAAGCTGGAGGCCACCGTCAGGCTGATGCCGATCGGATTGTTCACCTCGTGGGCGACGCCGGCGACGAGCCCGCCCAGCGCCGCCAGCCGCTCGGCATCGATCAGGTTGCGCTGTGCGGCGCTCAGTTCGAGCAGCGCGCTCTCGGCCTCTTCCTTCGCGGCGCGGAGCTCGTCCTCGGTCTTGCGCTTGGCGATCGCGTTCTCGCGGAAGGTCTCGACGGCGCGGGCCATCGCGCCGACCTCGTCGCGCGCCTCGGTGCCTTGGACCTCGCGGTCGTAGTCGCCCAGCATGATCGCGCGCATCGAGGCCATGATCTGCTGCAGCGGCAGCCGGATCGACAAGGCGATCAGCACGCCGGCGGAGAGGATCACTCCCAGGAAGATCACCGCGATCGAGAGGACGCGGCGGGAGATGTCCTTCAACGTCCGATCGAACGTCGCCTGCGCCTTCTGCTCGTGCTGGCGCATCTTCACCGACAGGCCGTCGATGGCGCCGATGGTCTCGGCCTGGCTCGCATCGATGGTGTTGCGCAGCAGCTCGGTGCGGTTGGTGAGCTGATCGGTGAGCTTGGAGAATCCCGCGCGCAGTGCCGCGGTCCGGGCCGACAGCCGCTGCAGCGCCAGGCGCTGCAGATCATTGTCCGCAAGGCTCGACATCACCGGAATGGTCTTCTCGATCGTCTCCGTGTTGCGGCGCGCGTCGTCGGCGGAGGCGGGCGCGAGCGACAGATAGTAGGAATTGGCCGCGACCAGCATGGCGGTGAACGCCTCGCGCGATTTGCCGAGCGAGGGCCAGATCTGCGCGTCGCGATGGCCGGTCGCGCCTTCGATCACCGAATACAGCCCGGCGATGTCGCGCGCGGGGCCGAGAACCTCTTCCTCGTAGGTCTTGGAGATCGTCGCCTGCAGGCTGCGCAGCTCGCCGAAGCCGTCCAGAAAGCGCACGGTGACGCGCTCCAGCTCCTCGACCGACCCCGACAGCATCGGGTCGGTCGAGGCGCGCGTCGTCAGCGTCCCGAGCACGGCCTCGCGCAGCAGCAGGATCTCGGCGAACAGCTCCGGGCTCGGCTGATTGATGTAGCGATGGATGAGGTTATGCAGCCGGCTGGTCTCGCTTTCGAGCAGGGCCAGGACCTTGTCGGATTCGCGGACCTGGCGGACGTCGTCCCAGGCCGTGCCGAGCACCGTCGCGCCATTCCAGATCAGCGCCGCCAGAACGATGACGACCGCCGAGTTCAGCGCGGCGATCGAGAGGATGCGCCAGCGGATCGGAACCGCCCGCAGCGCGCGCACGATTCGTGCCCGCCCCAGGACCGCCAGGCTGAGCGGCCGCGCGACGGATTTCCGCTGCTCGGATCGCGCCACGATCGCTACCTCGGACCGGGCTTACGGAACCGGCCTGCGCGCGATCCGCCGCGGGCACCCGGATTTGTATGCTGCGGCGCATTTAACCGCGCCGCGGAGTACGGGAGGCGTAAAAGGGACGAGCGGTACCGCGCGCCCGCCTCAGCGCGCATCAGCACCGGCGTGACGTCCACTCTCGAGATCGACGAAAGATGGGCGCGGTACACAGGCAACACTTTCCCCTTGATGATGAGGTCGGCCCGGATGTGAAAAGGTTCAATGCTCTCCCGAACAGGTGCTATAAGTCCATTCTGACGTCAAAGCGATACGCGTCAATGGTTTGTTGATAGTTTGTTGCAGCTCTGGGTTGCTGGGCCCCATTTTCGGTCCGATTGCGATCTCAGCCCAGGCAGATTCATCCATGGAATTGGAGTTGGCTCCCGGTGACGGTCCTCTGGCGTTCTGTTCCGTCTGCAATCCTGCTCTGGACGGTTGTTTGTGCAAGCACGGCCCAGGCCGCGACCGAGATCGTGTGGTGGCATGCGATGTCGGGCGAGCTCGGCAGGCAGGTCGACAGGCTGGCCGCCAACTTCAATGCTTCGCAGTCCGACTATCGCATCGTGCCGAGCTACAAGGGCAGCTATACGGAGACCGTGACGGCGGCCATCTTCGCATTCCGCTCGCGCAGCCAGCCGGCGATCGTGCAGGTCAACGAGATCGCGACCGCGACGATGACGGCGGCCAAGGGCGCGATCTACCCGGTCTACGAGCTGATGCGCGACGAGCAGGAGAGCTTTTCGCCGTCGGCCTATCTGCCCGCCATCGCCGGCACCTATGCCGACGCCGACGGCAACATGCTGTCGTTTCCGTTCAACGCCTCCACGCCCATCCTCTACTACAACAAGGATCAGTTTCGCGCGGCCGGGCTCGATCCGGGCGCGGCGCCGAAGACCTGGCCCGAGCTCGGCAAGGCCGCCCGGCGGCTGCGCGA
Source organism: Bradyrhizobium sp. HKCCYLRH2047 (assembly GCF_051168175.1). Lineage (NCBI taxonomy): Bacteria > Pseudomonadati > Pseudomonadota > Alphaproteobacteria > Hyphomicrobiales > Nitrobacteraceae > Bradyrhizobium > Bradyrhizobium sp. HKCCYLRH2047. The sequence goes on from NZ_JBNPUM010000002.1 coordinate 27,912, forward strand.
CAATGGCGTTGCCTGCGGCTTCACGACGTCGTGGCCGGCCTGGATCAACGTGGAGAATTTCTCCGCCTTCCACAATCTGCCGATCGCCACGCGGGCCAACGGCTTTGCCGGACTGGACGCCGTGCTGACATTCAACAATCCACAGGTGATTCGGCACATCGCCCAGCTCGCGGAATGGCAGAAGAGCAAGGTCTTCGACTATGGCGGCCGCGGCCAGGCAGCCGAGCCGCGTTTCCAGAAGGGCGAGTGCGGCATCTTCATCGGCTCCTCGGCGACGCGCGCCGACATCAAGGCGAATTCGAAGTTCGAGGTCGGCTACGGCATGATGCCGTACTGGCCCGATATTGCGGGCGCGCCGCAGAATTCGATCATCGGCGGCGCGACGCTGTGGGTGCTCCGCGACCGTCCGGCGGCCGAGTATAAGGGCGTGGCCAAGTTCTTCGCCTATCTGTCGCGGCCCGATGTTCAGGCCGCCTGGCACCAGAATACGGGCTATCTGCCGATCACGCAGGCGGCCTTCGATCTGACACGCGCGCAGGGCTTCTACGACCGCAATCCAGGCGCGGCGATCTCGATCGAGCAGGTGACGCTCAATCCGCCCACGGAGAATTCGCGCGGCCTGCGGCTCGGCTCATTCGTGCTGATCCGTGATGCCATCGAGGACGAGATGGAGCTGGCCTTCAGCGGCCGCAAACCGGCGCAGACGGCGCTCGATGCCGCCGTCGAGCGCGGCAACCGTCTGCTGCGCCAGTTCGAGCGCGCGAGCCCGGATCGCTGATGACGGCGTTGCACGAGTGAGCCACTGATGGGCCGATTGCCGGACATCACTGCGGGCGCCGAGCTGCTTGGCCTTCGCGCTGATGTCGCGGCATGGCTGCCGGTGGCGCGCGATATCGTGCGCCACCACGGTTGCGAGCATCCGGGCCTCGCTCCCTTTGCAGCCGGCACCAACCTCGTCGCGGGAATCGGCGGCGAGCTGATCCTGAAACTGTTTCCTCCGTTCCATCGGCGCCAGTTTCTGTCCGAGCGGAGTACGCTGCGCGTGCTCGCCGGACGCTTGAAGCAGGTCGCCACGCCCGAGTTGCTGCACGAAGGCGACCGCGACGGCTGGACCTATCTGATCATGACGCGGCTCGACGGCATTCCGGCCGCTGAGGTCTGGCCCGGGCTCGACGAGCGCGGGAAGCAATCCTTGCTGAGAGACGTCGGAGAGCTGATTGCGGAGGTGCAGCTTGTGCCCCCTGGCGAACTGCTCGCGATCGGCCCGCGCTGGTCCGACTTCCTGCAAGGGCAGTTCGCAGGCTGCCGCGCCCGCCATCAGCGGCTCGGTATGCCCGAGGCGCTGCTGGCTGGCCTGGATGATCTCCTGCGCGACGCCGCCGCGCTGCTGCCTCCGGACCCACGGCCCGTCATCCTGACCGGCGAATACATTCCGGAGAACTTTCTCGTCTCTCGCCATGGTGACGACTGGCGCATCAGCGGTCTGTTCGATTTCGGCGACGTCATGGCCGGCTTCGGTGAATACGACCTGCTCGGGCCGAGCGCCTTCATGGCCGCGGGCCATCCGGACCGCGCGCGCGCGCTGTTCGCGGGATACGGATTTGCGCCGGCCGACGTCACCTGGCAGCTGAAGCGGCGGCTGCTGGTCTTGATGCTGCTGCATCAGGCCAGCGATCCTGTCCGGCACATCTGCATTCCCGATTGGCCCAGCAGGGTCCGCAACTTCGATCAGTTGCAGGCCCTGATCTGGCCGGACTGATGTTCCGGTGTCCCGCCTGCGTAAATCGGTCGCATGGCATATTGAGAGACTATAATTTGTGCAAATTCGCACTTATGTATGCAATTCTGCATGGAGGTGACGCGAGGTTTGAGGTCGTGAGACCCGCAATTTCAACGGCTTAGTCGATCGTGAGGCTTGGCACGAAGCTTGCGATCACCGTTCCCGCCGGTCGTATTCTGGTGGGAGCATTTGATGAAGCGTCGCGATTTTCTGAAATCCGTGTCCGGTCTGGCTGCGGGAGCCGCGCTGCCAATGGCGCCGGCGATCATGTCGTCCGCCAAGGCCGATGCGCGGTCCGAGACGCTGCTGATCGTGTCCGAAGGCGGTCCCAACAACCTCGACATCCACGGCGTCGGCACCAACGTGCCGGGTTATGAGGTCTCCTGGAACTGCTACGACCGCCTGATCAGCCACGAGATGAAGAGCGGTCCCGGCGGGGTGCCGTATTACGACCGCGACAAGTTCAAGCCCGAGCTGGCCGAGGACATGACCATCGGCGACATGTCCGCCACCTTCAAGCTCCGCAAGAACGCCAAATTCCACGACGGCACGCCGGTCACCGCCAAGGACGTGAAGTGGTCGCTCGATCGCGCCGTCAGCGTCGGCGGCTTTCCGACTTTCCAGATGAGCGCGGGCTCGCTGACCAAGCCGGAGCAGTTCGTCATCGTCGACGACCACACGGTGCGGGTCGATTTCCTGAAGAAGGATCGGCTGACGATCCCAGATCTCGCCGTCATCGTACCCTGCGTCGTGAACTCCGAACTGGTGAAGAAGAACGCCACCGACAAGGATCCGTGGGGGCTCGAATACACCAAGCAGCAGACCGCGGGCTCCGGCGCCTACAAGGTGACGAAGTGGACCGCCGGCACCGAAGTCATCATGGAGCGCAACGACGACTGGGTGTGCGGTCCGCTGCCGAAAATCAAGCGTGTGATCTGGCGCATGGTGCCGCAGGCGGGCAACCGGCGCGCGCTGCTCGAGCGCGGGGATGCCGACATCTCCTACGAGCTGCCGAACAAGGACTTCCAGGAGATGAAGTCGAACGGCAAGCACACCGTGATCTCGCTACCGATCTCCAACGGTATCCAATATATCGGCATGAACGTGACCAAGCCGCCGTTCGATAATCCCAGGGTTCGGCAGGCGCTCGCCTATGCAATGCCCTATCAGAAGATCATCGATGCCGTGATGTTCGGCCTTGCCAATCCGATGTTCGGTGCGCCAGCCGACAAGGCGACCGAGGTGGCGTGGCCGCAGCCGACCAAGTATTTCACCGACATGGAGAAGGCCAAGGCGTTGCTGGCGGAAGCCGGCTACGCCAACGGCTTCGAAACCACGATCTCCTTCGACCTCAATTTTGCGCAGGTCAACGAGCCTTTGTGCGTGCTCGTGCAGGAGAGCCTCGCCCAGCTCGGCATCAAGACCACGATCAACAAGGTACCCGGCGCCAACTGGCGTACCGAGCTGAACAAAAAGGAGATGCCGCTCTTCACCAACATCTTCTCGGGCTGGCTCGATTACCCCGAATATTTCTTCTACTGGTGCTATCACGGCAACAATTCCGTGTTCAACACGATGAGCTACAAGTCGCCGGTGATGGACAAGTTCATCGACGGCGCGCGTGACGCCGCCGCGGCCGGGGACAAGGCGACGTATGATGCCGATGTGAAGGGCTTCGTCGACCTCGCCTTCGCCGAGGTGCCGCGCATCCCGCTGTATCAGCCGTTCGTCAACGTCGCGATGCAGAAGAACATCTCAGGCTATCAGTACTGGTTCCACCGTCGGCTGGATTATCGCGCGCTGGTGAAGGGATGAGCTGCGTGAGCTGCCTTGGTTATGTGAGCCGAGCTCTCTCACTCCCTCCCCCCTTGTGGGGGAGGGGCGGGGAGGGGGGTAGCCCCACCCACCGCCGCCGCGGCTCACCCCCCACCCCAGCCCTCCCCCACAAGGGGGGAGGGAGCAGACTGCGTATTGCCGTGGGAGCGGTGGAAAATCCGGCGAGACCTTGGCCATGCTGATGCTCATCGCCAAGCGCCTCGCTTTCGCGATCCCTTCGCTGATCGGCGTCGTGATCGTTACCTTCCTGCTCACCCGCGCCTTGCCCGGCGATCCCGCCGCGTACTTTGCCGGACCTGCCGCCACCAAGGAGGCCGTCGAGCAGATCCGCAAGAAGCTCGGCTTCGACAAGCCGCTGATCGAGCAGTTCTTCCGCTACACCGTCGATCTCGCCCATGGCGACCTCGGCAGTTCGCTGACCACGGGCCAGCCGGTCGCCAGCGAGATCCGCAACCGCCTGCCGGCCTCGGCCGAGCTCACCTTGCTCGGTCTGTTGGTTTCGGTCGCGATCGCGCTGCCGCTCGGTGTGCTCGCGGCGACGCGGCCGGGGTCGTGGATCGACCATACCTGCCGTATCGTCACGACCGCGGGCGTCTCGCTGCCGGTGTTCTTCACCGGGCTGGTGCTGGTGTATGTGTTCTACTTCCGGCTCGGCTGGTCGCCGGCGCCGCTCGGCCGGCTCGACGTGTTTTATAGCGCGCCGGATCCCGTGACCGGCTTCTACCTCATCGATACGCTGATCGCGCGTGACGGTGAGGCGTTCCGCTCGGCGCTGAGCCAGTTGATCCTGCCCGCCGCGACGCTGGCGATCTTCTCGCTGGCGCCGATCGCGCGCATGACGCGCGCCTCGATGCTCTCGGTTCTGTCGTCGGAATTCGTGCGCACGGCGCGCGCCTCGGGGCTGTCGCCCTCGACCGTCACCGTGACCTACGCGTTCCGCAACGCCATGCTTCCGGTCATCACCACGCTGTCGATGGTGTTCTCCTTCCTGCTCGGCGCCAACGTACTCGTGGAGAAGGTGTTCGCCTGGCCCGGCATCGGCTCCTACGCGGTCGAGGCGCTGATCGCCTCCGACTTCGCGCCGGTGCAGGGTTTCGTATTGACGATGGCCGTCATGTACGTCGTCCTGAACCTCGTCATCGACATTCTCTATGGCGTCATCGATCCCCGTGTGAGGCTGGAAGGATGAGCACCGTCGCGCCGACCCTCGAGCCCGCTGTCTCCGCCCGCACCTCCGGTCTCATGGCCCTGATCGGGCACACGCGCTATGTGCTGGCCGAGAACAAGGTCACGGGCTTCGCCTTCGGGCTTCTGGTCGTGATCCTGTTTGCTGCGATCTTCGGCCCGTGGATCGTGCCGTATGATCCGTTGGCCAGCGACACGGCGTCGGCGCTGAAGCCGCCATCGGCGGCGCATTGGTTCGGCACCGATCAGCTCGGCCGCGACATCTTCAGCCGCGTCGTGGTCGCGACCCGGCTCGACACCTTCATCGCGGTCGCATCAGTGGCGCTGGTGTTCTTCATGGGCGGACTTGCCGGCGTCGCCGCCGGCTTCTTCGGCGGCTGGACCGATCGCATCGTCGGCCGCGTTGCCGATACGATCATGGCGTTCCCGCTGTTCGTGCTGGCGATGGGCATCGTCGCCGCGCTCGGCAACACCGTGCAGAACATCATCATCGCCACCGCGATCGTGAACTTCCCGCTCTATGCGCGCGTCGCGCGGGCCGAGGCCAATGTCCGCCGCAATGCCGGCTTCGTGCAGGCGGCGCGGCTGTCGGGCAACAGCGAGATGCGCATCCTGCTCGGCCACATCCTGCCGAACATCATGCCGATCATGATCGTGCAGATGTCGCTGACCATGGGCTACGCCATCCTCAATGCCGCCGGCCTGTCCTTCATCGGCCTTGGTGTGCGGCCGCCGACGGCGGAATGGGGCATCATGGTCGCAGAGGGTGCCTCGTTCATGGTGTCGGGCGAATGGTGGATCGCGCTGTTTCCGGGCCTTGCGCTGATGATCGCGGTGTTCTGCTTCAATCTGCTCGGCGATGGCCTGCGCGACATCGTCGATCCGCAGCGCAGGACGTAATGGGATGAGGGTGTCCCAACAAAACTCCGTCACTGCCGGGCTTGACCCGGCAATCCATCCCCTCAAGCGAGACTTCGTCGGTCTGATGGATGCGCGGGCCTTCGCCGCGCCGAAGGGGCTTCGGCCCCGCAGGCGGGTCAAGCCCGCGCATGACGATGGGAATACGCGGAGCCACACATGACCGCCCAGCCGCTGCTCGACGTTCGCGATCTCACGGTCGAATTCTCCACCCGGCGCGGCGTCGTCAAGGCGGTGCAGCATGTCGATATCTCCGTCGCCAAGGGCGAGACGCTCGCGATCGTCGGCGAGTCCGGCTCGGGCAAGTCGGTGACGTCGTATGCGGTGATGCGCATCCTCGATCGCGCCGGGCGCATTGCCGAGGGATCGGTGATGTTCTCCGGCGTCGACGTCAGGGCGGCCGAGGAAAGCGCGATGCGCGATCTGCGCGGGCGCGAGATCTCGATGATCTTTCAGAACCCGCGCGCGGCCCTCAACCCGATCCGCAAGGTGGGCCAGCAGATCGAGGACGTGCTGAAACAGCACGCCCAGGCGGCCGCAACCGATCGCGCCGAGAAGGCCATAGCTGCGCTCGAGCAGGTCAAGATCGCGCGCCCGCGCGAGCGCTACCACGCCTATCCGTTCGAATTGTCCGGCGGCATGTGCCAGCGCGTCGTCATCGCGCTGGCGCTGGCCTGCAACCCGCAGCTCCTGATCGCCGACGAGCCGACCACCGGCCTCGACGTCACCACGCAGAAGGCGGTGATGGACCTGGTCGTCGAGCTCACCAAGAGCCGGGGCATGTCGACGATCCTGATCACGCATGATCTCGGTCTCGCCGCGGCCTATTGCGATCGCGTGGTGGTGATGGAGAAGGGCCGGGTGGTCGAGACCGCTAAGGCCGCCGACATCTTCGCCAACCCGCAGCATCCCTACACGCGCAAGCTGATGCGCGCGACGCCGCGCCTCGGCGTGTCGCTGCGGGATCTGCTGCCGGAGGAGGAGGCGCTGGCGGCGCCTAATACTCTCTCCGTCATGGCCAGGCTTGACCCGGCCATCCATCCCACTTCGCAGGACTCGCTCCAGGCGATGGACCCCCGGGGCAAGCCCGGGGGTGACGAGCGGAGTGGGGAGGGCGAGCGGAGTGCGGGTAGCGTTCGGCCGCTCCTGCTCGTCGACAAGCTGGTCAAGGAATATCCGCGCCAGGGCGCTACCGCGACACTGTCAAAGCTGTTCGGACGGAGGCCGGCGGTCGAGCCGGAGGTGTTCCGCGCGGTCGACGGCATCAGCTTCACGGTCGGTCATGGCGAGAGCGTTGGCCTGGTCGGCGAATCCGGCTGCGGCAAATCGACCACGTCGATGATGGTGATGCGGCTGCTCGACCAGACGTCGGGCCGCATCAGCTTCGATGGTGAGGAGATCGGCAACATCCTGCCGCAGGCGTTTGCCCGGCTGCCGCTGCGCAGCCGGATCCAGATGGTGTTCCAGGATCCGACCGATAGCCTCAACCCGCGCTTCACCGCAGCGCGCGCCATCGCCGATCCAGTCCTGCAGCTCGGCGATATCAGGGGCCGCGACGCGCTTCGTGCGCGCTGCGAGGAGCTCGCGACCATGGTCGGTCTGCCGCTCAACCTGCTCGACCGCTTCCCGCATCAATTGTCCGGCGGCCAAAAGGCCCGCGTCGGCATCGCGCGCGCCATCGCACTGCACCCGAAGCTCGTCATCCTCGACGAGCCCACGGCGGCGCTCGACGTCTCCGTGCAGGCGGTCGTGCTCAATCTGCTGCAGGACCTCAAGCAGCAGTTAGGTATGAGCTATCTGTTCGTCTCCCATGATTTGAATGTCGTGCGGCTGTTGTGCGATCGTGTGATCGTGATGCGGTCGGGTCGAATCGTCGAGGAAGGCACCTCCGAACGTGTGCTAGGTGATCCGCAGGATGCCTATACGCGGGAGTTGTTGACGGCGATTCCGCACCCGCCATTGCCGGCGCATTGAGCGTGAAAGCTTGAAGGGAAAAGCTGATGGCGGAGCCATTGGACGACTACATCGACGCAGTCGGGCGTGCATTGGCCCTGCCGATCGAGGACGCGTGGCGCCCGGCGATCCGGGCCAATCTCGAGGTCTCGCTGAGGATGGCGAAGCTGGTCGACGAATTCTCCCTGCCCGACGAAGCCGAGCCTGCCAGTGTCTTCACCGCTTAGTTCTCCCGAGATGACCGCGAGCGCCGTCGCCGCCGCGGTCGCCGCCGGCAAGCTCACCGCCGTCGAGGCGACCGACGCCGCGCTGGCGCGGATCATGGCCCGCGATGGTGTGCTCAATTCGTTTACCGACGTCACCGCCGAGCGGGCGCTCGCGAAGGCCCGCGCCGTGGATGCCGACATTGCGGCCGGGAAGCCGGTTGGTCCGCTCGCCGGCGTGCCGTTCGCGGTGAAGAACCTGTTCGATGTCGAGGGGCTGCCGACCCGCGCCGGCTCCAGGATCAACCGCGATCGCACCCCGGCGACACGCGATGCGACGCTGATCGCGCGCATGGAAGCCGCCGGCGCCGTCCTGGTCGGTGCGCTGAACATGGGCGAATACGCCTACGACTTCACCGGCGAGAACGTCCATGACGGTCCGTCGCGCAATCCGCACGATCCGACGCGGATGAGCGGCGGTTCGTCCGGCGGCTCGGGCAGCGCTGTCGGCGGCGGCCTGGTGCCGATTGCGCTCGGCTCCGATACCAACGGCTCGATCCGCGTGCCGTCGTCGTTCTGCGGCATCTTCGGCCTCAAGCCGACCTACGGCCGGCTGTCGCGGGCGCGCTCGTTTCCGTTCGTCATGAGCCTGGATCATCTCGGTCCGTTCGCACGCTCGGTCGAGGATCTCGCGCTCGCCTATGACGTGATGCAGGGGCCAGATGCGGACGACGCCGCGTGCACCGCGCGTGCGCCGGAGCCGGTCTCCGGCCAGCTCTCGCAAGGCATCGGCAGTCTGCGCATCGCCCTTGCCGGAGGGCACTTCCAGACGAATCTGTTTCCTGAAGCCGCCGAAGCGGTCGCTCGTGTCGCGGCTGCGCTAGAGGTCACCGAGGTGGTCGAGGTGCCCGAAGCGGCGCGCGCCCGCGCCGCGGCTTATGTCATCAGCACCACCGAGGGCGCCTCGCTGCATCTCGACCGGCTGCGCACGCGCGCGGGTGATTTCGATCCGGCGGTGCGCGACCGCCTGATTGCGGGTGCGATGATTCCGGCGCCGATGGTGGACCGCGCGCAGAAATTCCGCCGCTGGTATCGCGGCAAGGTGCTCGAACTCTTCAAGTCTGTCGACGTGCTGATCGCGCCCGCAACGCCCTGCGTTGCGCCCAGGCTCGGGCAGGCGACCTTCGTGCTCGACGGCGTCGAGCTGCCGGTGCGCGCCAATATCGGCATTCACACGCAGCCGATCTCGTTCATCGGGCTCCCCGTCGTCGCCGTTCCGATTCCGCTCGAGCCGATGCCCATCGGCGTGCAGATCATCGCGGCGCCCTGGTGCGAACATGTCGCATTGCGTGTGGCCCACGCCTTGCAACAGCTTGGCGTCGCCGCTGCGCCGGCCCCGAGAGGAGTTCTGGAGAATGGAAGTCGATCTGCCTGACGTCGTCGCGGAAGTCACCGCGCAGTTCCAGCGCTATGAACAGGCGCTGGTCCGCAACGACGTCGCCGTGCTCGACGAGCTGTTCAAGCAGGACTCCCGCACGCTGCGCTACGGCATCGGCGAGAACCTCTACGGCTACAGCGAGATCGCGGCGTTTCGCGCCGCGCGCTCGCCGGCAGGACTGATGCGGCGGACCGCGCGCACCGTGATCACCACCTACGGCCGTGACGCCGCGGTCGCCTCGACGCTGTTCTATCGTGACACCGCGCCCGGCAAGGTCGGACGCCAGATGCAGACCTGGGTCCGGTTTCCGGAAGGCTGGAAGATCGTCGCCGCCCATGTCAGCATCATCGACGAAGCAAAGGGCGGCTGAAGATGAGCCTGGACGATCTACCGCCGCGAACGCGCCAGCGGCCCGCCCGCGAGTCCGAGATCAAGCGCATCGACCGCGCGCCGCCTGCGGTTGCGAAGATCACGCGCGCGGAGGAGCTGCGCCTGCAACTCGCCGACGATATCGTGCGCGGCGCGCTGGCGCCGGGGGCGCCGCTGGACGAGACCGAGATCGCCAAGCGCTTCAACGTCTCGCGCACGCCGGTGCGCGAGGCGCTGCGTCAATTGGCGACGTCCGGGCTGATCGAGGCGCGTGCGCATCGCGGCGCCGTCGTGGCGCGGCCCTCGGCCGACCGCCTCACCGGCATGTTCGAGGCGATGGCCGAGCTCGAGGGCCTGTGCGCCGGTCTCGCGGCGCAGCGCATGACGCCAGTCGAGCGGCAGCGGCTGGAAGCCATCCACGAGGAGCTGCGCAATCTCAGCCACGCCGGCAATCCCGAGCGCTTCCACGAGGTGAACGAGCGCTTCCACAACGCGATCTATGCCGGCGCGCACAATGCCTACATCGCCGAGATCACCCTGGCGACGCGGGTGCGGGTGCAGCCGTTCCGCCGCGCCCAGTTCCGCAATCTCGGCCGCCTTGCCAAGTCGCATGCGGAGCACGACCGCGTTGTCGTCGCCATCCTGCGCGGCGACAAGGCCGGCGCGGCGAACGCGATGCGTGCCCATATCGAGCTGGTGCGCGGCGAATACGAGATCTACGCGGTGTCGGTGTAGGTTTTCGTTCGAGCGGTAGGGTGGGCAAAGCAGCCGCCGTTCGGCGGCAGCGTGCCCACCGTCCCACGGCGAGCTGATCACCAGCGGCATGGTGGGCACGGCGCCGCTGCTATCTCGCTCGGCGAGAGCGTGTGAACGCGCCTTTGCCCACCCTACGATTTTGCGCGTGGAGCCGTCAGTCCTTCTGCGCCATATACGCGCGCCAGCCGCCGAACTCGGAGATGTCGCGCGCACCGTCGAGCGCGGCGGGCTCGACGAGGAATCCTTTGGCGGTGCGGCCATCCGTCAGCCGGATGGTGCCGATCGACAGTGGCGGCGGGATCAGGTTGACGAATTGGCCGAAGCCGGCGGCCGACAGCGCCCAGATCTCGACCGCCATGGCGCTGCCCTTGTCATCGTCGATGCGCAGCATGCCGGGCTTGGGCGGCGTGGTCGACAGCGCATAGAGCTTGTAGTCCGGGGCGGTGGTCGTCGCCTCGAGCAGACGCCCGCCGAGGCTGGTCAGTTCGTGGTTCAATGCCATGCCCGAGAGATGCGCGCCGACGACGACGATGGCGATCTCGTCGCCATGCAGTGACGGTGACACAGGCGCGAGCGGCGGCAGCGGGATCGACTTGGCGCCGACCGGCAGCGCCGTGTCGGCATGAAAGGCGCGCCCGAGGCTGGCGAGCGCCGCATCGCGCCCGGCCGGCGCGAGCAGCGTGACGCCGAACGGAATGCCATCGCTGCGCATGGCGGCAGGCACGGCGAGCCCGCAAAGATCGAGCAGGTTGACGAAATTGGTGTAGGTGCCGAGCCGGCTGTTGAGCTCGATCGGGTTGGAGAGCGCCTCCGCGGTGGTATAGGCGGTCGGCGCCGTCGGCAGCACCAGCGCGTCGACGTCTGCGAACGTGCGCTCCGCCACCTTCCGCAGCCCCTGCAGACGATACAGCGCGGCAAACGTGTCGGCCGCGCTACCGCGCGCGCCGCCGATGGTGATCTCGCGCGTCACCGGATGGATCGCGTCGGGATCGGAGGCGAGGAGATCGCGGATCACGAGATAGCGCTCGGCAACCCACGGGCCTTCGTAGAGCAGCCGCGCGGTCTCATAGAACGGCTCGAGGTTGAATTCGACGAGCTCGGCGCCGAGCTTGGCGAAGCGTGCGGCCGCGGCGGCATAGCCTGCTTCGGCGGCCTTGTCGCCGAAGAAGATCAGCTGGCCCGAACGGGGAATGCCGAGCTTCACGCCCTTCGGAAAGGCCGTCACAGCGGCCACGGGGCGGTCGCGCGAAAACGGATCGAGCGGATCGGGCGCTGCCATCACCGACAGCGCCGCGACCGCGTCGTCGACCGTGAGCGAGAACACCGAGATGCAGTCGAGCGTGCGGCACGCCGGCACGAGGCCCGTGGTCGAGATCATGCCCAGACTCGGCTTCAGCCCGACGATGTTGTTGAGCATCGCCGGCACGCGGCCGGAGCCCGCCGTATCCGTTCCGAGCGACAGCGGCACGAGACCGGCCGAGACGGCCACGGCAGAGCCGGAGCTCGATCCGCCCGGCACGAGATCGGCGCGCACCGGGTTCTTCGGAATGCCATAGGGCGAGCGCACGCCGACGAGGCCGGTGGCGAACTGGTCGAGATTGGTCTTGCCGACGATGATCGCGCCGGCCGCGCGCAGCCGCCCCACCGCGGTGGAATCGCGAGATGGCGTGTACGCGAAGGCCGGGCAGGCGGCGGTGGTCGGCAGCCCCGCCACGTCGATGTTGTCCTTCACCGCGACGGGCACGCCGTAGAGCGGCAGCGATCTGTCCTTGTCGGCGAGGGCTTCGGCCTCCGCGAGCGCGTCCTTCTCGCCGCGCAGGCTGATGAAGATGGCGGGGTCGTTGTGCGCGCGAATCCGGGCGTAACAGCGCGCGATCGTGTCGCTTGGCTTTGTCAGGCCGGCGCGATGGGCGGCGACGATCTCGGCAATGGTCTCGGTCACGCGGCGCTCCGCGTCTCGTCCGAGCCCCAACTCTGGCCTGCCATTCTATTGCGCTCCGCTTCGCCAATCCTGCTGCGAACGTAGCAAGCCATGTGCCATTGTGTACACGGCCGGGATGCGGGCCCGACAAGGGAAAAATCTTGAAAGTCAGTGAGTTGGTATGCCGTCCGACAAGCCGTTGGGCGATCGGACACGGTTGCCGAAGGCGATTTGCCTAATTGATGGGCAGGTTGGGCGCCGGCGCCACCTAGTACCCGCGCCGCTCGGCCTCCCCGCCGGTGATGCGCGCGAGCCGTGCCTCGGTGGCCGAGCCCGTGCCACGGGCTGTCCGGAGCGATGCAGACGGCGGGCGGCTCACGGTGGTTCCCGACGATGGAACGTCGTCAGCCCCGCTGGGGAAGAACAGCAGTGCAACGCTCAGGCCGAGATTGACCAGCGCGCCAACCCACGTGCCGTGGTGCGATGATGTCGCCGCGTATTCGGGAAACCGGCCGGCGATCACGTAGTCCAGCACCATGACGGCAATCCAGGCCGGGATCACGCAGACCGGGTCCCAGCCGATGTCGCGGAAGCGCATCGCCTGCAGCATCAGGTTCGCGACCAGGCAAAGGCCAATCAGCACCATGATCGGCAAGCTCACCGTCAGCGCCGACGTCTGCGGGGCGAGCGCGGCAAGGCCGACGGCCACAACCACGATCAGGACCACCGAAACCAGCGCAAGACCGAGCGAGGCGAGAAAATATTGCAGACGGCCGAGACGCGCATTGAAACCGAAAATGAACCCCAACATCCGCCACTCCCCGCAGGCCGAGCCGCAATCGAGGGCGCGGCCGACATGGCATATCAGGCTGAAATTGCCGCCCGCCTTCGCCGATAATTAGAATTGCATCGATCGCGTGCGACGGCGCTTTCGCGCTGCGACATCCCGCGCGGCCGAAAATATATCGTTGCTAAAGCAACTAATCTGTGGAACGATCGACCCGATCAGCAATGAGGCGCGGAATGATCCGCGTCTTGAAGAAGGGACGGGAACGTGATGCGCAGCCTGCTCGACGCAGGCGCGGCCGCTTGCGCGCGCGCCAACAGATTGCCGCAGCGGACAGGGCGGCCGCTCGGCGGTGGCCGCCGAAGTGGCTCAGCTCGCGCCCGTGACGGCGTCGAGATTGTCGTGGATCCGGCGCAGCAGGGTGATCAGGACTTCCCGCTCATCCTTGTCGAGACAGGCGAGCAGACGCCGCTCGCGTTCCAGCGCGGCGACGATGACCTTGTCGTGCGTCGCGCGGCCCTTGGCCGTCAACGAAATCGAATGGCTACGGCCATCCGCCGGATCGTTGCGGATCGCGATCAGGCCGCGGCCCTTCATCAGCGCCAGGGTGCGGCTGACCGGCCCCTTGTCGAAGCCGATCACGCTGCAGATGCGCGAGGCCGGGATGCCCGGCTCGATCGCCAGCAGCGACATGATCCGCCATTCGGTGACGTTGACGCCGAAATTGCCCTGATAGAACGCGGTGGCGCTGTTCGACAGCTTGTTGGCGATGAAGGTGATGAAGGCCGGCACATAGCGGTCGAGATCGAGCGTGAGGCCGTGCCCCTCAGGCTCGCGCGGCGGCGCTTTGCGCGGCGTCCCGGATTTCTCGCTCATGATCCCCAGCGTCCATGCATCGCCACTCATACGGATACGAAAAGCCGCATGACAAGGCCAAACTTCGGGAGCTCCGCATGAACCCAACAGGTCTTTCCCCCGCTGCCGGCGTGGCGCCGGCCATCCCGCACCTCGCCATCGATCCGTTTTCGTATGAATTCTTCGACGATCCCTATCCGGCGCATCAGGAGATGCGCGAGGCCGGCCCCGTCGTCCATCTGGACGCGTGGAACGTCTACGGCGTCGCCCGCTATGCCGAGGTCTATGCCGTCCTCAACGATCCCCAGACATTCTGCTCCAGCCGCGGCGTGGGCTTGAGCGACTTCGCCAAGGAAAAGCCGTGGCGGCCGCCGAGCCTGATCCTCGAGGCGGATCCGCCTGCGCATACGCGCACCCGCGCCGTGCTGAGCAAGGTGCTGTCGCCGGCCGTCATGAAGCGGCTGCGCGACGGCTTCATGGCGGCGGCCGAGGCCAAGATCGACGAGCTCGTAGGCCGGAGCTCGTTCGACGCGATTCCGGATCTCGCGGAGGGCTATCCGCTGTCGGTGTTCCCCGATGCGCTTGGGTTGAAGCCGGAGGGGCGCGAGCATCTCATTCCCTATGCGAGCCTGGTGTTCAACGCCTTCGGTCCGCCGAATGAGCTGCGACAGCAGGCGATCGAGCGCTCGGCGCCGCACCAGGCCTATGTCACGGAGCAGTGCCAGCGCGACAATCTCACGCCCGGCGGCTTCGGCGCCTGCATCCATGCCTTCAGTGACACCGGTGAGATCACGCCGGCCGAGGCGCCATTGCTCGTGCGCTCGCTGCTGTCGGCCGGCCTCGACACCACGGTCTATGGCATCGGCGCCGCGGTCTATTGTCTTGCCCGCTTTCCAGACCAATGGGCGCGGCTGCGCGCCGATCCGTCGCTGGCGCGCAACGCGTTCGAGGAGGCCGTGCGCTTCGAAAGCCCGGTGCAGACCTTCTTCCGCACCACCACGCGGGACGTCGAGCTTGGCGGTGTCGTCATTCCCGAAGGCGAGAAGGTGCTGATGTTCTTAGGTGCCGCCAATCGCGATCCCCGCCGCTGGGAGCAGCCGGACAGCTACGACGTCACTCGAAAAGTATCAGGTCACGTGGGCTTCGGCTCGGGCATCCACATGTGCGTCGGTCAGTTGGTTGCGCGCCTCGAAGGCGAGGCGGTGCTGACGGCGCTTGCGCGCAAGGTCGGGAGCATCACGATGAGCGGCCAGCCGAAGCGCCGCTACAACAACACGCTGCGCGGGCTGGAGAGCCTGCCGGTGACGTTCACCCCAGCCTGCACTCCAGCCTGAGTCTTGCCATGACGACGATCACTTTCCTTCATCCCGACAACCGCAGCGAAAGCGTGGAGGCCGAGGACGGCGCCAGCGTCATGCTCGCGGCGCTGACCCACGGCATCGATGGCATCGTCGCCGAATGCGGCGGCAATGCCGTCTGCGCCACCTGCCACGTCTATGTCGACGACGCCTGGACAGCGAGGCTCGATCCGGTCTCCGACGACGAGGATGCGCTGCTCGATGGCACGGCGGCGGAGCGGCTGCCGAACAGCCGCCTGTCCTGCCAGATCAAGGTGCAGCCGGCGCTGGCCGGTCTGGTCGTGCGTATCCCGGACAAGCAGAGCTGACGGCTTCGACAACAATCAAAACAAGCAACACATGGGGAAGGAACACATGAAGCAACTCAGGACCTGTGCGCTCGCGCTGGCCGCATCATTGGGCGTCTCGGCCGGAGCATCCGCCGGCGAGATCTCGGACAACGTCGTGCGCGTGGGCGTGCTCAACGACATCTCCGGCATCTTCCAGGACACCAACGGCATGGGCTCGGTCGAGGCCGCGCGCATGGCGGCGGAGGATTTCAACGGCGGCGGCAAAGGCATCAAGGTCGAGATCGTCTATGCCGATCACCAGAACAAGGCCGATGTCGGCTCGGCGATCACGCGGAAATGGCTCGATGTCGACAAGGTCGATGCCGTCGTCGACGTGCCCAACTCGGCCGTCGGCCTCACGGTCAACGAGCTGCTGCGCAACAGCCGCATGACTTTCCTGGCCTCGTCGACCGCAAGCTCCGATCTCACCGGCAAGGCGTGCTCGCCCAACACCATACAGTGGGTCAACGACGCCTGGGCGACCGGCAACACCACGGCGGCCGCGATGATGGGCCGTGGCGGCAAGGACTGGTACTTCATCACGGTCAACTACGCGCTCGGCCAGGGCATCGAGGCGGAGGCCACCAACTACATCGAGAAGCACGGCGGCAAGGTGCTGGGCTCGGCGAAGCATCCGCTCGGTACGACGGACTTCGCCTCGTTCCTGCTGCAAGCGCAGGGCTCCAAGGCGAAAGTCATCGGGTTGGCGAACGCTGGCGGCGACACCATCAACGCGGTCAAGCAGGCGTCCGAGTTCGGCATCCAGCAGGGCGGTCAGTCGCTGGTCGCGTTCCTGCTCTTCATCAACGACATCCACGGCATGGGCTTGAAGGCGGCGCAGGGCCTGCAACTGCTCGAAGCGTTCTACTGGGACATGGACGACGACACCCGCGCCTTCGCCAAGCGCTTCGCGGCGCGCCCCGGCATGAACGGCAAGATGCCGAGCGGCAACCAGGCCGGCGTCTATGCCTCGACGCTTGCCTACCTCAATGCGGTTGCGGCCACCGGCAGCGACGATGCCAAGGACGTCGTTCCGCAGATGAAGACGGTGAAGGGCAAGGACAAGCTGTTTGGCGAAACCATGATCCGCGCCGACGGCCGCGTGGTGCATCCGATGTATCTGTTCGAGGTGAAGAAGCCGGAGGAGTCGAAATATCCGTACGACTACTATCGTCTGGTCTCGACGATCCCGGCCGAGCAGGCGTTTCGTCCGATCGCCGAAGGTGGTTGCGCGCTGGTGAAGTGACGCTCTTTGCGGGTGCCGTGACGAGCATCCCAGCCGGCCGTGTCATGCCGACGCGGCCGGCTTCTGCTGTGATGCAGTATCCTTAACAAGCACTATAGTTCTTGCCTTTGCCCGTTTCTGGGAATTATGGTGCATGGGTCGATCGCGCGCAGGATGAGAACCGCGCGACGGATGCTGCGGCGAAACGCCGCCGCTGGTCGTGCTGCTGCGTAGCGGCGACGAAACAACGATAAGAACGATTTGTCTGAGGGGAAGAAGACCATGAAGAGCTTCTGGCTGGCGAGCGCCGCGGCGCTGCTGTTTTCGAGCACGGCCTTTGCCGGCGACACCATCAAGATCGGCTTCGTCTCGACGTTCAGCGGTCCGACCGCCGTGATCGGTAACGACATGCGCAACTCGTTCGAGCTCGCGCTCGACCATCTCGGCCGCAAGATCGACGGCAAGCCGGTCGAGGTGATCTACGAGGACGACCAGCAGAAGCCTGACGTCGGCAAGCAGAAGACCGAGAAGCTCGTGCAGTCCGACAAGGTGGACTTCATCGTCGGCTACATCTGGTCGAACGTGCTCTTGGCCTCGCTGAAGACCGCGGTGGATTCCCAGACCTTCCTGATCTCGGCCAATGCCGGCCCGTCGCAGCTCGCCGGCGAATTGTGCTCGCCTTACGTGTTCTCGACCTCCTGGCAGAACGACCAGACGCCCGCCGCGATGGGCCTCTACATGAACCAGAAGGGCGTCAAGTCGGTGTTCCTGATCGGCCCGAACTATGCCGCCGGCAAGGACATGCTGGCCGGCGTGAAGAGCACCTTCAAGGGCCAGGTCGTCGGCGAGGAATACACGGTGTGGCCGAGCCAGCTCGACTTCTCCGCCGAGCTCTCCAAGGCGCGCGCCTCCGGCGCCGAGTCGATCTTCGTGTTCTATCCAGGTGCGGCCGGCGTGCAGTTCCTCAATCAATACGCGCAGGCCGGGCTCAAGGAGAAGATGCCGCTCTACACCGCCTTCACCGTCGACGAATTGTCGCTGCCGCTGCAGAAGGACAATGCGATCGGCGTGCCCGGCGCCCAGGAATGGGTCAACGACCTGCCGAACGAGCAGAACAAGAAGTTCGTCGCCGACTACCGCAAGAAATACACCGGCCTGCGTCCGACCTATTACGGCGCCCAGGCCTATGACGCGGCCCAGCTGATCAACAGCGCCGTGGTTGCGGTCAAGGGCGACACGTCCAAGAAGGACGCGATGAAGGCCGAGATGGAGAAGGCCAACTTCAAGTCGCTGCGCGGCTCCTTCAAATTCGGCAACAACCACATCCCGATCCAGAACTTCTACCTGCAGGACGTGGTCAAGGACACCGACGGCCAGCTCTCGTTGAAGACGGTCGCCACCATCGTCGAGAACGACCAGGACCGCTTCCACGACAAGTGCCCGATGAAGTGAGCGAAAAGAATTCCGAGCCAGCGGCCGAAACAGGCCTGGAATTTGCTTGAAGCTTAAAACATCTCCGGCCTAAGATCGGGACGGACATGGCGGCAGCGCCTGGAACGGGTTCTGCCGCCGTCTTTTTAAGCGTGAAGTGAGGGGCATGCTTCTCGTCGTCGAACAATTCCTGAACGGGCTGCAGTTCGGACTGCTGCTGTTCCTGCTGGCCGCCGGCCTGACGCTGGTGTTCGGCATCATGGACTTCGTGAACCTCGCCCACGGCTCGCTCTACATGATGGGCGCCTATTTCGCAGCGACGTTCGTGGCCTGGACTGGCAGCTTCGTGCTCGGTGCGGTCATGGCGCTCGGAGCCACGCTTCTGCTCGGCATCGTGCTCGAATTCACGGCACTGCGCCATCTCTATGGGCGTGATCACCTTGACCATGTGCTCGCGACGTTCGGCCTGATCCTCTTCTTCAACGAGGCCGTCCGGCTGATCTGGGGCCCGGCGGGACTGGCGCTGCCGCTGCCGTCCTGGCTCGCCTTCCCGGTCACGATCCTGCCCGGCATCCAATATCCCGCCTATCGGCTCGCCATCATCGTCGTGGCGCTCCTGGTGGCGCTGCTGCTCTATCTCGGGGTGATGCGGACGCGGATCGGCATGCTGATCCGCGCCGGCGCCTCCAACCGCGAGATGATCGGTGCGCTCGGCATCAACATCAAGCTGCTCTATACGCTGGTGTTCGGCCTCGGCGCCGCGCTCGCGGGCCTCGCCGGGCTGATGCAGGCGCCGATCCTGACCGTGCAGATCGGCATGGGCGAGAACATCCTGATCCTTGCCTTCGTCGTGATCGTGATCGGCGGCATCGGCTCGATCCGCGGCGCCTTCATCGCCGCGATCATGATCGGCCTGATCGACACGATGGGCCGCGCCTTCCTGCCAAACCTGTTGCGCCAGGTGCTGAACTCGGCGGCGGCGTCCACGGCGGCGCCGGCGATGTCGTCGATGCTGATCTATCTCCTGATGGCGATCGTGCTGGTGGCGCGGCCTGAAGGTCTGTTTCCGGCCAACCGCAGATGAAATCACAGCTCAACGTCTCAAGCCTCGTGGCCGCACTCGTCGTGGCCGGCCTGGTGCTGCTGCCGGTCTATTCCAACCTCTCCGGCAACATTTTCATCCTCACGCTGTTCACCCGCATCGTGATCCTGGCGCTGGCGGCCGTCAGCCTCAACCTCATCATGGGCTATGGCGGCATGATGAGCTTCGGCCATGCCGCCTATCTCGGCATCGGCGGCTACGCCGTCGGCATCCTGGCGCAAGAAGGCATCGGCTCCGGCTGGGCGCAGTTCGCGGTGGCGATCGCGGTGTCGGCGCTCTATGCGCTGGTGATCGGTGCGCTTTCCCTGCGCACCCGCGGCGTCTATTTCATCATGATCACGCTGGCTTTCGCGCAGATGGCCTACTACGTCGCGTCCGGCCTCGCCCGTTACGGCGGGGATGATGGGCTCACCGTCTACAAGCGCAGCGATTTCGGTGGCCTGATCAACCTCGGCAACCGCGTGCAGTTCTATTATCTCTGCCTGTTCTGCCTGCTTGCCGTCGTGGTGCTGATCTGGCGCATCGTCAATTCGCGCTTCGGCCTCGTGCTGCAGGGCCTGCGCTCCAACGAGCAGCGCATGCAGGCGATCGGCTTCCCGTCGAAGGGGTACAAGCTGGCGTGCTTCGTCATCGCCGGCATGCTGTGCGGCCTGTCCGGCGCACTGCTTGCCAACAATACCGATTTCGTCAGCCCTGCCGTGATGTACTGGACCCGCTCCGGCGATCTCATGGTGATGGTCATCCTCGGCGGCATGGGCACCCTGATGGGGCCGGTCGTCGGCGCGGTGGTGTTCCTCGTGCTGGAAGAGGTGCTGTCGCAGATCACCGAATATTGGGCGCTGATCATGGGGCCGCTGCTGCTCCTGATCGTGCTGTTCGGCCGCGGCGGCATCATGGGCATGCTCGGGAGGTTGAACCGTGGCTGAGCCGTTGCTTCGCGTCGACAATCTCGTGCGCCGGTTCGGCGGCATCGTCGCCACCGATCACGTCTGCCTGGACGTTGCCAAGGGCGAGATCCACGCCATCATCGGGCCGAACGGCGCCGGCAAGACCACGCTGATCAGCCAGCTCACCGGCCACCTGGCGCCGCATGCGGGGCGCATTTTCTTAGGTGGCCGCGACATCTCGCATTTCCCCGCCTATAAGCGCAGCGCACTGGGGCTGGCGCGTTCGTTCCAGATCACCTCGCTGCTGACCGACTTCACCGCGGCCGACAATGTCGCGCTGGCGGCGCAAGCCCATGACGGCAAGCACTCGTTCCGTTTCTTCGCAGCCGCGCGCAAGGACAAGCCGCTGCGCGCCGCCGCGCACGCCGCGCTGGAGCGCGTCGGTCTCGGCCATCGCGCCGACGTGCTGGTCTCGAAGCTCAGCCATGGCGAGCAGCGCGAGCTGGAGCTCGCGGTCGCGCTCGCGACCAAGCCGCAGCTCCTGCTGCTCGATGAGCCGATGGCCGGCTTGGGGGTGACCGAGTCGCAGCGCATGGTGAAGCTGCTCAATGAGCTGCGCGACGAGGTCTCGATCGTGCTGGTCGAGCACGACATGGAGGCGGTGTTCGCGCTCGCCGACCGCATCTCGGTGCTGGTCTATGGCCGCATCATCGCCTCGGGCAAGCCGGACGAGATCCGGCAGAACGAGGAGGTCAAGCGCGCCTATCTCGGCGACCAGCATGTGGTGGTCGGCCATGGTTGATCTGGGGACAAGCGCCATGCTGCTCGAGGTCGACGGCATCGAGACCTGTTACGGCCTGAGTCAGGTCTTGTTCGGCCTGTCGCTGGCGATCCGTCCCGGCGAGATGGTCTCGCTGATGGGCCGCAACGGCATGGGCAAGACCACCACGATCCGCTCGATCATGGGCCTGACCCAGGCGCGCGCCGGCCTGATCCGCTTCAGCGGCCAGGAGACGCGAAAGCTGCCGTCCTACAGGATCGCCCAGCTCGGCATCGGCCTGGTGCCGGAGGGACGGCAGATCTTTCCGAATCTGACCGTCACCGAGAATCTCGTAGCGGCTTCGGCCAACCGGCTCGGCGCGTCCGATCCCTGGACGCTCGACAAGATCCACGCGCTGTTTCCGCGGCTCGCCGAACGCGGCAGCAACATGGGCAACCAGCTCTCCGGCGGCGAGCAGCAGATGCTGGCGATCGGCCGGGCGCTGATGACCAACCCAAAACTCCTCATTCTCGACGAGGCGACCGAGGGGCTGGCGCCGTTGATCCGCGAGGAGATCTGGAACTGCCTGTCGCTGCTGAAATCGCGCGGGCAGTCGATCCTGGTGATCGACAAGAATGTCGAGCGTCTGACCCGCATCTGCGACCGCCACTATATCATCGAGCGTGGCCGCACGGTGTGGCACGGCACATCGGACCAACTGATGGCCGAGCCGGAGCTGCAGCACCGTTATCTCGGTATCTGAGGGCGGAGCGCTGCCGACTATGACGACGTGGAAGCGGATTGACTCAAATCAAGATCGCGTCGCGCGAGGGGCGTAGATTTCATAGTCGTGCTGGCATGCGCCGATTTTTCGCATTGAGGCGCGGCGTGGACGGGATTATTCTTCAGGGTAGTACTTTGTTTCACCCTTTACCAAAGGTTGAGCAAATGCGTGCGCCTCATCTCCGAATCGAAGCACCGAAAAAGGCCGCGGCCAGTCTGCGCAGCTTCTGGTCTGCTCATTCCGACCTCGAGACGGCGCTTTGTCTCGCCTTCATGCTGATCGTCGGAATCATCGTCAAGATGACGCCGCCAACCTAGGCGCCGCCGATCTGCGCATCGCCGCCTCCGCGCTCAGCGGTCGAACGGGATGTACTTCTGGTATTCCTTCGGCACCCGGCTGCGATAGCGCGAGGGCACCTTGCCGCTGCGCAGGGAGTCTTCGACTTCCTGCCGGGTGGTCTTGGTACGCTTCTTCTTTTTCGTGGCGGCCGCATCGGCGGCCGGCTTTGTCTCGGCCGGCTTTTCGGTCGTGGCCGCCGGCGCCGGAGCAGGTGCCGCCGCGGCAGGGGAGGGACTTGGCGTCGGAGAGGGAGTTGCGGCGGGAGCAGGCTGGGCCGGCGCATCCGCTGCCGGTGCGCTCTGCGCCATGGCCGCTCCGGACGCAAGACTCACGACCAGCATGCTTGCCATTGCGATCCCTGACAACTTGATCATGACAACGAGACCCCCAACACAGCACCGGACGTGCCGACCTGATGAGGTCGTTCGCGCTCGGCCACCGGTTCATGCCACTGATGAATGGCCGCCGAGCGCCGACGATCCTCATCGCCTAAGATGAATTCGTGATGCCGTCTTTTTGAGCATATGCTGTGATTTGTTCCGTTGAATCGCAAGCATTTTCCGTGGCACGCGGATTGCTTTTCCAGTTGCTCAGAGTTGGCAGCTAGGGTTCCGGTTCTCGGTCGAGAACGCTGGTCCGAGAGCAGCCGCCAGGGGAGAGCCCTGGTGCACGGCGGGATAAAAACCCGGGAGACCTCAGTGGCCGCGCTTGGCAGGCACGAGGTTCTTCATGCCAGTCCGCGGTCAGAAAACCGATGAGGGACTGGACATGTTCAAAGCGCGAAATCTGTTTGTTGCCCTGCTCGCGGCATCGACGCTGGCGACCGCGTCGCTGTCATCAGCGTCAGCCGAGAAGAAGAAGGAATTCAACATCGCCTGGACGATCTATGTCGGCTGGATGCCGTGGCCCTATGCGGCCGAGTCCGGGATCGTCAAGAAGTGGGCCGACAAATACGGCATCACGATCAAGGTCACGCAGATCAACGACTACGTCGAATCGATCAACCAGTATACCGCCGGCAAGTTCGACGGCGTCACCGTCACCAACATGGATGCGCTGACCATCCCCGCTGCCGGCGGCGTCGACACGTCGGCCATCATCATGGGCGACTACTCCAACGGCAATGACGGCGTCGTGCTCAAGAAGGGCAAGACCATGGCCGACATCAAGGGCCAGAAGGTCAACCTCGTCGAGCTCTCGGTGTCGCATTATCTGCTGGCGCGCGGTCTCGAGACCGCGAAGCTGTCCGAGAAGAAC
The DNA here is from genome assembly GCF_051168175.1 of Bradyrhizobium sp. HKCCYLRH2047. NCBI lineage: Bacteria > Pseudomonadati > Pseudomonadota > Alphaproteobacteria > Hyphomicrobiales > Nitrobacteraceae > Bradyrhizobium > Bradyrhizobium sp. HKCCYLRH2047. Next base: position 51,385 of record NZ_JBNPUM010000002.1, read on the forward strand.
ATCAAGACCGTCAACACCTCGGACGCCGACATCGTCGCCGCCGCGAAGTCGCCGGACACGACGGCCGTGGTCACCTGGAATCCGCAGCTGCTGGAGGTGAAGGCCGAGCCTGGCGCGACGCTGGTGTTCGACTCCAGCAAGATCCCCGGCGAGATCGAGGATCTCATGGTCGTCAACAGTGCGACGCTCAAGGACAATCCCGAGCTAGGCAAGGCGCTGGTCGGCATCTGGTACGAGACCATCGCGCTGATGAAGGACCAGAGCGAGAAGGGCAAGGCCGCGCGCGAGGCGATGGCCAAGCTATCGGGCACCGATCTCGCCGGTTTCGAGACCCAGCTCAAGACCACGTTCATGTATTATGAGCCGAAGGACGCGCTCGCCTTCGTGACCGGAGCGGAATTGCCGAAGATCATGGATCTCGTGCGCACCTTCTGCTTCGATCACAACCTGCTTGGCGAGAACGTGAAGTCGAAGGACGCGGTCGGCATCTCCACGCCAACGAAGACGCTAGGCGCGGCCGGCAATGTCAAGCTGCGCTTCGATCCGACCTTCATGAAGATGGCCGCCGACGGGAAGCTCTGAGCCGTCTGTCCGCTGCGCAACTCGTGTCACCCCTCACCCTGAGGAGCTTGCGTCAGCAAGCGTCTCGAAGGGTGAGGCCGAGGTGGGCCTCATGGTTCGAGACGGCGCTGCGCGCCTCCTCACCATGAGGAGTTAGGGAGCCATCCATGACGCGTGCGATGAACGTCGTCCCGAACCGGGGCAGCCGGCTGTTGCTGGCGCTGCTGCCGTTCCTGCTGATCGCGCTGATCTACGTGGTGGGGTCGGCGCAGCGGCGTGCGGACAATCCGGACGACAAGCTGCTGCCGCCGGTCTCCGAGATGGTCGCGACCTCGAAGCGGCTCGCGACCGAGCCGGATCGTCGCTCCGGCGACTACGTGCTGTGGTCGGACACGGCCGCGAGCCTGCAGCGGCTCGCGCTCGGGCTCGGCATTGCCGCCGTCATCGGCCTCGTGCTCGGACTCGCCATCGGCTTGCTTCCGATCGCCGGCGCCGGCTTCGGCACGCTGATTGCGGTACTGTCGATGATCCCGCCGATGGCGGTGCTGCCGGTTCTGTTCATCGTGTTCGGCCTCGGCGAGCTGTCCAAGGTGGTGCTGATCATCATCGGCGTTACGCCGACCCTGGTGCGCGACCTCTCGCTCGAGGTGCAGAACATGCCGCGCGAGCAGCTGATCAAGGCGCAGACCCTGGGCGCCTCGACCTGGCAGGTCGCGATCCGCGTCGTGCTGCCGCAGATCATGCCGCGGCTGATCCAGGGACTGCGGCTGATGATCGGTCCGGCCTTTCTGTTTCTGATCTCGGCCGAGGCGATCGCCTCCGATGTCGGGCTCGGCTACCGCATCTTCCTGGTCCGGCGCTATCTCTCGATGGATGTGATCCTGCCCTACGTCGTCTGGATCACCTTGCTCGCCTACATCCTCGACTATGCGCTGGTCTGGTTCGGACGGCGCGCCTTTCCCTGGGCCTATGCGCGAGGGAGCCGCTGATGAGCACGCTGTCCTTCCGCAACGTCTGGGTCGAATATGGCAACCAGGTCGTGCTCGAGCGCATCAATCTCGAAATCGCCTCCGGCACCTTCCTGTCGATCGTCGGCCCTTCAGGTGCAGGCAAGAGCACCTTCCTGCGCCTGATCCTCGGCCAGGAGAGGCCGACCGATGGCGCCGTGCTGCTCGATGGACAGCCGTTTCCGGCCGAGCCGGGGCCGGACCGCGGCATCGTGTTCCAGCGCTATTCGGTGTTCCCACATCTGACCGTGCTCGGCAACGTGCTGCTCGGCTATGAGCTTGCCGGCAGCCCGTTCACGGCGCGGCTGTTCGGGTCGGCGCGCAAGGAGGCGATGGAGAAGAGCCGCGCGCTGATCGAGGCCGTCGGCCTGGCCGAGCATCGCGACAAATATCCGAGCGCGCTGTCCGGCGGCATGCAGCAGCGGCTGGCGATCGCGCAGGCACTGGCGAAGCAGCCGCGCGTGCTGCTGCTCGACGAGCCCTTCGGCGCGCTCGATCCCGGCACGCGTGCGCAGATGCATGGGCTGATCAAGCCGTTGTGGCGCGAGCACAACATGACCATCGTGATGGTCACCCACGACATCAAGGAGGCGTTCGGCCTCGCCACCCGGCTGATCGCGCTCGACCGCCCGCGCAAGGATCCGCAGGCGCCCGAGCGCTTCGGCGCGCGCATCACCTACGACCTCGATCTCACCCGCGACAGCGCCGTGCCGGTGCTCGGATTCATCCGCGCCAGCCTGCAGGCGGCGCAATAGTCAGTTCAAGAAACGTCGAAAGAAACGAAGGAGAGTCTCCATGTCATTCCCACTCATGCGCCGGTCGCACCGCGCCGGATTGCACGCGCAGCGCCGGCTCATGCGGCGTCACCATCCGGACTTCGACAAGATGGCGACGCAAGGCTGGCAGGCGCTGGAGGCCGAGGGCAGGCTGCCGAGCAACGGCTGGCGCAGGGAGAAGCAATGGGCGCTCGACATGGGTTTGCCCGGCGCCGACACGCTGACGGATCGCGAGATCCCGACCTTTGCGCGCGGCGAGCTGCCGCATTTCGCCGGGATCAACACCTTCATGAAGGCGCCGTATGTCGAGAACGTCCGCGACGTCGGCAAATACGACGCCGCGGTGATCGGCATCCCCTTCGATTCCGGCACCACCTATCGGCCCGGCACCCGCTTCGGGCCGCAGGGCATCCGCCGCATCTCCGCGCTGTACACGCCCTACAACTACGAGCTCGGCGTCGACCTGCGCGAGCAGATGACCCTGTGCGATGCCGGCGACGTCTTCACCATCCCCGCCAACCTTGAAAAGAGTTTTGACCAGATCAGCCGCGGCGTCGCGCATGTGTTCTCGTCCGGGGCGCTGCCGATCATGCTCGGCGGCGACCATTCGATCGGCTTCCCCTGCGTTCGCGGCATCGCGCAGTGCACCGACAAGCGCATCGGCATCATCCATTTCGACCGCCACATCGACATCCAGGAGAAGGATCTCGACGAGCGCATGCACACCACGCCCTGGTACTGGGCGACCAACCTGCCGAACGTGTCGCCGACCAATCTTGTGCAGCTCGGCATCGGCGGCTGGCAAGTGCCCCGCGAGGGCGTCGAGGTCGCGCGCAAGCGCAACACCAACGTGCTGACCATCGCCGACATCGAGAAGATCGGCCTGGAGAAGACCGCCGAAATCGCACTCGAGCTGGCGTGGAAGGACGCCGACGCCGTCTACATCTCGTTCGACGTCGACTCCATCGATTGCGGCTTCGTGCCCGGCACCGGGTGGCCCGAGCCCGGCGGCTTCCTGCCGCGCGAGGCGCTGAAGCTGCTCGGCCTCGTCGCCGCCGAAGGCCTGTGCGGGCTCGAGGTCGTGGAGGTCTCGCCACCCTACGACACCTCGGACATCACCGCGCTGATCGGCGTGCGCGTCGTCGTCGAGGCGCTCGGCTCGATGGTCGCCCACGGCAAGCTCGGCAGCCACAAGTCCATCATCAACAAGCCGGTCAGCTTCTGAGGCTCGCGATGCGTCATCATCACCACCATCATGGCCATCATCATCACGATCATGGCCATGCGCATGATCATGATCACCACCATGACCACGATCACCCCCCGCACGGTCCCGGTCACAACCATCCCCACGGCGGCCGCTCGCCGGTACAGTGGCAGGCGCCGCATCAACCGGACGGCGCCAAGCCCGCCGCGGCGGCCGAACCGGATCTCGACAAGGTCGAGGCTGCCTTTGTCGACGGCTTCATCGCCGCGCCGGATCCGACCAGCTTCCTGCGGCTGGCGCGGGTTCCGTTCGAGATCCTGCGCGACGGCACGAGCCTCAAGCTGCTGCGCGTCGAGATCGACGCGCTGACCGATGTCGGCAGCCTGACGCCGCATCTCGGCGGCGGCACCTTCCGCTACGATCCGCTGCCGTCGAACTTCGTCTCCCGCCGCCGCCGGTTGCGCTTCGTCTATTTCGATGGCGCCAGCCTCAAGCCGCTCACCTACGCGGAGCTGCGGGAAATGGAATGAGCTTACCGCAGCGGCGTTCGCTTGAGCGCCGCTGCGAGGGCCTCGAAGCGGTCGACGACCTCCGGCAGCACGTAGGATCGCACGGTGGACGCCGCTGCGACGCCGATCAGCAGCACGATGACATATTGAGCGGCGAGCAGGAGGGCGACGCGCCGCAGCCATGCCAGCCGCGGCCGGCGCTCGGCAGCGCGAGCGGGGCTCTGCGGCGCATCGGGAGCTGCAAGCAGCAGGTCGTCTCGGTCTCGCGAGACCTCGGACATCAGCTCAGTACCCCGACAGAATCTGTTCGAGGCGGGATTTGAGCCGCTTGTTGGTGCGTTCGCGGTCGCGCAGCGTGCGAGCCCATTCCAGCGAGACGACCTCGCTCTCCTTGTCGAAGGCGAGGCCGGCGCCGGCACCGTCGCGCCACACCATGCGGGCCGGCCGCGACCATCCGCGCCGTTCGATCGTGACGTCGACGCGGTCGGGCAGCAGCACGCTCCCTTCCAACTCGATCTTGATGCCGCGGTTGTTGAAGTTGCGCACGACGCAGGCGAGCGTCGAGCAGCCGGCGTTGAATGTCAGAACGCCGCCATAGTAGACGCGTTGGCGGGCCTCGTTGCGACGGTTGTCCATGACACGTCCTCCAGTCACTTAACGATCTATTAAGCAATCGGAGGGTGTGTGGCCACCATCGGCGGTATGAAAATGACGGCGGTGGTTAACGCATGCCGGGATGTGCCGGCATTGACGTTGCGCGCGTTCACCCTCGCGCAAACATCCTGGCCTCTTTGGCGATGACCGGCTTCACAGCTTCCCCCAGCCGCGCGGCGGCCGCGTCGACCGACAGGCCCGCTGTATCCACGACGGCGTTGGCCCTTGCGTACAGCGGCTCGCGGCTGGCGAGGATGTTGCGCAGCTCGGCCATCGCCGAGCGGTCGTCGGCCATCGGGCGGAGGTCGCCCTGCTTGCGCACGCGCCCCATGTGCTCCTCCGGCTCGGCCTTCAGCCAGATCGTGTAGAACGAGGTCAGGATCAGGTCGAAGGTCACCGGTTCGGAGACGATGCCGCCGCCGGTCGCCAGCACCATCGGCTCCTTGCGCGCCAGCAGCTGCACCAGGGCGGCCTGCTCCATGCGGCGAAAGCCTTCCTGGCCGTAGAGCGCGATGATCTCGGCAACCGAAAGCCCGTTCTGCCGCTCGATCTCCTTGTTCAGCTCGACGAAGCTCCAGCCGATCCGCTCCGCCAGCATCTTGCCGAGCGTCGACTTGCCGGCACCGCGCAGGCCGATCAGCGCAATGCCCGAGAACGAACGCCGCAGCGGCGCCGATGCGCCGCCGGCAAGCAGCTCCTTGACCTCGGCGATCTGGCTCGGGCTCGCCTTCTTCAGGAGATCGCGAATGACTGGCCAGTCCGGCGATGGCTCGCCGCCGGGGATGATGTCGTCGAGCGGCGCGTTGATCGCGTTGGCGATGCGGCGCAGCAGCACGATCGAGACATTGCCCTTGCCGCTCTCGAGCTGGGCGATGTAGCGCTCGGAAATCCCGGAGACCTCGGCCAGCACCTTGCGAGACATGCCGGCGAGGCCGCGCATCCGCCGCACCCGCTGGCCCAGCTGGTCGAGGAAATCGGTCTCGGCCGCGGACTGGCCGTCGTCGCGCGGGGCATCGCTGTGTGGCGTCATATCCCTGAGGTGCTCTTTTGAGCAGGAAACATAATGCCGGGGAGGATTGACAGCAAGCGATGTTGGTGGCCTTGTATGAATTATAATTCAAAAATCCGGGGAGAATGCCGTGAGGTCGTACAATGCGGTATCGTGGTTGCTTGACCGCAATGTCGAAGCGGGGCGCGGCAGCAAGCTCGCCTACACGGACACGGTCTCCGAGCTGACCTATCGCGGTTTGCAGCAGCAGACCTGCCGCGTCGCCAACATGCTGCGTCGCCTTGGCGTCCGCCGCGAGGAGCGCGTGGCGATGATCATGCTCGATACGGTGGATTTCCCCGCGGTGTTTCTTGGCGCCATGCGCGCGGGCATCGTCCCGGTGCCACTCAACACGCTGCTGACCTCGGAGCAATACGCCTATGTGCTGGCCGACTGCCGCGCCCGCGTGCTGTTCGTGTCCGAGGCGCTGTATCCGGTGGTGAAGGACATTGTCGGCCGGATGCCCGATCTCGATTGCGTCGTGGTCTCCGGCGCCAATGCCTTCGGCCACAAGCTGCTCACCGAGGAGCTCGCGCGCGAGAGCGATCAGTTCGACACGGTCGCCACCCACGAGGATGAGCCGGCGTTCTGGCTATATTCGTCGGGCTCGACCGGCATGCCCAAGGGCGTGCGCCATCTGCACGGCAATCTCGCCGCGACGGCGGAGACCTATGCCAGCCAGGTGCTCGGCATCCGCGAGAGCGACGTCTGTCTGTCAGCCGCAAAGCTGTTCTTCGCCTACGGCCTCGGCAATGCGCTGACCTTCCCGCTGTCGGTCGGCGCGACCACGATCCTCAACTCCGAGCGGCCGACGCCGGCGCTGATGTTCAAGCTGCTCAACCGCTACAATCCGACCATCTTCTACGGCGTGCCGACCTTGTTCGCCGCGATGCTGCACGATGAATCGCTGCGTCATGAGAAGGCCGGCAGCGCTCTGCGCATCTGCACTTCGGCCGGCGAGGCGCTGCCGGAATCGGTCGGCAATGCCTGGAAGGCGCGGTTCGGCGTCGACATTCTCGATGGCGTCGGCTCGACCGAGCTGCTGCACATCTTCCTGTCCAACGTGCCCGGGGACATCAAATACGGCTCATCGGGGCGCCCCGTGCCGGGCTATCAGGTTCGTCTTGTCAACGAGGCCGGTGAGGGCGTGCCGGACGGCGAGGTCGGCGAGATGCTGGTGCACGCGCCCTCGGCTGGCGAAGGCTACTGGAATCAGCGCCACAAGACCCGCTCGACCTTCGAGGGCTATTGGACGCGCACCGGCGACAAATATGTTCGCGATGCCGATGGCCGCTACACCTTCTGCGGCCGCTCCGACGACATGTTCAAGGTCTCCGGCATCTGGGTGTCGCCGTTCGAGGTCGAGAGCGCGCTGATCACGCATCCCTCCGTGCTGGAGGCTGCCGTGGTGCCGGAAGCCGATCCGGAGGGCCTGCTGAAGCCGAAGGCCTATGTCGTGCTGCGCCCGAGCGTCGATCGCTCGACCCTGCACGAGGCACTGAAGGAACACGTCAAGCAGAAGATCGGCCCGTGGAAATATCCGCGCTGGATCGAGGTGGTGGAATCCTTGCCGAAGACCGCGACCGGCAAGATCCAGCGCTTCAAGCTGCGCGAGGGGGCGAACCAATAGTTGGTCTTACTGCCCGTAAGTAGGCCCTGCTTTTAGTTGTCGTCATGGCCGGGCTTGACCCAGCCATCCATCTTCCTGCGACGAAGAAAGACGTGGATGCCCGGGCCTTCGCCGCGTCGAAGCGGCTTCGGCCGCGCAGGCGGGTCAAGCCCGGGCATGACGAAGGAGAGAACAGCGCATGACGCTCGAAGCAAACGGCTTCCTCACCATCGACTCCGCCCAGCTCGAATATCGTCTCATCGGCCCGCAGCCGTCCGACGCCCCTTGCATCGTGCTGCTGCATGAAGGGCTGGGCTCGGTCGGCCTGTGGGGCGACTTCCCCGACAAGCTCCAACAGGCCACCGGCGCCTCCGTGCTCGCCTATTCCCGCGCCGGCTACGGCGCCTCGAGCCCGGTCACTCTGCCGCGCCCGCTCGACTACATGCAGCGCGAGGCGCGCGATGTGCTGCCGAAGCTGCTCGACGCGATCGGCTTCCGGCGCGGTCTTCTCGTCGGCCATTCCGACGGCGCCTCCATCGCGGCGATCTATGCCGGCAGCCACGCCGACCATCGCCTCCAGGGTATCGTGCTGATCGCGCCGCATGTCATCGTCGAGGACGTTTCGGTGTCGTCGATCGCCGCGATCAAGACCACTTACGAAACCACGGAGCTGCGCACCAAGCTCGGCCGCTGGCACAAGGACGTCGACAATGCGTTCCATGGCTGGAACGGCGCCTGGCTCGATCCGACGTTCCGGACCTGGGACATCACGGCTGACCTCGCCTACATCCGCGTCCCCGTGGCCGTGATCCAGGGCGTCGATGACCAGTACGGCACCGTCCGCCAGGTCGAGATCCTCCAGGAGGAGTGCTACTGCCCGGTCGAGGTGACGATGCTGCCCAAGACCGGCCATTCCCCGCATCGCGAGGCGCCCGAGGCGACCCTGTGCGTTATCGCCGAGTTCGCCGCAGCCACCTTGCCGTCACCGGCATCACAAACATGAAACAAAGTGCATGTTCTGGCATTTAACGGTAGACGCTAGTCATAACATGAATTATTGTGCATCTCAACGATAAGCACTCCAACGAAGGGTGACTCATGGCCGGGGAAGACCGCGTGCTCGCGGGAGGCAAGACGTTCATCGATTTTCAGACCGATCCCTCTCGCTACAAACATTGGAAGCTCTCGATCGACGGCGAGGTGGCGACGCTCGCCATGGATGTCGACGAGAATGGCGGCCTGTTCGAGGGCTACCAGCTCAAGCTCAATTCCTATGATCTCGGCGTCGACATCGAGCTTGCAGATGCCGTGCAGCGGCTGCGCTTCGAGCACCCGCAAGTGAAGGTCGTGGTGCTGCGCTCGGCCAAGCCGCGCGTGTTCTGCGCCGGCGCCAACATCCGCATGCTCGCGGGCGCGACCCACGCCCACAAGGTGAACTTTTGCAAGTTCACCAACGAGACCCGCAATGGCTTCGAGGATTCATCCGAGAATTCCGGCCAGCGCTTCATCACCGTGGTGAACGGCACCGCGGCCGGCGGCGGCTATGAGCTCGCGCTCGCCACCGATCACATCATCCTCGCCGATGACGGCTCGTCTTCAGTGTCGCTGCCGGAGGTGCCGCTGCTCGCGGTGCTGCCCGGCACCGGCGGCCTGACGCGCGTCGTCGACAAGCGCAAGGTGCGCCGCGACCGTGCGGACGCGTTCTGCACGACGGAGGAGGGCGTCAAGGGCAAGCGCGCCGTGCAATGGCGTCTCGTCGACGAGATCGCGCCGAACTCCAAGGTCGATGCCAAGGTCGCCGAGCGCGCCAGGGAGTTCGCGGCCGCATCCAAGCGCAACGGCAGCGGCAAGGGCGTCGCGCTCACGCCGCTCAAGCGCATCATTGACGCGAGCAGCGTGCGCTACGGCTTCGTCAATGTCGACATCGACCGCGCCGCCCGCATCGCCACCATCACGGTCTCAGCTCCCGAGGCCGCGCCGCCGGCCGACATCGACGGCATGATCGGGCAGGGCGCCTCGTTCTGGCCGCTGCAGGTCGCGCGCGAGCTCGATGACGCCATCCTGCATCTGCGCATCAACGAACTCGGCATCGCAATGCTGGTGTTCAAGTCGCAGGGCGAGAACTCCCAGGTCCTGGCCTACGACGCCTTCCTCGAAGCCAACAAGGCGCATTGGCTGGTCAACGAGATCAGGCACTATTGGAAGCGCGTGCTCAAGCGCATCGACGTCACGTCGCGCACGCTGGTGACGCTGGTCGAGCCCGGCTCGTGCTTCGCCGGCACCTTGGCCGAGCTCGTGTTTGCCTCCGACCGCTCCTACATGCTGATCGGCACCATCCAGGGCGACAACCGCCCGGCGCCTTCCATCGAATTGTCGGCGATGAATTTCGGTCCCTATCCGATGAGCCACGGTCTGACCCGGCTGCAGTCGCGCTTCCTCGACGATCCCAACGGGCTCGAGCGCGTGCACGAGCAGGTCGGCAAGCCGCTGGAGGCAGATGAGGCCGAGGAGCTCGGCCTCGTCACCTTCGCGCTCGACGATATCGACTGGGAGGACGAGATCCGGGTCTTCCTCGAGGAGCGCGCCAGCTTCTCGCCCGATAGTCTCACCGGCCTCGAGGCTAATCTGCGCTTCGCCGGTCCCGAGACGATGGAATCGAAGATCTTCGCTCGCCTGACCGCCTGGCAGAACTGGATCTTCCAGCGCCCCAACGCGGTCGGCGAGGAGGGCGCGCTCCGGCGCTACGGCACCGGCGAGCGGCCGCAATACGACATGACGCGCGTGTAGTTATCATCCGTCATGGCCGGGCTTGGCCCGGCCATGACGGGCTCATCGACACGAACGACGTGGATGCCCGGCACAAGGCCCGGCATGACCACCGGGAAGATTTCAGGGAGGCACGCCATGAACATGAACATCATGAACGTCGACTACTCGACCAAGATTCCGAACAACGTGAATCTCGCCGAGGACCGCCAGGTCCTCAAGGCGCTGGAAGGCTGGCATCCCGGCTATGTCGACTGGTGGAACGACATGGGCCCGGAAGGCTTCCAGCAGTCGCTCGTGTATCTGCGCACGGCCTATTCGGTCGATCCGCGCGGCTGGGCGAAGTTCGACTACGTCAAGATGCCGGACTATCGCTGGGGTATCCTGCTGGCCCCGCAGGAAGAGGATCGCAAGATTCCGTTCGGCGAGCATTATGGCGAGCCGGCGTGGCAGGAGGTCCCCGGCGAATATCGCGCGCTGATGCGCCGCCTGATCGTGATCCAGGGCGACACCGAGCCGGCCTCGGTCGAGCAGCAGCGCCATCTCGGCAAGACGGCGCCGTCGCTCTACGACATGCGCAACCTGTTCCAGGTCAACGTCGAGGAGGGCCGTCACCTCTGGGCGATGGTCTACCTGCTGCAGAAATATTTTGGCCGCGATGGCCGCGAAGAAGCCGACGAGCTGCTGCGCCGCCGCTCGGGCGATGCGGACTCTCCGCGCATGCTCGGCGCCTTCAACGAGAAGACGCCGGACTGGCTGTCGTTCTTCATGTTCACCTACTTCACCGACCGCGACGGCAAGATGCAGCTGCACAGCCTCGCGCAGTCCGGCTTCGATCCGCTGTCGCGCACCTGCCGCTTCATGTTGACGGAAGAGGCGCATCACATGTTCGTCGGCGAGACCGGCGTCGGCCGCGTCATCCAGCGCACCGTCGAGGCGATGCGGGCCGCCGGCATCGACGATCCCACCGATATCGCCAAGGTCCGCGCGCTCGGCGTCATCGACCTGCCGACCATCCAGAAGAAGCTGAACCTGCACTACACGCTGTCGCTCGACCTGTTCGGCTCGGAGGTCTCGACCAACGCGGCGAACGCCTTCAACGCCGGCATCAAGGGCCGCTATCACGAGACCCAGATCCAGGACGATCACCAGCTCAAGAACTCGACCTATCCGGTGCTCAAGCTGGTCGACGGCGAGATCAAGCGGGTCGACGAGCCGGCGCTGACCGCGCTCAACATGCGCCTGCGCGACGACTACTCGCAGGACTGCATCAAGGGCCTGTTGCGCTGGAACAAGATCATCACCACCGCCGGCTACGACTTCCAGCTCAAGCTGCCGCATACCGCCTTCCACCGCGCCATCGGCGAGTTCAAGGACGTCCATGCGACGCCCGAGGGCATCCTGATCGACGAGGGCACGTGGGCGAAGCGCAAGGGCGACTGGCTGCCCTCGGCCGACGACGGCGCCTACATCTCCTCGCTGATGAAGCCCGTCACCGAGATCGGCGAATACGCGTCGTGGATCGCACCCCCGAAAGTCGGCATCGACAACAAGCCGGGTGATTTCGAGTACGTGAAGATCGAGACCTGAGACCTGGACCCGGTCTGTTCCCTCCCCCCTTGTGGGGGAGGGCTAGGGAGGGAAGCCGCGGAGACGGTCGTTCGTGGCTTACCCCCCCTCTCCACCCCTCCCCCACAAGGGGGGAGGGAGCCGACCTTTCCTTGGGTTACTAATTCGGCCTCAACTATCCCAGCCCGCGCCTGGAATGCCGGGATTCGCGTAGACGATGCCGCCATCGACGGCGATCGTGTTTCCCACCACATAGTCGCCCGCCCGCGACGCCAGGAAGATCGCTGTCCCCGCCATGTCCTCGTCGGTGCCGATGCGGCCCGCGGGCACGCGCGCGGCGACCTCGTCGGCGTTGTCGCGCGCGGCCTTGTTCATGTCGGACTTGAACGGGCCCGGCGCGATCGCGGTGACCACGATGTGGTCCTTGATCAGCTTGGCGGCCATGCGCCGCGTCAGATGGATCAGGCCGGACTTGCTCGCCGCATAGGAATAGGTCTCGAGCGGGTTGACGAAGATGCCGTCGATCGAGGCGATGTTGATGACCTTCGCCGGCCGATCGGCGCTGGCCGCCGCGCGCAACGGCGCCGCCAGCGCCTTGGTCAGGAAGAACGGCGTCTTGAGGTTGAGGTTCATCACCTTGTCCCAGCCGCTCTCGGGAAACTCATCGAAGTCGGCGCCCCAGGCGGCGCCGGCATTGTTGACGAGGATGTCGAGCCTGGGCTCGCGCGTCTTGATCTCGGCCGCGAGCATGTCGATACCCGCCATCGTCGAGATGTCGATCGGCAGTGCGATGCACTCGCCGCCATATTCCGCCGTCAGTGCCTTGGCAGTCTCCTCGCACGGACCGGCCTTTCGCGCCGTGATGTAGACCCGGGCTGCGCCCTGCGCGAGCAGCCCGGATGCGATCATCTTGCCGATGCCGCGCGAGCCGCCGGTGACGAGCGCGATGCGGCCTTCGAGCGAGAACAGGTTCTTGAGCATGGTGCCTCCCTTTTGCTTATGTCGTGCGCGCTTGTGTGCGGGACGCGCCGGCACTGTCAAGTGAGAGGCAGTCGCAAGGATTTGCCGCAATTCATCGGGAGTGTGAAGACGCGGCCTATGCCGCGTCGATGCGGCGGAAGCCGTTCCACATCGCGGTCGCGGCGCCCGAGGTCAGCACCGGCAGCACGCGGGCGTCCTGGTAATGGCCGTTCAGCGAGACGCGCGACAAGGCCGTGAGATGATCGGCGCTTTCGGCGAAGATCATGCCGGGCCGGGTGGTGACGGCGGTCTTGTAGCCGCTCGCGGCCGCCAGCACGAATTCGCGCTGCGAGGCGGCGGCGCGGTCGCCGTAGGGGTAGGCCATGTGCAGCACAGGCCGCTGCAACTCGTTCTCGATCCGGGCACGGCTGTCGGCGATCTCGATGCGCGCCGTCTCCTCGGTCTGCTTGGCGAGATTGCAGTGACTGATCGAATGCGCGCCGATCGAGATCAATGGCTCCACCGACAGCGCCCGAAGCTCGTCCCAGGACAGGCAGAGCTCACGGCAGATCGACGCCTCGTCGACGTCGTAGCGCGCGCACAGCGCGCTGATCTCGCGCCGGACGTCGTGTTCGCCCGGCAGTGCGCGCAGCCAGTCGTGCAGGCGCTGGAACGTCACGCATTTGGCTGCCGGCGTCGATGCATCGAGCTGCAACGACAGCCCGCCGATCTTGATGTCGATCGCGTTGGTCTTCGCGACCAGCCGCTCCAGCGTCACCCACCAGAGCCGGCCGTTTCCGGACGCGAAATCGGTGGTCACATAGATCGTGAACGGCGCATCGAACTCGCGCATGACAGGCAGCGCGAAGTCGCGGTTGTCGCGATAGCCGTCGTCGAAGGTGAAGCAGGCAAAGCGGCGCGAGAAGTCCTTCGCCACCAGCCGGCTGTGCAACTCGTCGAGAGTGATGATCTCGATGTCGTGGTCGCGCAGGTGCGACAACATCTCGCGCAGGAAATCCGGCGTGACCTCGAGGTGACAATTGGGCTGGAAATCGGCGTCGCGGTGCGGCCGCACATGATGCAGCGTATAGATCGCACCCACGCCCGAGAAGATCGGGCGCAGCCAGACATGCGCGCCGCTCAGATACAGCGCTTCCAGGCCGGCACGGATAAAGGTTTTGCGAAATCGCCTCATCTGAAATATGCGGCCCGGTGAGTGTCGGGACAAGGTTACCGACGAATGATTGAAGAAAACCTTAGCCTGCGGTCGCAACGTACCGTGCGGCGCTCCTCATTTCCGGTTTGACAGGCATGCAAGGGTTTGTTTTCTCTCTACTTCCTCGATGCGACGGATGACGAATGCGCGGACTTTTCAGGTGGAGCGGGAAATGGTGGCCTGGTGTCATCCCGCTGATCGTGCTTTGGGGCTTCGCGGCCTGGACCAGCACCGTTCCCCTGGAGAATGATCTCGCCGGTCGCAGTGCGGCCGCTCTGAAGGGGGCGGTGCTCGACAGGACGAGCATCACGGTGGATGGCCGCGATGTCTCGCTGCGCGCCAATGCGTTTTCCGAGGCCGGGCGCCGCGATGCCGTCGCCGCGGTCGACGCCGTGGCCGGCGTGCGGCTCGTCAACGACGAGACTCGGCTGGTCCCCGAGGCCAAGCCGTTCGTCTGGTCGGCCGAGCGTGACGTCGTCCGGGTGACGCTGGGTGGCAGCGCGCCGTTGCCCGCCTTGAAGGGCAAGCTGATGGACGCGACCCGGGCGGCGCTGCCGGGCGTGGAGGTCGCTGACCAGATGGGCCTGGCGCGCGGCGCGCCGGCGCGCTTCGAGGATGCGGCGCTGCTGCTGATCGGCCAGATCGCCAAGCTGAAGGACGGCAAGTTCACGATCTCCGACGGCGACGTCACATTGTCCGGCATGGCGCGCGAACTCGGCGGCCGCGAGGCGATCGCGGCCGCGCTCGGAAAGCTGCCCGACGGCTTCAAGGTCGCCAGCAACGAGGTCAAGGCGCCGCCCTATGTCTTCCAGGCCTACAAGGACCCGGTCGCGGTCACCGTGACGCTTGGCGGCAACGTTCCCGACGAGAACATCCACGCCGTCGTCATCGGCTCCTCATCGCGCAAATTCTTCAGCGAGAAGGTCGTGGACAATCTCAAGAACAGCCTCGGCGCGCCGACCAATTTCGTCAATGCGGTGGTGCCGGCGCTGGGCGCCTTGTCGCGTCTGTCGACCGGCACGCTGGTGGTGTCCGACCGTGACATCAAGATTTCCGGTGATGCGCTCTACGACGCCGCCGCGGCCCAGATCCGGACCGGGCTCGCCAAGGACGTGCCGCAGGGCTGGCAGGTGAAGGCCGAGATCACGGTGAAGCCGGCAGCCGCCCCGGTCGATCCCACGGTGTGCCAGCAGCTGTTCTCCGACCTGCTCGGCAAGGCCAAGATCCGCTTCGAGACCGGCCGCAGCGACCTCGACCGCGATTCCACCGGTCTGCTCGACCGCCTCGTCGAGATCGCGTTCCGCTGCCCCTCCGCCAATGTCGAGATCATCGGGCACACCGATGCTGAAGGCGACTCTGCGGCCAATCAGGTGCTGTCGCAGAAGCGCGCCCAGGCGGTCGTCGATTATCTGGTCAAGGCCGGGCTGCCGGCCGATCGTTTCAGCGCGATCGGCTATGGCAGCACCCAGCCGATCGCCGCCAACGACACCGCCGACGGCCGGGCGCAGAACCGGCGCATCGAATTCGTGGTGAGGTAACGTCATGGCCTATCTCGTTGCCTTTCACTGGGGCTGGCTGGCCGGCGCATTCGCCATCGGGCTGGCGATGGGCTGGGTCGCCGTGGTGCATCGCGCCCCGCGCGTGTCGGGCTGGCTGACCTGGCTGCTGGCGGCGCTGGCCGCCGGCCTGGTCGCGGCGGCCGTGGTCTCCCTGATCCCCGGCCGGGCCGGCTACTGGCTTGAGCTGTTGCTGATCATGTTCGTGCCCTACCTCGTCGGCTGCGCCATCGGCACCTGGCTGCGGGCGCTGGTGGTGATCCGCAGCATGCGGACGAAATCGGCGGCCTGAAACCGCCGCACCGGACTGCACCCGACGCCACCTGCAAAGACGGCGTCGGGCGCGTCGCCGGTCCGCCTGCGCAGGTCATCGCAACTGCGAGACACGAAGGTTTGACGAGGCGCGAACCTGTCAAACGCGCAACTGGCGCTTATCGTTGAGCCATGCCGACCCGCCGAGCCATGGGGCGACCCGGAAAGCCCGGAGATCCGCGTTCCTCACCAAAGTTTAACCTGGGGTTTGCAGGCTGGCGGGAGCGTGCGCTGACCCGCCGTCCTGCATGATGCCTTGCCTGACGTCTTTGCCTGATGTCTTGCCTCATGTGCGGCAAAACGGTGCATCGCATTTCCGTAAAGCCTGCTAAGTATATCCATGTGTACGCTTTTGTTCGCACGCTCCGTGTTCCCCAATGCGTCGAAACGCGCTACGAGGGCGTTGTATGCGCACATGATGCTGCGGCCTCCGGGGCGCGGCGTCCCCGGCCGTCGTGATCGGATCACGGTGAGAGGTGTAGATGCTTGAAGCCATACGCAGAGCGGCCACGTTCCTGCGCGAGAAGCAAGTCCTGCACAAGCTCGGCGTGCTGATCAGCATCGCGGTGATCGCGGTCGCCTGCTACGTCCTCTACCACATGCTGCGCGGCATCGACACCTACGAGGTGCTCGAGGCGATCAAGAGCACGGAGCCGCATCAGATCGCGCTCGCCGCGCTGTTCGTCGCCGCCGGCTATTTCACGCTGACCTTCTACGATCTGTTCGCGGTGCGCGCCATTGGCCACGACCACGTGCCCTACCGCGTCAACGCGCTGGCCGCCTTCACCAGCTATTCGATCGGCCACAATGTCGGCGCCAGCGTCTTCACCGGCGGCGCCGTGCGCTACCGCGTCTATTCGGCCCATGGGTTGAACGCCATCGACGTCGCCAAGATCTGCTTCCTTGCCGGCCTGACGTTCTGGCTCGGCAATGCCGCCGTGCTCGGGCTCGGCATCAGCTATCATCCGGAGGCCGCGGCCTCGATCGACCAGCTGCCGCCCTGGGTCAACCGCATGGTGGCGATCGCGATCCTGGTCGGCCTGTTGGGGTATGTCGCCTGGGTATGGACCAAGCCGCGCGTGGTCGGCCGCGGGCCGTGGACCGTGGTGCTGCCGAGCGGCCCGCTGACCCTGTTGCAGATCGCGATCGGCATCATCGACCTCGGTTTCTGCGCGCTGGCGATGTACGTACTGGTGCCGGACGAGCCCAATCTCGGCTTCGTCGTGGTGGCCGTGATCTTCGTCTCGGCAACCCTGCTCGGCTTCGCCAGCCATTCCCCCGGCGGGCTCGGCGTGTTCGACGCCGCGATGCTGGTCGGGCTGTGGCAGATGGACCGCGAGGAGCTGCTGGCCGGAATGCTGCTGTTCCGGATGCTGTATTATTTGGCGCCGTTCCTCATTTCTGTAATCTTGCTGACGTTTCGCGAGGTTATCATCAGCACGCGGTCGAAGCGGCTGCGGCAGGCCGCGCTCAGCCTCGATCCGGGCCCCCCGCCCGAAGCCGCTTTTGTGAGGAAACGCAGCGATTCCGGTGCCTGACGCCAGTTCAAGGGAACAATCGGACCAGATGGCCCTCGACGCTCCCTCCGACACCTCGCTCTCGATCTTCACCCCCTGGCCGGACCGGCTGCGCCATTCCGCGATCATCCTGCTCGCTGCGGCGCTCGCGCTTGTCGGGCTCGTGCTGCTGGACGAGCTGCTGCCGCTGCGGGCCCTGGCGGTATTCCTGTGCATTGCCGCCGCCGCCCTGGTGCCGTGGCGGCTGCATGGCGCGGTCGCCAAGCGCGAGGAGGAGCGCCACGCCAACCCGGTCGAGGCGCCGGCCGTGAGCGCGGTGGTCGAGGGCATCCCCGATCCCGCCGTGCTGCTCGACCGCGCCGGCCGCGTCATCCACCTCAATGCCGCCGCCGCGCAGCTCGCGCCGGCCCTGCGCAAGGGCGAGCTCGCCCAGTTCGCGCTGCGTACGCCGGAGATCATCACCGCGCTGCGCGAGGCGATCGCCACCACCGAGATCCGTCGCGCCACCTATCACGATCACGTTCCGGTCGATCGCTGGATGGAGCTGATCATCACGCCGGTGCCGGTGCCGACGGCGTTCGGCGGCACCGACAAATGCATGCTGATGACGTTCCACGATCTAACCCCGCTGCGCCGGGTCGAGGAAATGCGCGCCGACTTCGTCGCCAATGCGAGCCACGAGCTGCGCACGCCGCTGGCGGCGCTCTCGGGCTTCATCGACACGCTGCAGGGGCCGGCGAAGGACGATCCGAAGGCGCGCGAGCGCTTCCTCGGCATCATGCACATCCAGGCGACGCGCATGGCGCGGCTGATCGACGATCTCCTGTCGCTGTCGCGGGTGGAGCTGTCGGCGCATGTCCAGCCCCACGCCATGGTCGACGTCGTCCCCATCATCCGCCAGGTCACCGACGGGCTGGAGTCGCTGGCCAGGGAGCGCCAGGTGGTGATCGAGACCAGCCTGCCGGAGGCGCCGGTGACGATCGCCGGCGACCGCGAGGAATTGCTGCGCGTGTTCGAGAACCTGATCGAGAACGCGCTGAAATACGGCGCCTCGGGCGGGCGCGTGATCGTCTCGCTGGAGCAGGCCGTCTCCGCCGAGAACGCGCCGGAGATCCGGGTCAAGGTGCGCGATTTCGGCCCGGGCATCGCGCCCGAGCATCTGCCGCGCCTGACCGAGCGCTTCTATCGCGTCGACGTCGGCGACAGCCGCGCGCAGGGCGGCACCGGGCTCGGCCTCTCCCTGGTGAAGCACATCCTCAACCGCCATCGCGGCCGGCTGCTGATCGAGAGCGTGCCGCGCAATGGCGCCGCCTTCACGGCCTGCTTTCCGCAGTCGAAGCCCGCGCGGGGCGCCTGATCGGCGGGCGCATCCTGCGGCCCGGCGCAGGCCGGGCACACGTCATCGATCGTTCTGAGTAAGCAGCCGGAGATCGCGGGGCGATGTGGAGCATCCTCATCGCCTGTCGCGGCCAACCGCTCAGCGCGTGGTCGACTTCGCCGGCTGGCGGCGGCGGTCGGCCGCGGGCTGATAGGCGACACGCGAATGCTGTGCGCAATAGGGCAGGCCGGACAGCGCCTTGCCGCCGCAGAAGAAGAAATCCGCGCTCGAGGGATCGCCGACCGGCCAGTGGCAGGTCGCCTCGTTGAGCTCCAGCAGCGACAGCCGCTGGTTCATCGGCACGACGTTGTCGAATGCAACCGGATCGGGCTCCGCCTCGACCTCGAAAACCTGTGCGAGCGCCGTGTTGCCGCGCGCAACCGGGCGCGCCACCCGCATCATCGGCTGGGCCGGGCGGGCCGCCTTGCGCTGGCGCGGTGCCGCGGTGGCCGGGCTCTTGGCGCGGCCGGACAGGCCCAGCCGGTGCACCTTGCCGATCACGGCGTTGCGCGTCACGTTTCCGAGTTCCGCGGCGATCTGGCTGGCCGATAGTCCGGCTTCCCAGAGTTTTTTCAGTTGCTCGACGCGATCGTCGGACCAGGTCAATACGGTCATCGAACCTTTCCCTTCGCGTTGCGCCGGCCAATTCCGGGACGGCGCTGCGATGCTGTCTCAAGAAAATCCCTGGCGGCAGAATCCCTTATCCCTCGCCGGGCGCGCACGAGGCACCCGGACGTTACGCAAACTCAGAGAACTTCGAGAGGGATCAGAACTGCCGCACGAGATGTCGTACTCGACGTCGAAAACGCTACAATATGGCGTGACTCTCGCGCAAGAGTCGGTGGCCGCAGTCCACACATTCCGTGGTTCCCTGTGGCACGTCTCGAGCCGTGTCGTGCGTCCGCAATCTCACGGGCCGGCCCCGCCATGCATCGGCTGACGCGTAGTTGACTCCCACCGCTGCCCGCATACAATAGATGTATGTGCCGCCTTGAAAAGGCGGCACATTTTGTTTTCCAGGGTGGGGTCCCTGATGCGCGATGGCGCCGCGTGGCGCGTGTCTCGGCCGGCCCGTCAGCTCATGTGATCCGCCATGACCAGTGTTGCCGCTACGCATCTCCTCCCCGTATTCGCCCGGGTCGATCTTTCGTTCGAGCGCGGCGAAGGCGCGTGGCTGATCGCGACCAATGGCGATCGCTATCTCGATTTCACCTCGGGCGTCGCCGTCAATTCGCTCGGCCATGCGCACCCGCATCTGGTCAAGGCGCTGCAGGAACAGGCGGCCAAGCTCTGGCACATGTCGAACCTGTTCAAGAGCCCGGATGGCGAGCGCCTCGCCGCGCGGCTGTGCGAGCAGAGCTTTGCCGACTACGTGTTCTTCGCCAATTCCGGCGCCGAGGCGATGGAAGGCGCGATCAAGATCACGCGCAAATATCACGCCGCCAAGGGCCATCCCGAACGCTACCGTATCATCACCTTCGAAGGCGCGTTCCACGGCCGCACGCTGGCGACGCTCGCCGCGACAGGTTCCGCGAAATATCTCGACGGCTTCGGTCCGCCGATGGACGGCTTCGATCAGGTTCCGTTCGGCGACATCGAAGCGGTGAAGAAGGCAATCGGTCCGCACACCGCCGGCATCCTGGTCGAGCCGGTGCAGGGCGAGGGCGGCGTGCGCACCGCGCCGCTGCCGTTCTACAAGGCGCTGCGCCAGCTCTGCGACGACAACGGTCTGTTGCTCGTCATCGACGAGGTCCAGACCGGCATGGGCCGCACCGGCGATCTGTTTGCGCATCGCTGGCTCGGCGTCACGCCGGACGTGATGTCGCTGGCCAAGGCGCTCGGCGGCGGCTTTCCCATCGGCGCCGTGCTCGCCACGGCCGAGGCCGCGTCGGGCATGACGCCGGGCTCGCACGGCTCGACCTTCGGCGGCAATCCGCTGGCGGTCGCCGCGGCCAACGCCGTGCTCGACGTGATGCTGGCGCCCGGCTTCTTCGATCACGTCCGCAGGATGTCGCTGCTGTTGAAGCAGAAGCTTGGTGCCGTCCTCGATCGTCATCCCGACATCATCTCCGAGATCCGCGGCGAGGGCCTTCTGATCGGCGTCAAGGCGGTGGTGCCGTCGGGCGATCTGGTCGCGGCGCTGCGCGATCAGAAGCTGCTCACGGTGGGCGCCGGCGACAACGTCGTGCGCTTTCTGCCGCCGCTGATCGTCAACGAATCCGAAATCGAACAATCGGTCGAGATGCTCGATCGCGCCTGTGCGGCGCTGTCGGGCAAGCCTGCCAGGCAGGCGGCCGCATCATGAGCAAGACCATGGGCAATACGCCGCGTCATTTCCTCGATCTCACCGAGATGCCGGTCGAGGAGCTGCGCAACGTGCTGGCGCTGTCCAGCGCGATGAAGAAGACCTTGAAGGCGCGCGAGCCGGCGAAGAAGCCGCTCGAGGGCAAGGTGCTGGCGATGATCTTCGACAAGCCGTCGACCCGCACCCGCGTGTCGTTCGACGTCGGCATGCGCCAGCTCGGCGGCGAGGCGATCATGCTGACCGGCACCGAGATGCAGCTCGGCCGCGGCGAGACCATCGCCGACACCGCGCGCGTGCTGTCGCGCTATGTCGACGCCATCATGATCCGCATCCTCAGCCACGAGGCGCTGCTCGAGCTCGCCGCGCACGCCACCGTGCCGGTGATCAACGGCCTGACCCGGCGCTCGCATCCCTGCCAGGTGATGGCTGACGTGATGACCTTCGAGGAGCATCGCGGCTCCATCGAGGGCCGCACCGTGGCCTGGACTGGCGACGACAACAACGTGCTGGCGTCCTGGGCGCATGCCGCCGAGCGCTTCAAGTTCCGGCTCAACGTCGCCACCCCCCCGCAGCTGTCGCCGGGCAAGCCGATGAAGGATTTCATCCGCGCCACCCGCGCCGACATCCATCTCGGCCACGACCCGGAAGTGGCCGTGGCGAATGCCGACTGCGTCGTCACCGACACCTGGGTGTCGATGGGCGACAAGGACGGCGAGCATCGCCACAACCTGCTCAAGCCGTATCAGGTCAATTCGAAGTTGATGTCCTTGGCCAAGCCCGAGGCGCTGTTCATGCACTGCCTGCCCGCCCACCGCGGCGAGGAGGTTACCGACGAGGTGATCGACGGCCCGCAGTCCGTCGTCTTCGACGAAGCCGAAAACCGCCTGCACGCCCAGAAGGGCATCCTGGCGTGGTGCTTCGGCGAGCGGGCGTAGGGTTCGACGGCGCTACACCACAATTGTCGTCCCGGCCTTGAGCCGGGACCCATACCGCGTGATCGAACTGGTTTGCAGCGGTGGCCGTTGCTCTGCTTAGTTGTCGGGATCGTGGTTCGTTCGTCAAGGCCTGGTGTGGGCTACAAGACGAGTGACTACTACCGACGTCCCTCGATAGCATCCGCGGTATGGGTCCCGGCTCAAGCCGGGACGACAGCCGGGGGGTGCCCTTCCATTCGTGCCAAAAAACCCCAAATACGCCCCATGACAGCCAATCCCCCCGCTACCAACATCAACCTCGACACCAGCCGCGCGCCCTCGGCGGTGCCGGTCGACGACGCCGTGCTGCCGTTCGAAGTCGCGGCGCTCGATCTGCGCGGGCGGCTGACCCGCATGGGCCCGGCGCTCGACGACATCCTCACCAAGCACGCTTATCCCGCGCCCGTGGGCAAGCTGCTCGGCGAAGCCATCGTGCTGACGACACTGCTCGGCTCCTCGCTGAAGTTCGACGGTCGCTTCATCCTGCAGACCCAGACCGATGGGCCGGTCTCGTTTCTGGTTGTCGACTTCCAGGCGCCCGACCGGTTGCGCGCTTACGCACGCTATGACGAGGCGCGGCTCTCGGAAGCGAAGGACTCCGGCGGCCTGCTCGGCAAGGGCCATCTGGCGATGACCATCGACCAGGGCGCCGACATGAGCCGCTACCAGGGCCTCGTCGCGCTCTCCGGCGGCAGCCTGGAGGAGGCCGCGCACGAATACTTCCTCCGCTCCGAGCAGATTCCCACGCGGGTGCGCCTCGCCGTCGGCGAGGAGTGGAGCGGCGGCAAGCACCGCTGGCGCGCCGGCGGTCTGCTGACGCAATTCCTGCCGCAGGCGCCCGAGCGCCTGCGCCAGGCCGATCTGCATCCCGGCGATGCGCCGGAGGGTACCGAGCTGCACGCGGTCGAGGAAGACGAGGCCTGGATCGAGGGTCAATCGCTGGTCGCGACAGTCGAGGATATCGAGCTGATCGACCCGGCGCTGTCCGGCGAGCGGCTGCTGTATCGCCTGTTCCACGAGCGCGGCGTGCGCGTGTTCGACACCGTGCCGCTGCAGGCGCGCTGCTCCTGCTCGCGCGACGCGGTCGCCAACATGCTGAAGAGCTTCTCGTCCCAGGACCGCGCCGACATGGTCAAGGACGACAAGGTCGTCGTCACCTGCGAGTTCTGCTCCTCGGTCTATCAGTTCACCCCGCACGAGGCGGGCGTGACGGAGAACTAGGCCGTCGATTCACGACGCGACGGCCCGGCAGGAGTGATTGGACGGCCGGCGATGCGCCAGCGAGCGATGCCGCAAGGCGTGATGCGCAACAGGGCGCCGGATCGTGACGCGATGGGATGGAGTCGCATTACTGATCAGTTCGCACAAACCTCGCGACAAGCGCCTCCAGCAATATGTCACTCGACCGCTTGATCTCGGCGGCCGGCACGTCCTGCAAGAACAGGGTCAGAACGCCGTTCGAAGCCGCCCAGATCGTTCGTGACGCGGTGTCCACGTCGGTCGTCAAACGCCCTTGGGCTTCAAGCCGCTCGACCACCGCCCGCATGAGT
This sequence comes from Bradyrhizobium sp. HKCCYLRH2047, assembly GCF_051168175.1. NCBI lineage: Bacteria > Pseudomonadati > Pseudomonadota > Alphaproteobacteria > Hyphomicrobiales > Nitrobacteraceae > Bradyrhizobium > Bradyrhizobium sp. HKCCYLRH2047. The sequence continues at coordinate 74,859 of NZ_JBNPUM010000002.1, forward strand.
CCGAAAGCCTCTCTGGACGCGCCTGGGTCCGACCGGGTTTGATCGATCATCATGCGGAACAATTTTGGTCGTTCGAGTGCGAAAGCGATCCAGCCGTTCCAGCCGCGCTTCAGATCGGCGAGGGCGTCAGCGGTGTGACGGTTGGTCCGCTTCTGTGTCATGAACGTCTCGACCCCCCGCAAGACCAGGGCACGCAGCAATCCGCTCTTGTCACCGAAGTGGTGATAGAGCGTTGGCGCGGTGACGCCCGCCGCTTGGCACACCGCCCGCGTCGTCACGGCTTCGGGGCCCTGCCGTTCCAGGATTTCAGCGGCGGCGGATAGAATCTGATCTTCGGTCGACATCGACAGTCCCTGACGGATCTTGCATTGGCCTATAGCGGTGCTATATGAGTGCTATAGCAACGCTATAGAGGTAGCATGAAAAACGTCTTTGTCACAGGCGGCTCCGGCTTCGTCGGCAAGCGCCTCATCGCGCGGTTGCGGGAGATGAATGTGCGAGTGGTCGCGCTGGTTCGCAGCGACGAGGCGGCGGCGGCCGTCGAGGGCCCGGGTGTCGTGACCCGTCGGGGCGACCTTCAGGATGAGATGGCGCTGACCGAGGGTATGCAAGGGTGCGACACGGTCTTTCACGTGGCCGGGCACTTGAGCGAGTGGGACCCTCATGCGCTGTTTCGCGAGGCCAATGTTGACGGCACGCGCAAGATGCTGGCCGCCGCCAAGGCGGCTGGCGCATCGACATTTGTCGCCGCCGGAGCCGCCGCGGTGGTGATGGGACGTCCGAAGCCGATGAGGGACGTCAGCGAGGATGCGACGCTGCAAAGGCCGTCCTGGGCGCCCTACATCGCGACCAAGGCGGACGCCGACCAGATGGTGCGGCAGGCCAACACGGCTGCGTTTCGCACGATCGTGGTCCGGCCGCCGCTGATCTGGGGCGAGGGGATGCCGATGCTCGATGCCATGGTCGAAACCGCGAGGGCAGGTCATTTCGCGCTGCCCGACGGCGGTGGACAGCTCATGTCCACGAGCCACGTCGACAATGTCGTCGCATGCCTGCTATTGGCGGCCGAAAAAGGCCGGGGCGGGCAGGCCTACCATGTCACCGACGGGCAGGCCGGCACGCTCAAGCAGGTGATCACCGATCTGCTCGGCACCCGGGACGTTCCCCCCATCCAACGATCCGCACCGTTCGGCATCGCCTGGCGCATGGCGGCCGTCATGGAGACCGTCTGGCGCATGTTTCATCTGCGCTCCAAGCCGCCGATCACGCGCCAGACACTGCGCATGATCGGCCAGGATTTCACGCTCGACATCAGCAAGGCGCGAAGCGACCTCGGCTACACCCCGGTCGTGACCTGGGCCGAAGGCATCGCGCGCATGCGGGGATGATCGAAGGGCGTCGCGCTGGCGGCACGGTGGCCCCGACGGCGCCTCCGAGCGTGATCGCGTTCCCACGATCGCGAGCGGTGGTCGCGGGCGGTGGGCACGGCACCGTGCACTTGTGCCTCTATCGTCGGGCCTCCAAGTGCCTTTTGCCCGCCCTATGGTCCGGTGCTTCGTCGCTATTAGTTCATCCTGGATCGTGCCGACCGCACTGCCCGTCGCGCTCCTTTGTCGCAGCAACAAACAACTTGTGTCGTCGGGCAAATCACTGGCACATTTCCGCGCGTCTCTGCTGCCGCATGAGGGGCGTTTCGCGACCGTCACGAACCGTTGGCAGTGGGATGCGATGGGCGTGTATTGCCGCAGCGTGGATCAGTCCGCGCGGACGAACGGCGATGCACGCACGGTCAAGTCGCGCGGTCCTGATATCCCGACGCTGATATCAACTCACGCCGGAGCTTTCGCTTCGCGTGGGGATGGTGGCCAGAAAGCACGGCGCACCAGGGAGAACGCGAAGCAGCCGTTAAAACCGATCGCGCAGGGAGGGCCGGGTCGTTCCGGCTGAACCTGTGGTACCTGCCGCCTGCATTCTTTTCGCAGGCGGGCCACGGGCCTCAGCCGAGGCCCGGCCTTCCCTGCGCCCTCTGCTTTGAGAGGGCGAACGAACCGACAAAGCTCGGGCGCGGGATGCGTCGCGAGAATGCGAAGTGCTGTGACGTCAGTCAGAGAGGGGCGGTGTGACGCAATCTCGCTTCGACAGAAATGGTGTCGTCCCCGCCTAGTGCGCAATTGCGCACGTCGCGCGGGGAGCCATAACCACAGGGTCTTGTGGTGAAACGGCATCGTCGCTCCAGCCGTCGCCAAACTGCACACTGTGGTTATGGGTCCCGGGTCGGCGCATCCGCCAACGCTGGCGCGTTGTCGGACGCTTGCCCGGGACGACAGCTGAGCAGAAGTCAGCGGGTGTGCCGGGCCGATACGCGATGAACGTTGAAAGCCAAGTACAAAAATGCGGGTGCACGATCGGTCATCAGCCGAACCAAGTGCACGCTCGGCTAATTCAACACCCGCTTGCCGCCGTCCGGGCTGTCGAGCGAAAACGCCGGCACGGCGATGTCGAAGTGCTCGCCGCTCTCGCTCTCCATCTGGTAGGAGCCGGCCATGAAGCCGGACGCGGTGGTGAGCGGCACGCCGGAGGTGTATTCGAAGCGCTCTCCTGGCGCGAGCACCGGCTGCTCGCCGACCACGCCCTCGCCGCGCACCTCCTGCTGCCGGCCGATCCCGTCGGTGATGATCCAGTGGCGGCTGCGCAGCCGCACCGTCTCCTCCCCGCTGTTGGTGATGACGACGGTATAGGACCAGAACCAGCGGCCATCGGCCACCGAAGACTTCTCAGGCAGGAAGTTCGGTTCGACGGTCACTTCGATGTGGCGAGTCACGGCGCGATACATGGTGGCATTGTAGCGGAAACCCGCGCCGGAACCAATCGCGACGCCATCGTGCTTTCAACACAGTTCCGCATTATGGCACCAGAATCGCGGACTCTGTCGGCCGTACGCGCGGTCCGTTCCTTGGACTCGGATCGGGCGCGGCCGGCAGACCCTGGCGGCGATCGACCTGTCCTGCGTCGTGCGATCGCCCACCAGCTGGCCGCCAAGGTCGAAAAACTGGGCACGGCCCAGCTGATAAGTCCTTCATCGCTTGCGCAAAAACTGCGCAGCCCTACATTTCCCCTGCCGGGCCTCGAAGGCTGGCAGCCTTGACGCGGTGCCTGATGACGTCGATTGCCGATCGCCTTGCCGGACCGTCCGCCCCCGCAGCCAGCGCCGCACCCGCGCCGGCTGCGGAGACCGCCGCCGCGGCGAGCGCGGCTGCACCTGTGGTCGCATCAGCATCAGCCGTCGCGGCCGCGCCGGCCGCCACTGCTGCACCCGCCACCACCGCTGCTCCGGCGATCACCTTCCCGGCGGTCGGCGAGCGCGAGCTGCGGCTCGACCTGTTTCGCGGGCTGGCGCTATGGCTGATCTTCATCGACCACCTGCCGCCGAACCTGCTGACCTGGTTCACGATCCGCAACTACGGCTTCTCCGACGCCACCGAGATCTTCATCTTCATCTCCGGCTACACGGCGGCATTCGTCTATGGCCGGGCGATGCAGGATGCCGGCTTCATCGTCGCCACCGCGCGCATCCTGCGCCGCGTCTGGCAGATCTACGTCGCCCACGTCTTCCTGTTCACGATCTTCCTCGCCGAGATCTCCTACGTCGCGACCAGCTTCGAGAACCCGCTCTACACCGAAGAGATGGGGATCATGGATTTTCTCAAGCAGCCGGACGTGACCATCGTGCAGGCGCTGATCCTGCGCTTCCGCCCCGTCAACATGGACGTGCTGCCGCTCTACATCGTGCTGATGCTGTTCCTGCCGCTGATCCTGTGGCTGATGCGCTGGCGTCCGGATGTCACGCTCGGGCTCTCGGTCGTTCTCTACGCACTCACCTGGGAGCTCGATCTCTATCTGACGGCCTATCCGAACGGCTTCTGGGCGTTCAACCCGTTCGCCTGGCAGCTCCTGTTCGTGTTCGGTGCGTGGTGCGCGCTCGGCGGCGCCCAGCGCATGTCGCGCATCATCAACTCGCCGATCACGCTCGGGCTCTGCGTCGCCTATCTGGTCGCGGCGTTCTGCGTGACCTTGACCTGGTACATCCCGCAGCTCGGCCATCTGATGCCGCGCCGAATCGAGCAGTGGATGTATCCGATCGACAAGACCGACCTTGACGTGTTGCGCTTCGCGCATTTCCTCGCACTCGCAGCACTCACCGTGCACTATCTGCGCAAGGATTGGCCGCTGTTGAAGTCGCCGTGGCTGCGCCCGCTGATTGTTTGTGGGCAACACTCGCTCGAGATCTTCTGTCTTGGCGTATTTCTGGCGTTTGCGGGCCACTTCGTCCTTGCCGAAGTGTCCGGCGGCGCCATGATGCACGCGGTGATCAGCCTTTGCGGCATCCTCATCATGTGGGGGGTGGCGTCGTTGATTTCGTGGTACAAGCGTGAGGCCGATAAGGGCGCCGCGCGAAAAGGTGCGCGCAGCAACGCCGATCTGGCGGGAGGGGGCTGATGAAGTCCGTCTCGTGGTTAAGGTTTGGTATCGCGGCGCTGGCTGTTTCGCTGGCGGCCTCCGCGCGCGCGGAAGACGCGCCGCAGAACTGCGAGGTGCCGGCCTACCTGCTGACCACCGAGAGCCCGCTCCCGAAGGTTGCAGACGCCGTCAAGAACGGCCGCACACTCGATATTCTCGTCGTCGGAAGCCGCTCGTCCTCGATCGTCAACACCTCCGACGCCAATGCGTACCCCGCCCGTCTGCAGGCTGCGCTGAAGGACAAGCTGCCGGCGGTCGCCGTCAATCTCAGCATCGAGCTGCAGCCCAAGAAGACGGCCGAGGAAGTCGCGGGCAATCTCGTTAAACTGGTGGAAGGAAAAAGGCCTAATTTGGTCATCTGGCAGACCGGCACGGTCGACGCCATGCGGTCGATCGATCCTGATGAGTTCCGGCAGGCGGTCGACGACGGTGTGGCGACGCTGCAGAAAGCAGGAGCTGACGTCGTCTTGATGAATCTGCAATACAGTCCGCGGACGGAAACATTGATCTCCGTGCCGCCCTATGTCGACAACATGCGTGTGGTGGCGCAGCACCGCGACATTCCGCTGTTCGATCGGTTTGCCATCATGCGGCAGTGGAACGAGCAGGGCGATTTCGACCTGTTCAATCCGACGCACGGGGTCGAGCTGGCCAGGCAGGTTCATGACTGCATCGGCCGGGCGCTGTCGAAGTTCATCATCGACGCGGCGCATATCGGGCCGGCGCAGCAGAACTAGGATTATGTCGTTCATGACGTCGAATGAGTGTCACCGCGTATCCGGGACATGGGAGAAGCTTTCGGCCGTTGCGGTCATTGCCATCGCCCTCGCGCTGAGCCCGCAGACGGTACGGGCGCAGAGCGCAGCGCCGGCTGCACCCGCCGCGCTGTCCGATGTGGAGAGCTCCGGTCCGAAGACTCCGCTGATCAGCGAGCTGCGACCTAGCATCGGACACGTCACATTGGCGCAGGCGAACGATCAGGTGCGCGGGCCGATCGCCGCGGTGCGCCCGGCGGCCACGACCGCGCCGCCTGCGGCGACGACTGCGCCGGCCATGACCGACGCACAGCCGCCGGCCGCAGCCGGGCAGGCCGTCGCGGCCACGCCGCCGCAATCGCGCAGCATCACCGAGCGGGCGATCGACAAGGTCAAGCAGGTCGCCAAATCGGCCACCGACATCTTCAACCGCGTGCCATGCCTGGCGCCGAAGGGCGTCGCGAAGAAGAATTTCATTTCGCTGCCGCACGTCGCCAACAAGCTCGCCTCCGGCCTGCCGATCGTGATCGTCGCCTTCGGCTCATCGTCGACGCAGGGCTATGGCGCAAGCGCGCCGGACTACACCTATCCGAATCGGCTCGCCGCGCAGCTGCGCCGGCAATATCCGATGGTCGACATCAGCGTCATCAATGCCGGCGTCGGCGGCGAGGATGCGCCGGAGATGATGAAGCGGATCGAGACGTCGGTGATCGACCGTCACCCGGATCTCGTGATCTGGCAGGTCGGCACCAATGCCGTGCTGCGCGATCTCGATCCGGCCGAGACCGCCAGGCTGGTCGAGGACGGCGTCGCCAAGATCCAGGCCGCAGCCTCCGATGTCGTGCTGGTCGATCTGCAATATTCGCCGCGCGTGAACGAGCGGCAGGAGAGCGCGGGTCGCATGAACAAGCTGCTCGGCCGCATCGCCGAGCTGCATCACGCCGGCATCTTCCCGCGCTTCGAGGTGATGCGCGACTGGCACGAGCGGCAGGCGATCCCGATGAACGAGTTCGTGATCTCGGACGGCTTGCACATGAGCGATTGGGGTTATGCCTGCTTCGCGCAACTGCTCGGCGACGACATCATCCGCTCGGTTGGCCAGGTCAAGCTCGGCATCAACGCGCCGGCCGAGGTGCCGACCTATCGGCCGATGTGACGCCGCGGGCGTTATCCCGGGGCGCTCGCCGCGCGAGCGAACCCCGGAATCCGGAGGTGATGTGCGGATGAGGAATGACGAGTAGCGCGCAGGGATGAGATCGGTCTACTCGCGACGCCACTTCACCATTCGCTACGCCGCGCTGAGGGCGGCGTCGAGATCCTCGATCAGATCGTCGGCATGCTCGAGCCCGGCGGAGAAGCGGATGAAGCCCTCGCTGATGCCGAGCTCGGCGCGCGCGTCCGGCGTCAGCCGCTGATGCGTGGTCGTCGCGGGATGCGTGACCAGCGTCTTGGCGTCGCCGAGATTGTTGGAGATGCGCGCGAGCCTCAATCCGTTGAGCATACGGAACGCCGCCGCCTTGCCGCCCTTCACCTCGAAGCCGACCAGGGTCGAGCCGGCGCGCATCTGCTTCTTGACCGTCGCCGCCTGCGGATGGTCCTCGCGTCCGGGATAGATCAGCCGCGAGATCTTCGGATGCGCGGCGAGAAAATCGGCGACCTTGCCGGCGGTCTCAGTCTGCGCGCGCACGCGCACCGCGAGCGTCTCCAGGCCCTTGAGCAGGACCCAGGCGTTGAACGGCGAGATCGACGGGCCGGTCTGGCGCATGAAGTTGTGGATGTGCTCGGCGATGAAGGCTTCCGACGACAGGATCACGCCGCCGAGGCAGCGGCCCTGGCCGTCGATGTGCTTGGTCGCGGAGTAGACGACGACGTCCGCGCCGAGCGCGAGCGGGCTCTGCCAGATCGGCGTGGCGAACACATTGTCGACGATCAGCCGCGCGCCATGGGCGTGCGCGATCTCGGCGATCGCGGGAATGTCCATCACGTCGAGCGTCGGATTGGTCGGGCTCTCGAGGAAGAAGCTCTTGGTATTCGGCCTGACCGCCTTCTGCCACTGGTCGAGATCGAGCCCATCGACCAGCGTCGACTCGATACCGTAGCGCGGCAGGAGATCCTCGACCACGTAGCGGCACGAGCCGAACAGCGCCTTGGCCGCGACGACGTGATCGCCGGCCCGCAGGGGCGCCAGGATCGCGGTGGTGACGGCGGCCATGCCGGTCGCCGCGGAACGGCAGGCCTCGGCGCCCTCGAGCTCGATCATGCGGCGCTCGAACATCGCCGTGGTCGGATTGGAGAAGCGCGAATAGATGAAGCCGGGATCCTCGCCCTTGAAGCGCGCCTCGCACTCCTCGGCGGTGGCGTAGACGAAACCTTGTGTCAGATAGAGCGCTTCGGCGGTCTCGCCGAATTCGGAGCGCAAGGTGCCGGAATGCACCAGCCGGGTTTCGGGACGACACTGGGCGAACGACGCCGGGGCCTTCGCGGGGGACTTCGACATGTGACCTCCATCGTGGCCACCGCCTCGGGCGATGGGCACAAAAAAACCGGCCTGGGAAAACTCCTCACGGCCGGGATCACATTCGTCCCCGGCCTGTTTAGCGACTTATTTAACGTGGCTGCAAGCCGGCCGGCTCAAATCACCACGGGATAAGTCGTGCTCATAGTCGCAACCGGCCTTTCCGTCAAGCCGGCCATCGGATAACCGGTCAAAAGACCCTATATTGGCTCCCCAAGCCGCCGTTCCGGCGCCTGCAAAGGATCAGGCCTTGCCGTTTTCGCTTCCCGCCGACGCCCACGGCATCCTCCCCGATCGCATGATCGTGGCGATGGCGGAGGCCGGCCTGATCATTCCCGAATATGATTTCGTCGAGAGCCAGATCCAGCCGGCGAGCCTGGACCTGCGGCTCGGCGACGTTGCCTATCGGGTGCGCGCGAGCTTTCTGCCAGGGCCGGGGTCGACCGTCGCCGAGCGCATCGACGAATTGAAGCTGCACGAGTTCGCGCTTGCCGATGGTGCCGTGCTCGAGACCAACTGCGTCTACATCGTGCCGCTGCTGGAGAGCCTGGCGTTGCCGAAGGACATCGTCGCGGCCGCCAATCCGAAGAGCTCGACCGGCCGGCTCGACGTTTTCACCCGCGTGATCGCCGACGGCACGCGACGCTTCGACATGATCGGCGCCGGCTATCACGGTCCGCTCTATGCCGAGATCAGCCCGAAGACGTTTCCGGTCCTGTTGCGCGAAGGCTCGCGCCTGTCCCAGGTTCGCTTCCGCTATCGCGACGCGGTCCTGTCGGAGGACGAATTGATCGCGCTGCACCAGGCCGAGCGGCTGGTGGATCGCGATGATGCGGATCTCGCCGGCGGTGTCGCTCTGTCCGTCGACCTCTCAGGCAGCAATGCGAACGGCTATGTCGGCTACCGCGCCAAGCGCCATACCGGCGTCGTCGACGTCGACCGCCGTGCCGGCTATCCGGTCGAGGAGTTCTGGGAGCCGATCAAGGCACGGCCCGATGGCAGCCTCATCCTCGATCCCGGCGAGTTCTACATCCTGGCCTCGAAGGAAGCCGTGCAGGTGCCGCCGGACTACGCCGCGGAGATGGTGCCGTTCGATCCGCTGGTCGGCGAATTCCGCGTCCACTATGCCGGCTTCTTCGATCCCGGCTTCGGCTATGCCGGCGCCGGCGGGCAGGGCTCGCGCGCGGTGCTCGAGGTGCGCTCGCGCGAGGTGCCGTTCATCCTCGAGCACGGCCAGATCGTCGGCCGCCTAGTCTACGAGAAGATGCTGGCGCGTCCCAACGCGATGTATGGCAGCCGCATCGGCTCCAACTACCAGGCCCAGGGCCTGAAGCTTTCCAAGCACTTCCGCTTCTAGCCGGCTGCGTCTGCCGCGCACCCCCAATGCGCCTGCCGCACAGGGCGCGCGCCAGCGCCGTGCTAGGAAAGCGAAAGCAATCGAACGATAAGACGGCCGCGACCTGCGCGGCCGAGCGGGGAGCTGAGATGTCCGAGATCGGCCTGGCCGACAATCCGGTCGGCGAGGGGCGTGCATTGCCGCCCCCCGAGAAGCCGATGCGGAATAAGCTCGTCGACGGCCCCATTCTGCGCACCCTGCTGTCGCTGGCCTGGCCGAACATCATCGCCAACACGGCCGGCACCTGCGTCGTCATTGCCGAGACCTCCTATATCGGCCGGCTCGGCATCGAGGCGCTGGCGGCGATGGCGCTGGTGTTTCCGCTGGTGATCCTGACCATGACGATGTCCGGCGGCGCGATGGGCGGCGGTGTGGCCTCGGCGATCGCGCGGGCGCTGGGCGCCGGCGACACCGATCGCGCCTCGACGCTCGCCTCGCATGCGCTGCTGATCGCGCTGCTGTTCGGCGCGACCTTCATGATCGGCATGCTGGTGTTCGGCCCGGCCTTGCTGGAGTTGCTCGGCGGCCGCGGCGCGGTGCTGAGCCATGCCACGGCCTATCTGCAGATCTTCTTCGGCGGCGCGATCCTGCCCTGGCTGATGAACTCGATGGCCGGCATCCTGCGCGGCACCGGCAACATGAAGCTGCCGTCGTTCATGATCCTGAGCTCGGCGATGCTGCAGATCGTGCTGGGCGGCACGCTCAGCCTGGTCCTCGGGCTCGGTATGCGCGGCGTCGCGGCCGGCGCGCTGCTGGCGTTCTGCGTCAGCATCTCGGTGATGGGCTGGTACCTATTTTCGGGGCGCGCGCGCGTCCGGCCGAAGCTGCGCGGCCTCAGGATCAGCGGCGCGATGTTCGCCGACATTCTCAAGGTCGGCGCCGTCGCCTGCTTCTCGCCGCTGCAATCCGTGCTGTCGATCGCGATCTTCACGCATATGCTGGCGTCGTTCGGCACCGCGGTGCTCGCCGGCTACGGCATCGGCGCGCGGCTCGAATTTATGATGACCACGGTCGCCTTCTCCGTCGGCATGGCCTCGGTGCCGATGGTCGGCATGGCGATCGGCGCGCAGCGAATCGCGCGCGCCCGCCGCATCGCCTGGACGGCGGGGCTGGTGTCGTTCGCGTCGGTTGGCGCGCTGTCGACGCTGATCGCGATCGTCCCACAATTGTGGGTCGACATCTTCACCCAGGACGAGAGCGCGCGCGGCGCCGGCCGGCACTATCTGCAGGTCGCCGCGCCGATGTATGCCTTCATCGGCCTGGCGATCTCGATGTACTTCTCTTCGCAGGGCGCAGCCAGGGTGATCGGTCCGGTGCTGGCGCAAACGGTGCGGCTCGTGTTCATCGCCGCAGGTGGCTCTTATCTGTTGAGCCATGCCGCGACCGAGGGCGACTTCTTCATGCTGGCGGCGTCCTCGATGGTGCTGCTCGGCGTGCTGACGCTCGCGAGCGTCATGCTCACGCGGTGGGGGCCGAAGCCGGCCGCGGCGCTGGAGCTGCGCCCGGCCGTGCTGGCGGCCGGACGCGGTCCTGACGCGCACGCGCCGCCCCCGGCGCGTGTCGGCTGAGCCGCTATCCGCGCAGCCTGCCCAACGTGTCCTGCATCGCGCGCGCGCCGAGCTCCATCTGCTGCTCGATATAGGGCGCGATCTCGTGCGGCAGCACGTCGGTGGTCCAGATCACCCGGCAGCGCTCCTCGCCTTCCGCGATGATCTGAAACGAGGCACTGTGCTGGCTGATGCGTTCGTTCCTGATGGCGTAGACGAGGCGCCGGCGTTGATCGTTGCAGTCGACCAGCTGCTCGCGCACCACGCTGCCGTTGGCGAAGCTGACAATGCGGACGTCTCCGTCGAGCCTGGTGCCGGTCACGAAGCCGCGCGCCACCCTGGTATGAACGGCGCCGAAATCGCGCACTGCGTCCCACACTGCACCCGCCGGGGCCGCGATCGGAATATCCTTCTGGATGGATGCCATGACGCTGACCTCACGGACATACGGCTTCGATGTTGTTGCCGTCGGGATCGATCAGGAAGGCGGCGTAATAGGTCGGGCTGTAGTCCGTGCGCGGCCCGGCGCCGCCATTGTCGCCGCCTCCTGCCTTCAAACCCTCGCTGTGGAATCTGGCGACCGCCGCGTGGTCCTTGGCGCGGAACGCGATATGCGCGGTGCCTTTGCTGGCGCCCTTGTCGAGATACAGCCACAGCGCCGGCTGCCCCTTCGGGCCGATTCCCGCCGACGCCTCGTCCTTGGAGCAGAGGATGTGGCCGAGCGGCGCCAGCGCGGCGGTGTAGAAGCGGACGCTGGCGTCGAGATTGCCGACCCTGAGGCCGATATGATCGTACATCGATGATCTCCATGCTTAGCATGCGGCTGCCGCACGCGCCGGGATCATCCAATCAATGGCGGCTCAGACGGTCTTGGAGAATCTTGCGCTCGCCGCGCGAGGCCTTGCGGAACTTCGCCGGCGACACGCCGGCAGCGCGCGCGAAGGTGCGGGTGAAATTCGACAGATCGGCAAAGCCCGAATCGTAGGCGATGGCGGTGACCGGCGTATCCTCCTCGCTGAGGCGCCGCGCGGCGTGCCGCAGGCGGGAGCGGATCAGATATTGGTGCGGCGTCACGCCGATCGTAGCGGCGAACATCCGGAGGAAATGAAACGGGCTGACGCCGGCCTCGCCTGCCGCAGCCGCCAGGTCGATGTCATCATGCGCATTGTCGTCGATCCACAACGCGCTCTCGACCGCGCGCCGTCGGTCGCGAGGGCCTGGTGTCGCGGCGCGCGCCTGCTGGCCCGTGGCGGTCGCGACGAAGCGGCTGGCGATGATATGGCCAATCTCGTCGAGGCCCAGGGTCTGCTCGCGCGCGGCGACGGCCTCTGCGAGCTCAGCGAGGACCATGAGCTCCGGCAGCGGCGGCATCGCGCCGGCCCGCCAGGCCTGCCTGTCGCCGCCGATCTCGTCGATCAGCGCATCGTCGAAGAAGAACGACAGGCATTCGTCGCCGCAGACGTGGTCGTGCGTACACATGAACTCATCGCCGGGATGCCCGACCAGCAGCGCGCCGGTGACCAGCTCGAAGACGCGGCCGCGGTGCCGACAGCCGAAGCTGCCCTTGCGCACATAGGACAGCGAGTAGCCGGCATACTGCTCGACATAGGGACGCTCGCCCGGCATCGCTGCACAGCGGAACTCGGACACGGTGACGTCACGGCTTTCGAACAGGATGGTGGCGGTCATCCTGCAAATCTAGCGCATTGCGGAGGAAAGTGGAGGGCGATGCGCGAGATAATATCGCGCGACGCGAGGCGTCCGCTTACGACGCGCGCGGCCGGTCGACGGCGAGAAACGCGTCGAACAGCGTCAGGCCCGCATGAGGCCGTGCGCCTTCGAGCGACAGCAGCCGACGCTTGGAGACGATGCCGCTGTTGGGCGACGGCTTGTCGAGGCCGTTGCCGATGTCGCGGACGCGATGGCAAGGGACGATCAGGACGAACGTATTCTTGGTCAGTGCCTGCGCGATCGAGTTCAGCGCCTTGGGCACGTGCAGTTCGTCTGCGATCGCGTCGGCGGTGCGCGTCTCGCCGCGCGGAATCGCGCGAATGCAATCGTAGACGCGCTGGTTGAAGGGCGTGACGCCGTCGAGGTCGAGCGCAACGTCGGAGAAGTCGACCTCCTGCCCGCGCAGCATGGCCGCGATGCCTTCGATGGCGAGTTCAGTATTCGAACACGAGCGCTGCTCCCGTGCGTCGGGAAACTGACGAAACAGGCGCCGCCGCGTCTCGATTTCCCGCGCTTCCGGCAATTGTACGCCGGTGATTCCGGCATCGCTCCATGCAATGCCGCAACGGCCGAGGGCCGTATCAAAGATCGTATACCCACGCCCCATGACGCCACCCCAACCCCACGCACATCATATCATCGTCACGATCGCCCGCATCAACTTTGTTTACAAAGTGTTAACAGCGCGGCGTGACGGGGGCGGGTTTGCCCTGATTTGGGTGATGGTTGTCAAGCGTTGCGTTGCGATCTCTGTTGTCGCAGGCGAGACGCGATCGATCAGAGCTCAGACGAGCGGCTCACCATTCCGGTGCGATCGCCAGCAAAATCAGGATCATGCGCGAGCCACAGCTCGAGGAGGCTTAGGAAGGTCACGGCGATCCCGACCGTGATGCTGACATGCATCGCCGATGTATGCGCGAACCCGAGCAGCCACGGCGCTGCAATCAGCCATACGCCAAGCGCAACCTTCAGCCACTCCTCCCAATCGGCGAACGCCACGAGGCCGCCGAACGAGAGCGCGACGACGGCAGCTCCCGCCAGCTCAGCATCGATCCGGCCGGCGCTGCGCGCGAAGCCGAACAGCGCGGGCGCGAAGGCCAGGAACAGGCCGCAACCGAGCGTGTAGAGGTCGAGCGCCGACGGGCCCGACATGAAGGCGAGGGTTTTCGAGGGGGCGGTCGGAGACTTGTGGCCATGGCTCTGCATGATGTGAACTCCCAGCACACGGCGCGGCGACGCGAGCGCCGGCTCCAATGGCAAGGCGAGATCGCCCAATCTGTTCCCGAGACTTGCGGTTGCGACCGATCACGATCGGGCGATCCGGCCATCGCAGACCTTTCGCGTTCGCCGTCTGGGCCCGCGGATCGCGCGGCAACAAGCCGCTTGGCGAAACGCATCGTGTCGGCTAAGCATTGGCGAGCGCGGGCGTAGTTCAATGGTAGAACGGCAGCTTCCCAAGCTGCATACGAGGGTTCGATTCCCTTCGCCCGCTCCAAGCTCCGCATTGGATGCCGACAATGCGAAGGTGAATTGTCCACCGCTTCCGATAGCGCCGGATAAGACGAGTACGCGGTCTATGCTGCGCGATGAGGTGCAGCTGCGGCGTCAGGACGGTATGCGTTGCGCGCGCCCGGTGGAGGGCGGACCTCCCCTGCCGCTCCGCACTTTCGCTGCAAATCGATCAGGACCGCGCGGTCTCGAACCTGACACCAACCCGACGTTCGCGGGAGATCGTGAAGATGGGCGTCGCGGCAGGTGCAGATCTTTTGGCTGTCGCGATCGACTGACGGGCAGGGACCGTGCGCGCGCCGGAGCGTCGTTGCGGCCCTGGCTTCCTCAACCTGCGCGGCTGACGACACGGCGGCCGGCCGGAGGAGCGGTTCTGAAGATCGTCCGGTTGCCAAGATGCAGCTGGGACATGATCACGCCTCTCATCCTCGAAAAACTGCCATCGAATACACCTTTAAGGTGTATTTCAATTGACTAGAAAGTCCTGATGGCACAAGTTTCACGTGTATGTATTTTCATTACAATCATAGATTAAACCCAATCATGGATTGTTAAGGGGCCGGATCGGCCCCGACATCTTCGTTTCGGCAAGGGGAACGTCCAGTGGCAGAGCAGCCTGTCTCATCGACGGGAGTCGATAACTATTCCCGATACGGCGACTATCTTTCCGCGCAGATGCAGTCCAACCGCAGCTTCGGTTACGGTCTGTTCATTTGCAGGATGCAGGCGGCACCAGGTCCCGTCTGCTCGGCATTCTGGCTCTACTCCAACGCGCCCTCGGCGGCGCAATCGCCCGACGTAGCGCAGAACTGGAATTGGAACGAGGTCGATTTCGAGTTCGTCCCCTTCACCCAGGCGACCCAGGCGGCCTACGCCACCTTCGCGGGCGGGCTGCCAAAACCGAATGACCTGCAAACCTTCGGCGCAACCGTCGCTCTGGGAGATCCGCGTTCGCAGACACTCGATCCGGCCGCGACCTCTTGGACACTCGGCTTCACGCGGACCGATGAGGCCATCGCGCAGCAGATGTGGGCCTACTACAATACGTGGATGGGCGCGCCGGGCGCTCCGCCCAGCGGCGGAACGTTCGTCCTGGAGGACGGCACGACTGGCGCCAAGACCGGTGATCTTGCTTACAATATCAGTTCCGGCGACCTGCAGACAGCGCTCAACAAACTCAACAGCGGCACCGGCTTGTTCGGCGCAGGGCCGGTCACGGTCACCGTCGCGGCGTCGGGCGGTTCGGGAAACATCAACAGCGGCCAGCTCAATCAGATCGATATCACCACGGCTGGCCTGATCGGACAGCTTTCGGGCGGCGAGGCGGTCTCCGCCGTGGGTAACCCCGGTCTGCTTCCCGAAGGGACCTTCATCACCGAGGTCGACCAATCGACGTCGATCGTCACGCTGAGCCAGGCCGCCAGCGCGCCCGTATCAGGCCAGACCTTCCAGTTCACCCCCGTGAACGTTTGGTCGGTTGGCCTCGCCGGTAGCCAGCCAGTCAAAGACGTGCTGATCATCGATACAAGTGATCTCACGCCGGAGGGCACGCTCGGAAGCGTGATCGCCGGCCTCGGCGGTCCCGGTGGCAACGAGGAGACCGCATTCAATGTCTCCGTCTTCCAACCCCTGCACGCGCCGGCGCGCGGGTCGACCTGGTGGGAGTTGCTCGTCGACCAGACCGGGCCCAATTTGATCTGGCCTGACGCGACGACCTGGAAATATCCGCTGACGTCGCTCGCGGCTCCATCCGACCTCGACATGACCAATGCCGTGGCGCTCAACTACTGGCGGAGCCCTGCCGGCCAAGCCTCGAATACCGTCGATTTCACCGGATGGCCCGACGTCACGCACACCGGAATACTCCGGGTGAGCCCCATACCCGGCACGAGCGATCCGAACTCCTTCACCTCGGCGGTGCTCAACAACGAGGCGTATCTGTTCGACACGTCTGGAAACTTCGCGCCTTACAGCGAGTTTCATACGTACACCATCGCGTGGACGCCGACGCGTGTGGCGCAGTACATCGACGCGCCGAACGGCGGCCGCGACATCTCCAATGCCACCCCGGTCGCGGTGTTCGACCGCACTGATTTCCCGTCTGTCGCCAAGTCCGGACCACAGGCGCCGGGCGCGGAGATCCCGTGGATCAGCAGCGAAATGAACATGCCGGTGGGGAACGTCACGATAAATCTCGCCAACTACGTCGCCTTCATGGCTGCCGGTGCGGGACCAAACCCTCCGGTCGAGACGACAGGCAGCCTCACCGCAAATTCGACGGCCGTCACCGTTTCCGATCCATCGGGGATTTTCGCCAGCCAAGTCGTCTCCGGGGCGGGAGTGCCGGCGGGAGCGACGGTGACGGGCGTCAACGGAAGTATTGTGACGATGAGCCTCGCCGCCACGACGAGCGGCACGGGGGTCCCGCTGCAATTCGTGCCGACCGCCACGGTCACGACGACAGGCGACCTCGCGACCGGATCGCCGACGATCTCCAACATCGCTGCGGCGCAGGGAATCTTCGTCGGCCAGCAGGTCTCGGGGGCAGGCGTCCCGGAGGGGACGACGGTGACAGGCGTCGCGCCGCCCGATGTGATCATGAGCGCCAACGCCAGCGCGAGCAGTTCGGGAGCGCCGCTGACCTTCACCACATTGTTCGACGCGACGACGACCGGCGATCTGACCCAAGGTTCGACGATCATCACCAATGTCGCCAATCCCTCGATTGCCCTCCCGGGCCAGTCCGTCTCCGGTCAAGGGATACAGAATGGGACGAGCGTGGTCAGCGTCAACGACACCATGGTCACGCTGACCCAGGCCGCCGCCGCGAGCGGGACGGGCGTCGCGCTGACGTTTGCCACGATGCAGTCCGGCGTCGGGTGGTCGGGTCCCCCTCCCGGTTCTGACTTCACCAACGTGGCGGCCTTCGTGCAGACGATCGGCTGGTACCCGCTCATCCCTTTCAAGTCCGGCAAGGACACGTCGGATTTCGACCTGCAGAGCGACGATGCCCTGTGGCTCGATTTCTCCGACGGAACGTGGACTGCGAGCGATTTCGCGACCGACTTCTCGAAATATTTCGGCATCCTCTACGCGCAGGACTTCACCAGCGCGGGCGGCGCCGGCTCGGCTCCGCTGCGCGATTCGAAGAGCCCTCTCGCCGTATCGTGGGTGGGGGGGCCCAACGGCACTGGCGCCATGCAACTCGCCTGTGCATCGTCGGTGGCCGATCCGGCACGCAATTTCTTCGTCCTGCTCCCGAGCCAGGAAAGTCCGGGCGTGTTGGGCCCCGGCAATCCTCTCGTGCGCGCCGTGGTTCAGTCGACCGGGATCACTTTGAGCGCCAACGCGACCCAAAATGGCGACGCGTTGCTGACCTTCACCAGCACGACCACAGGCGATCTGTTCGAAGGAATAACGGCGATCTTCAACGTCGCAGACCCGTCGCTCGTCCAGATCGGTCAGTCCGTATCCGGACAGGGAATCGCGACCGGCACCGTGGTAACCGACGTCAATGCATCGGCCGTCACCATCAATTGGCCTCCGACGTCTTCCGGCACGGCGGTCGCGGTGACCTTCGTCAGCACGACGACCGCGACGCTGATCCAAGACGAGGCCGCCGTCACCCTCGCTGACCCCTCGTGCGTCGTTGCGGGCCAAGCGGTCACCGGGACAGGAGTGCCGGCGGGCACGACCGTGGCGCGTGCGAGACAATACTACGCCGCAACCAGCTCGGTCGGCACGCCCACCGCGTTCTACGCGCCGCCGGCGAATACGAGCATCGAGCTCTTCGTAGGCGTCTGGACCAGTTCGGCCAGCTACTTCCCCCAAGCGACGGTCCAGCCGTACTACACCGCCGAGATCATTGCTTCGACCAGTGCGGAGGGGGCGGTGTCGTGGGCGATCAAATCAGATCCGAAAGGGGCCCTGACCATCGATCCGAGCAACCCGTTCCGCATCGCCGTCGCAGCGCCTTCCGGGTAATCGGATCGCTGGCGGTTTCGGCCAGGCAAGGCTCGCCGAGGCCGGCGCACGGACCTCGCCGGCGTGCCCTCGCCAGCATGCCCTCGGCGCGAAACCAGGGATGCGAGCGGGTCAGCCGCGGGCTGAGCCTGAAACGGCAGTCTGTGGCGCCACCCGCTTCGCATAGATCGCCTCGATCTCCGTCGCGAAAGCACGCTCGATCGCCGGGCGCTTGTTCTTCAAGGTCGGCGTGATCAGGCCTTCCTGTATGGTCCACGGCTCCAAGGTCCAATGCACGGCTTTCGGCGTCGCGTAGGAGGGATAGGCCTTCACGGCGCGGGCGATGTGCCGCAGCAGCGATGCCGCCTCGGCCTCGGTGCCGCGCTGGCCGTGCGCCGCGAGCCGCGCCTGCTGCTCGGCCCAGCCCTTGGCATTGAGCACGACGATCGCGGCCAGGAACGGCCGGTTCTCGCCGATCACGATTGCCTGCTCGAACAGCGGATCGGTCAGGATCGCGGTCTCGAGATCGGCAGGCGCGATCTTCTCGCCGGTCGAGGTGACGAGGATGTCCTTGATCCGACCGGTGATGGTGATGCGTCCCGCATCGATGCGGGCCTGGTCGCCGGTGTGCAGCCAGCCGTCCGCTTCCTTGATCCGCGCGGTTTCCTCCGGCCGGCGCCAGTAGCCGAGCATCACGTTCGGGCCGCGCACCATCAGTTCGTCATTGTCGCCGATGCGCACCTCGATGCCGGGCAGGGCGCGACCGACGGTGCGCGGGTCGTTGTCGTCGGGCGTGTTGACGCTGACGACGGGCGAGGTCTCGGTCATGCCGTAGCCCTGCAGCACCTCGAGCCCGAGCGCCAGGAACAGCCGCACCACCGGCTCGGCGATCGGCGCGCCGCCGCTGACGGCGACCCGCAGCCGTCCGCCGAACCGGGCCAGCACCTTGGCGGCGACCAGGCGCTGCAGCAGCGGCCACGCGATACGGTCGAACGCTGACAGGCTCGTTTCGCGCCCATGCTGCGCATCGAAGCGACGGCCGCCGATCGCGATCGTCAGGTCGAGCAGCGCCCGTTCGAGCGGGTTTGCGGTCCCGCGATGATGCATGACCAGCGAGTAGATGCGCTCATAGATGCGCGGCACCGAGATCAGGATGGTCGGACGGACCTCCACCAGATCTTCGGACAATTGTTTCACCGACCGCGCATAGGCGACGCAGGCGCCGATGGCGATCGGGTAATAATAGCCCGCGGTGCGCTCGAACGTGTGCGACAGCGGCAGGAACGACAGGAACACGTCGTCGGTGTCGGCCGCGAGCCGTTGATGAATCGCCTTGAGGTTGGAGACGACGTTGTCGTGCGACAGCATCACGCCCTTGGGCCGGCCCGTCGTGCCGGAGGTGTAGACGATGGCGGCGAGGTCGTGCGGCGCGATGGCGGCCTGGGCGCCGGAAGGCGCGGCGTTGCCGGCTGCGTTCAACCACGCGTCCAGATCGACGAGGCGCGGATCGCCGGTCGGGCCAGCCGGTTGTCGGTCGGCGCAGATGATGCGCCGCAGCTCTGGCAGGGCCTCGCGGACCGCCGCGATCTCCTCCCAGCGGGCGTCCGAATCGACCAGCAGCAGCCGGGCGCCGGAATCGGCGAGGATGTAGGCGATGCTGTCGGCGTTATCGACGGCGTGCATCGGCACCGGCACCAGGCCGAGCGACAGCGCCGCCTGGTCCATCGCGAGATGCGCGATCCCGTTCGGCATCAGGATGGCGATACGCTCGCCCCGGTCGAAGCCCTCGGCCGCAAGCGCCCGCCGCCAGCGGGCGACGACGAGATCGATCTCGCGCCAGCTGAAGCTCGCCCATCGGCCGCCTCGCGCGTCGAAATGGCGGTAGGCCGGCTTGTCCGGGCTCTGTGCGACGCGCCAGCGCCAAAGCTCGGGCAGGGTGGTGATGGCGGCCAGCGTGCCGGCCGCCATGGCGTGATCATCGATGGGATTTGATTGCTGCACGCCCGTCTCCGGCGATCCTGGACTCCGTTGCGAGCAGAAGCTCTGCAGCGGCGGATCGCGTCCGACGTTGACGTAGCGCAATCATCGCAAGGCAGGTCGCGCATCCGCGCATGGGAGCCCGGCCATCGCGGCAGGCCGGCACCGCAACGGACGCCGGACCGGTCGGAGCGTCCATCAGGCGCCCTGCGGGACCTTGTCGAGAAATCCGGTGACGCGCTGGATGCGGCCGTCGGCCAGCTCGACGAAATCCGTGCCCTGGATCGGGGCTTCCGCATTCTCGGGGCCGAGCTCCCAGGAAAATCGCAGATGAGGACCGTGGCCGTCCGCAGCGCCGACCAGGCGAAAGCGGAAGTCGGGAAAGCGCTGCTGCACGCCCGCGACCAGGCCATCCACCGCGTCGCGTCCTTCGCCGCGCATCATCGGGTCGACGTAGAGCGCATCCTTGGTCCAGTTGCGCGCGAGCAAGGTGCCGCGCTGCGCGGCGTCGCGTTCGTTCCACAGCGCGATGTAGCTCTCGGCGATCTCGGTCGGGTTGGTCATCGGTGCTCTCCATGTTGTGAACGATGAGGAGCCCATCATCGCGCCCGGCGCGCAGCGAATCGATTACGTCGAACGTCATCTCATCCGGAATGACAGAACTGTAAGTTGCCGCCTGTTTGCGCGAGGCCTACGTCTCGCGCGGCGGCGGTGCGGGGAATGCGTCTCATGATGTCCGACACTTGGAAGTGGATTGCCGTCGCGATCTGCCTGGTGCTGTTCACGGCGGATACCGTGCTCAAGCCGCAGGACAAGCCCAATCGCATGGTCTTCTTCGAGCTGCATCGCGGTGAGAGCCCGACGATGATCGGCATGATGCGCGACGACCTCGTCAAGCTGCCGGGACGCGGCGCCAGCCGCATCCGCGATGCGCTGGCGCGTGGCGAGACGTTAACGGTCTGGCAATATGAATTAAAAAAGATTGAAGACGGCAGCTATCAGGAGGTGCCGGAGCGGCAGATCGAGCTCGGCGCCGCCGATGCGCCGCTCGTCACCTTCGGTGCGCGGATTCGGCTGCCCGATAATTAGTTCGATCCGCCGGGGCCGTGAGCGTCGGGAGGCCGATCGTCTCCCGGCTGCTGGCGCGGTGTCGGCGCGACCTCGCTTCATCTCCTCCCGATCAGACGGCGCGGTGCCGCCTGACCCCAACCGCAGTCATTGCGGCGCAGGGCCAGGAGCGGACGGCACAAACTTGTGATTGCGTCGACGGCCTCTCCTGACGTCGTCGCATGACGCCATGCCCGCGCGAGCCCTCACCCGCCATCGGGACCGCACCAGCGCCGCTGGGCCGGCGATCCGCGGGATTCGCCT
Source organism: Bradyrhizobium sp. HKCCYLRH2047 (assembly GCF_051168175.1). NCBI lineage: Bacteria > Pseudomonadati > Pseudomonadota > Alphaproteobacteria > Hyphomicrobiales > Nitrobacteraceae > Bradyrhizobium > Bradyrhizobium sp. HKCCYLRH2047. The sequence continues at coordinate 96,141 of NZ_JBNPUM010000002.1, forward strand.
CCCGCCCTGATTGGGGTGTGTCGTGCGAAAGCGCGGCCCCCGGGTTTCTCCGGAGTGCCGGTCGTGCCGCCGTGACGCCGCTGCCGCGCCGATGGGCGAATCATGCCGGGCCTCCGCCTTGCTCGTGGCGCGACCGCCATGTCCGGAACCAGCGTTCGGCCATTTTCGGTGGTAGCGACTCATTGGTGCAGCGGGCTTGCAACACTCGCGGTGAATTTGGCTTTGGTCGCTGCGCTCTCCTGGACAAAAACACGATCTCGAAACACGCTGCATGTGCGATTTGGATTTGGCCTTCGCGTTCCGGTTCTGCGGATGGGGTCGTGATTGCAAGGTCCACCGCAGTCCAAGCATCACAAGAAGCGCATCACACGAAGCGTGCCAAAGTCGGTCAGATCGGTTTCGCCGGGTTGCACTGGGGCTCGACATGAAATTCTGGACGGGATTGCTTGCGGTCGTTCTGTTGCTGTCGGGGGTCGGCGCCAGCCAGGCCGTGGTCCGGATCGCCGATGACCGCGGCGGCCGGATCGGAACCTATGTCGACAGGTACCAGGGCCTGCGATCTTCCGGGGAGTACGTGATCATCGACGGGCTCTGCGCATCGGCCTGCACCATCGTGCTCGGCGCCATCCCGCACGAGAAGATCTGCGTCACCTCGCATGCCAATCTCGGTTTCCACGCCGCCTGGGATTTCGGCGCCAACGGCCGGGCCGTCACCAATCCCGAGGCGACCCAGATGCTTTACTCGATGTACCCGTCGCCGATCCGCCGCTGGATCACCCAGCGCGGCGGCCTGACGCCCCGGATGATCTTCCTGAAGGGCAAGGAGCTGCAGGCGATGTACAAGCCCTGCTACATGGATGCCCAGGCATCCTCGCCCTCGTCCTCGCATGTCGCTCCCAATGCGCCGGCCATCTCTCCGGCCGCGGCCAAGGCCTCCGCCTCCCATTGATAACGGCTGGCATTTGGGCTGATCGGCCTCCCGACTGCGGCGCTTGCCTGGACCGGTTGCGGGGCTTATCTGGAGTCTGAGGGGCGGGCCGCGTGGTCGGCTCCGGCCGATGAGTACGCCATCATGCAGCCTCTTTCAGCGCCGCAAGAGATACCGTCCGTGTCGCAAGCCCGGCGTCCCGCCGCTGTGCCGGCCATCGCGGCGGGGCTCGCGGCGGTCGGGCTCGTCCTCGGGGCCGTGACGATGTGGGCGCAGTACGGGACCGCGGTGTTCTTCGAGACCCTCGCGGCCGGCTTGCAGGCCTGCTTCTGAGAGACAGTGAAGGAGCGCGCAATGCCGTCCAATATCACCCGTCCGCTGGTGATCGTCGGAGCCTTCGCCGCCAGCCTGGTGATCGGGCTGTCGCTGATGTTCCTCGTCATGGGCGGCGGACGCAACATCGCGGCGCCGGCGGCGATCGGCGGCCCGTTCCAGTTGACCGACCAGAGCGGTGCGGTCGTCACCGAGAAGAGCCTGGAGGGGCGGCCGACCCTGATCTTCTTCGGCTTCACCCATTGCCCTGACGTCTGCCCGACCTCGCTGTTCGAGATCTCCGAGGTGCTGCGCGCGATGGGCAAGGATGCCGACAGCGTCAACGCCTATTTCGTCTCGGTCGACCCGGAGCGCGACAATCCGGCCGCGATGAAGGATTACCTCTCGAGCTTCGACCCGCATCTCAAGGGCCTGACGGGCGATCCCGAGGTGCTGGCGAAGGTTCTCACCGAATACCGCGTCTATGCCAAGAAGGTTCCGCTGAAGGACGGCGACTACACCATGGACCACACTGCTTTGGTGTATCTGATGGACCGCAATGGCCGGTTCGTCGCGCCGTTCAACCTGAAGCGGACGCCCGAGGAAGCTGCGGCGGATCTCAAGAAATACCTCTGAGCGCGTTAACGCTCCAGCCGGGCGGCTGCCTCCCGGCCGAATCCAGCCTCGAATTTGCGCTGGGATGCTTTATAAGGCGGTGACCATCGGGACCGCTGATGCCGACCGTCTTGTCAAAGCCCGTGAAATCGACCCGTCTCGCCCGCGCCGCCGCTGGCGCGTTGCTGTGCTTCGGCCTCGCCGCGGCCGGTTCCGAGGTGCGCGCGCAAGCGCCGGTGAGGCCGGTCGTCGAGGCGGCGCCGCAGGCCGTCCCTGGTTTCTGGGATCCGCGCCGCCGGCCGGAGCGGCCCGATCTGTCGCGCCTCACCGTGATTCGGTTCCTGACCGAGACCGACTATCCGCCGTTCAACTTCACCGGCCCGGACGGCAATCCGGCCGGCTTCAACGTCGATCTTGCCAGGGCGATCTGCGACGAGATCAAGGTCACCTGCACCGTCCAGATGCGCCGGTTCGAAACCCTGCTCGACGCGCTGTCGTCCAACCGGGGCGATGCGATCATCGCCTCGATCGCGGTGACGCCGCAGATGCGGGCGCGGGCCGACTTCTCCGATCCGTATTACCGCGCGCCCGCGCGTTTCGTGTCCCGCCGCGACGCCGTCATGACCGAGATCCGCCCCGAATTTCTCGAGGGCAAGAAGATCGGTGCCGTCGCCGGCACCGCGCACGAGGCCTACCTCAAGGCGATGTTCACCGACGCCGAGATCAAGACCTATCCGAACGACGAGGCGCTGCGGCAGGCGCTGCGCCGCTCTGAGGTCGACCTGATCTTCGGTGACGGCATCTCGCTGGCGTTCTGGGTCAATGGCACCGATTCCGGCGATTGCTGCGCCTTTTCCGGTGGACCTTTCGTCGAAAGCCGTTATTTCGGCGAGGGCGTCGGCATCGCCGTGCGCAAGGGCAACGACCTCCTGCGCCAGGCGCTGAACTGGGCGCTGTTCCGGGTCTGGGAAAAAGGCCGCTACACCGATCTGTGGCTGCGCTACTTCTCGATCAGCCCGTTCTAGAGTTTCACCTGCCGGGTGGGCGAAGGCGTCATGCGCCCGGCCCGCCGTCGCTGCGCATCCACCGTCATTGCGAGGAGCGGAGCGACGAAGCAATCCAGAAGCCTTGTGACGGCTGGATCGCTTCGCTTCGCTCGCGATGACGCCCTGTGTTAGTTTTCTGCTCCTTCGAAACCGGTACTTCAAGATGTCCACGATCGATCTCGTCCCGACCAGCCCGAGCGACCTGCGCGCGCTTGCCGAAAACTCCAACGCCTGGCCGTTCGAGCAGGCGAAGGCGATCGTCAACCGGCTGAAGAAGACCCCGAAGGACGAGGTGCTGTTCGAGACCGGCTACGGCCCGTCCGGCCTGCCGCACATCGGCACCTTCGGCGAGGTCGCGCGCACCACCATGGTGCGCCACGCCTTCCGCGTGCTGACCGAGGACAAGATCAAGACCCGCCTGATCGCGTTCTCCGACGACATGGACGGCCTGCGCAAGGTGCCGGACAACGTGCCGAACAAGGAGATGCTGGCCATGCATCTCGGCAAGCCGCTGTCGCGCATCCCCGATCCGTTCTCCAACGAGTATCCCTCGTTCGCCGCGCACAACAATGCCCGGCTGCGCGCCTTCCTCGACCGGTTCGGCTTCGACTACGAATTCGCCTCCTCGACCGAGTACTACACCTCCGGCAAGTTCGATGCGGCGCTGTTGCGCATGCTGGAGCGGCTGGAGAAGGTGATGGCGATCATGCTGCCGTCCCTGCGCGAGGAGCGCGCGGCGAGCTACTCGCCGTTCCTCCCCATTTGCCCGCGCACCGGGCTGGTGCTGTACGTGCCGATCGTCGAGCACGACGCCAAGGCTGGTACGATCTCCTATGACGATCCCGAGACCAAGGAGCGGATGACCGTTCCGGTCACCGGCGGCCATTGCAAGCTGCAATGGAAGCCGGACTGGGCGATGCGCTGGCACGCGCTCGGCGTCGACTATGAAATGGCCGGCAAGGACCTGATCGATTCGGTGAAGCTGTCGGGCAAGATCTGCGCGGCGCTCGGCGGCACGCCGCCGGAGGGCTTCAACTACGAGCTGTTCCTCGACGAGAAGGGCCAGAAGATCTCGAAGTCGAAGGGCAACGGCCTGACCATCGATGAGTGGCTGCGCTATGCCTCGCCGGAATCGCTGTCGCTGTTCATGTATCGCGAGCCCAAGGCAGCGAAGCGGCTGTATTTCGACGTCATCCCGCGCAACGTCGATGATTACCAGCAGTTCCTCGAGGGCTTCTCCAGGCAGGACGCCAAGCAGCAGCTCGGCAATCCGGTCTGGCACATCCATTCCGGCAAGCCGCCGAAGGCCGACATGCCCGTCACCTTCCAACTGCTGCTGACCTTGGTGTCGTCGTCGAACGCCGAGAATGCCGAGACCCTATGGGGCTTCATCGGCCGCTACCGGCCAGGCGTGACGCCGCAAACCCATCCCAAGCTCGATGCGATGGTCGGCTACGCGATCAACTACTATCGCGACTTCGTCGCGCCCACCAAGACGTTCCGCGAGCCGACCGAGGGCGAGCGCGTGGCGCTGCAGGATCTGCGCGACGCGTTGTCGAACCTGCCGGCGGAGGCGACGGCCGAGGACATCCAGAACGTGGTCTACGAGATCGGCCGCCGCGAGCCGTTCCTCGACCACGCCAAGAAGGGCAAGGACGGCCGCCCGGGCGTGTCGCTCGACTGGTTCAACATGCTCTACCAGGTGCTGCTCGGCCAGGAGAAGGGCCCGCGCTTCGGCTCCTTCGTCGCGGTCTACGGCCTGAACAATGCGGTGGCGATGATCGACGGGGCATTGGCACGCAGCGCGTAAGGCCAACGCTGGTCATGACACAAAAGGTGTCGTCCCGGCCTTGAGCCGGGACCTATAGCCACCGGCCAACATGTGGCGGAGGGTCTCCGCCATCTTCTCAACCAATCAGGATTCCGCGGTATGGGTTCCGCTTTCGCCGGGACGACGGCGGAATGCGCGGCGGCGCTTTCCACCGCCGCGCGGCGAGCGAACTACACCCCTTGCAGCACGAAGCGGCGGTCGAGCTTCTGCACCGGGCGGGCGTTCATCGGATACAGTTTGGCGAATTTCGCCACGTCGGCTTCCGCGACCGAGACCGGCTCGCTCAGCAGCAGCCATTCGACCACCTCCGAGCAGGGCGGCGTCGTCAGCGAGCCGGCATAGCGATAATAGGAGCGGCGCGCTGGCAGCATCATGTGGGGATTGATGCGCGGATCAGCCTTGACCGCGGGACCCTCCTTGTCCGGCATCGTCGCGACGATCTGCGCGAAGGCGGCGTTGGGGCGGCCGGTGGTCATGAGCACGCCGAGGACGGCGAGGCCGCCGGAGGCGGCGCGATGCACGAAATGCGCCTCCATCGGATAGTTCTTGCCGCCGATCTGGTGCTCGCTCGGACGATGGAAATGCACCTGCAGCAGCTTGTAGGTGGTGCCCTCGAGCTTCATGGTGCTGCTGCCATCGGCGAAGTTGAGCTGGATGGTGTGGCCGTTGTTGACGATGGTGTCGGCGGTCCTGGCCCAGTTCAGCCTGAAGTCGGGCAGCTGGGCCCGAGTCGAGTGCTCGATGTCGATGGGCGATTGCTGGGTGCCGACGCCGCAGACCTTGTTGGCCGCGTCGAGATCACCCCATTTGGCCGGTCCGGTCGCGCCCTCATAGCTCCAGTGCGGGGCGCCCTCGGCGGCGAAGCCCGGGGTGGCGCAGACGGGGCACAGGGCGAGCCCCGCCAGGGCCTTCAAGACGTGGCGGCGGTCCATGACAATCTCCAAAGGTTCAAGCGTGGGCATGATCGGCTGCAAATCGCGCGCAACAGGAAAGCCGAATCAGGTTAACTCTTGCTGAGGAACCGGTTGCACCCTCGCGAATTCGCGGTCGCTCAGATACAGCCTGAGCGGGTCGGCCGCCGAACTGTCCCGGGCAAACGATGCTTGAGTTCGCCGCCCCCTGCCGATACGGTCGGCCGCTCCCGAAAACATCAGCAAACTCAAGCTCAAGCCAGGACCGCGCGAAGGTGCCCAAAATCTACAAAATCTGCTCAGCTTCGGCCTGGCGCGAGGCGGAGCGGCTGGGCGTGTACCGCGGCAGCGCGGACGATCTGCGCGACGGGTTCATCCATTTTTCGACCGCCTCCCAGGTGCCGGAGACGGCGCGGAAGCACTTCTCGGGGCAGAGCGCGCTGTTCCTGGTCGAGGTCGAGGCGGATGCGCTGGGGGCAGGCTTACGCTGGGAGCGCTCGCGCAACGACGAGCTGTTCCCGCATTTGTATGGCGAGCTCGATCTCGGCGCCGTGACCGCCGTTCACCAGATGCACAGCCGTGCCGATGGCGGCCACGACCTTCCGGAATTGAAGCCGTGATCCGCGCTTTCGACCAGCTCTCGCTGCCGCTGCTCCGATGGCTCGACGCCGAGGATGCGCACCGGCTCGCCATCCAGGGCCTGAAGCTGCTGCCGGCGATCAAGCCGCGACCGGATGATGCCAAGCTCGCGGTGCGCGCCTTCGGGCTGAACTTCCCTAACCCGGTCGGCATGGCCGCCGGCTTCGACAAGAACGCCGAGGTGCCGGACGCGCTGCTGCGGCTCGGCTTCGGCTTCGTCGAGATCGGTTCGGTGACCCCGCGGCCGCAGAGCGGCAATCCGCGCCCGCGGCTGTTCCGGCTGGAGCGCGACGAGGCGGTCATCAACCGCATGGGCTTCAACAATGACGGCGCCGAGATCGTGCTGCGCCGGCTGGCCGGCCGCGCTCATCAGGGCGGCATCGTCGGCGTCAATGTCGGGGCCAACAAGGATTCGGCCGACCGCGTCGCCGACTATGTCCGGCTGATCGAGACCTTCGCGCCGGTGGCGAGCTATTTCACCGTCAACATCTCCTCGCCCAACACGCCGGGCCTGCGCAATCTCCAGCAGGCCTCGCAGCTCGACGATCTGCTGTCCAAGGTGCTCGAGGCGCGCGACCGTATCAGGCGGAAATCCGGTGACACCCCGGTTCTGCTCAAGATCGCCCCCGATCTCAGCCTGGCCGAGCTCGACGACGTCGTCCACGTCGCCCGCTCGCGCGGCGTCGACGGCATGATCGTGTCGAACACGACGCTCGCCCGGCCGAGCTCGCTGCGCGAGCAGTTGCGCGCCAGGGAGCAGGGCGGCCTGTCCGGGCGGCCGCTGTTCCGGCTGTCGACCCGCATGGTGGCCGAGACCTTCGTGCGCGTCGAAGGCGCGTTCCCGCTGATCGGCGTCGGTGGCATCGACACCGGCGGCGCCGCGCTGACCAAGATCCGCGCCGGCGCCAGCCTGATCCAGCTGTATTCCTCGCTGGTCTACAAGGGCCTCGGCCTGGTCGAGAGCATCAAGGCCGACCTGACCTCGACCCTGCTGCGCACGGGACGCGATTCGCTGTCGGAGATCGTGGGCGCCGATGCCGCCACGATCACCGCCGAGGATTGGCCGGTCTAGCGCGCGGTCTATCGTCGACAAAGAATGTAGGGTGGGCAAAGCGCAGCGTGCCCACCCTTTGCACGTCAAGGAAGGCGGCGGGCACGCTGCGCTTCGCCGCCCTACGACCCTCATGATTTCCCGAACGACGCCCGCAACAGCGCCGGATAGCGCGCGGCCTGGAAGCCGCCGCGCGCCGCGTAGAAGCTCAGCATCGCGATCCACAGGCCCGTATTGCCGAAGCCGCGCAGCGCCAGCCAGGTGCCGAGGAAGACGACCAGCGCCGCCACCATGAGGTTGCGCATGTCGCGCGCCCAGGTGGCGCCGATATAGACGCCGTCGAATGCAAAGGCGAACACCGACAGCAGCGGCGACGCCACCACGAACGGCAGGTAGTCGCGCGCCGCACGGCGCACGGCATCGCTTGCCGTCATCACGTCGATCAGCACCGGCCCGAACAGCGCGAAGATCGCGGCCACCGCGAGCGCGAAGCCGAAGCCCCAGGTCAGCACCAGCCTCGTGGCGCCGGCGAAGGCGTCCTTGTCGCGCGCGCCGAACGCGTAGCCGCAGAGCTGCTCGGCGGCATTGGCGAGCCCGTCGAGGAAGAAGGCGGCCACCAGCAGGAAATTGTTCAGCACCGCGTTTGCGGCAAGCGTCGTGTCGCCGGCGCGCGCGCCTTGCGAGGTGAAGAACAGGAAGGCCACGATCATCGCCGCGGTGCGGATCATGATGTCGCGGTTGACGGCCATCATGTGCATCAGCTTGGCGCGGTCGAGCAGCGCCGCACGCGACATCCGGGCGTCGGCCTTGACCAATCGGCGCGCCAGCACGAGGCCGATCGCGACACCGACCGTTTCCGCGATCACGGCGGCGATCGCCGCGCCGGCGATGCCGGCCTGCAGCACCTGGACGAACAGGATGGTCGCGGCCATGTTGATCAGGTTGATCGCGACCTGAACGCCCAAGGCCAGCCGCGCACGCGCCAGTCCGACCAGCCAGCCGAGCAGCACGTAGTTGGCGAGCGCCAGGGGCGCCGACCAGATCCGGACGATGAAATAGCTGTGGGCCGCGCTCAGCACGGCGTCGCTGCCGCCCATGATGTCGAAGATGATCGCGCCCAGCGGCAGTTGCAGCGCGATCAGGCTGACGCCGATCAGCGCGGCCAGCACGAGGCCGCGGACCAGGACCATCAGGATCTCGTCGGTCTCGCCGGCGCCGAGCGATTGCGCAGTGAAGGCGAGCGTGCTGGCGCGGAGGAACGCGAACAGCCAGAACAGGCAGTCGAAGATCACCGAGGCCATGGCGACGCCGCCGAGCATGGCCGCTTCGCCGAGCCTGCCGATCGCCGTGGTCGAGACGATGCCGATCAGCGGCGTGGTCAGATTGGCGATCATCGCGGGGCCCGCGATGTCGAACACCTGCGCAGTCGTGACTTTGGCTGAAGCGGTCAAGAACGGCTCGTTGATTGGCGAAACGCGCGACACGCGCGTCTCTGCCGTTCTTAGCGGCCTTTCGCCTCTCCCGGCTAGAGGTCGATGCTCATGCCGTCATGCGCGGCCACGTGGTCGATGCGGTCCAGCCGGCCCAGCATGTCGTCGCTCATATGGGTGAGCACCAGCCGCCTCGGCCTGATAGCATCGAGATGCGCCTCCAGCGTCGCGAGGCTGAGATGGTTCTTCACCGCCTTGTCGTAGGTATAGGCCTCGGCAATCAGCAGGTCGGCGTCGCGGCCGAGCGGGATCAGGCTGTCGGTCCATTCGGTGTCCGCGGTGTAGGCGACGATCTTGCCCTCGGCCTCGATCCGATAGCCGAGAAACGGCCCGCCCGAATTGCCGTGGACGACTGGAAACGGCGTCACGCAGACCTTGCCGAAGCGCGCCGTCTGCTCCGGTTCAACCTCGATCACCGACAGCTCGAATTTCCGCGGCGTGCGCGACGAATGCTCGAACAGCGCCTCCATCACCTGCGTCAGCCGCGCCGCGATGCCGGCAGGGCCGGCGATCACCAGCGGCAGCGTCCGCTTTGAAAACTGCGCATCGAGCAGCAGGAAGGGGAGTCCGGCGAAATGATCGCCGTGGAAATGCGTGATCAGGATCAGTTCGATGGCGTTGCAGGCGATGCCGAGCCGCTTCAGCGCCGGCAGCGACGACGCGCCGCAATCGATCAGAAGGTTGGTGCGCGCCGCCGTCAGATGGAAGCAGGTATTGGACCTGCCGCCCGATCCGAACGCGTCACCGCAGCCGACGAAGCGGAGCTGCATCGGCTGCGTCTCTCTAGCGCCCGCGCGGGGCGAACAGCCGCGACAGGAGCCAGACCGGAATCACGATGACGGCGCCGAGCAGGAAGTAGCGCCACAGCCAGTTGAAGGCGTCGAAGCCGAGCTCGTACAGCCGGATGAACAGCAGCCGGATGCTGTGCAGGATGTTCAGCGGATCGAAGCCGATCGCCGACAGCACCACGCCGACCAGGATCGACAGCAGCACCAGCCGGAACGCGACCGACAGCGGCGAGCCGCCGAGAAAACGGTACAGGCCATCCGAGCTGCGGGCGCGGGCCGGATAGTCCCTGACGTCGTTCGACATGGCATCGTCTCCAGGCGGGTTCGTCGGATTCGCGAGCCCGATTATAAAGCACGGCAGGGCAGGTGGGGAACCCGGCTCAGCGCCGCAAGGCGATTACTGGCATTTAATGTTCCCGCGCCGTCACCCCGCCGTCTCGCTCTTCAGCATGCGCTCCAGCGTCTCCAGCCGGTCGGCGTCGCGCGGCGGCTTGTCCCAGCGCAGCCGGCTGATGCGCGGAAAGCGCATCGCGATGCCGGATTTGTGCCGCGGCGAGCGCTGCAGGCCCTCGAACGCCACTTCGAGCACAAGGCCCTGCTCGGGCTCGTGCACGACATGCCGCACGGGACCGAACTTCTCGGTGGTGTTGCGGCGGACGAAGCGGTCGATCTGCAGGAGCTCCTCGTCGGTGAAGCCGAAATAGGCCTTGCCGACGGGGACGAGCTGATCGCCGCCGTCTCCTGCCGTCCAGACGCCGAACGTGTAGTCGGAGTAGTAGGACGAGCGCTTGCCATGGCCGCGCTGCGCATACATCAGCACGGCATCGATGATGTGCGGATCGTGCTTCCACTTCCACCATTGCCCCTTGGGACGGCCGGGCAGATACAGCGCGTCCCGCCGCTTCAGCATCACGCCTTCGACCGCCTCGGCATCGTCGCCGGCACCGGCCGAGGCGGGATTGGCACGCGCAGCCTTCAGCTCGTCCCAGGTCGCGAACGCAATCGTCGGCGACAGGTCGACGCGCGGGTCATCCAGACGCCGGATGAACGCTTCGAGCCGCTCGCGCCGCTGTTCGAACGGCAGCTCGCGCAGATCGTGCTCCTCATCGCCGAGCAGGTCGTAGGCGCGCAGGTGGATCGGATACTCCTTCATCAGCTTCGGCGACACCGTCTTGCGGTTCAGCCGCTGCTGCAGCACGTTGAAGCTCTGCACGCGACGGTCGCGCACCACCAGCAGCTCGCCGTCGAGCGCGCCGGGCAGATGCAGCGACGGCAGCAGGTCCGGGAAGCTTGCCGTGATGTCCTCGCCGCTGCGCGAATACAGCCGCGTGACGACGCGGCCATCGGCCTCGCGGCCGCTCACTGCCTGCACGCGGATGCCGTCCCATTTCCATTCCGCGATGTAGTCGGCTGCCTTCATGTTGGCGAAGTCGTCGTCGTCGACGGCATGCGCCAGCATCACCGGCCGGAACGGCGCGGGATCGCGATTGACCGGCTTGTCGCCGCGGCCTTCCAGCCAGGCGAACAGGTCGAGATAGGGCGGCGCGAGGCCCGGCCAGATCAGCTCGACCTCGTGCGGGTCCTTGTCGCCGAGGGCGGCGGCCGCGGTCTTGGCGAGGCGCGCGGAGATGCCGATGCGCAACGCGCCGGTGACGAGCTTCAGCAGTGCCCAGCGCCCAGTTTCGTCGAGTTCATCCAGCCATTGCGCGAGCTGCCGCGGCATCTCCGTCTTGCCGAGCGTGCGCAAGGTGGTGACGACCTCGGTCAGCGTCGGCGGTGGCGGGTTGTTGTGGCCTGCGGCGTGCGATCCGGGTGTGTGCGCTTCAGGGAAACCGCCTGTGTGGCACCCCCCTCCCTGACCCTCCCCCACAAGGGGGGAGGGAACGGAGGGAGTGGTGCTCGGAGGAGCAAGAGCACTTTTCGAGCTGCCGTTCGCTATCGAATGAGATGCAAACTCCGGGTCCCACTCGGCTCCCTCCCCCCTTGTGGGGGAGGGCTGGGGAGAGGGGTACCCGGAAACGAGCTGCTCATTAGGAGCGCCCTTCGGCCACATCAGCGCGACCGTCTCCGAGAGATCGCCGACATAGTCATACGACAGCGCGAACAGCGCCGGATCGGTGCGCGCGGCGATCAGGTCGCGGATCAGGGCCGGCTTGGCGTGCTTGAACGACAGCGCGCCGGTCAGCGCTGATAGCGCGTAGCCGCGATCGGGGTCCCCGACCTCGCGGAAATACGCCGTCAGCAGCCGCAGCTTGTTGTTGCGGCCGGGCTCGTAGGCGAGGCGGTCGAGCAGCTCGGCGAAGCGGTTCATGCCTCGGCGTCCTCCGTCGCCGCCACTTCGCTCTCCTCCTCGTCGCCGTAGCCGACCAGGTCGAGCGGCCGCGCGGCAAGCCCGCGCGACTGGCACCAATGCACCAGCGCGTCCTCCTGGCCATGGGTGACCCACACTTCGCTTGCGCCGGTCGCCGAGATGGTCGCGGTCAGCCCGTCCCAATCGGCATGGTCCGAGATCACTAGCGGCAGCTCGATGCCGCGCTGCCGGGCCCTGGCGCGCACCCGCATCCAGCCCGAGGCGAAGGCGGTGACGGGATCGGGAAAGCGCCGGGTCCATAGGTCGGAGGTCGCGCTCGGTGGCGCAAGCGTGATGGTGCCGGCAAGCTCGGCCTTCTTGACGCCCTTCACAGGCCGCAGCTCGCCCAGCGCGATTCCCTTGTCCTGATAGTAGCGCGTGATCTTCTCCATCGCGCCATGCAGGTAGATCGGCCGATCGTAGCCGGCCTCGCGGATCAGCGCGATCACGCGCTGCGCCTTGCCGAGCGAATACGCGCCGACCAGATGCGCGCGCTCGGGAAACAGCGCTACCGAGGCCAGCAGCTTGTTGACCTCCAGCGCCGCGTCGCCGTGACGGAACACGGGCAAGCCGAACGTCGCCTCGGTGATGAAGACGTCGCATTGCACGAGCTCGAACGGCGTACAGGTCGGATCGCGCGCATCCTTGTAGTCGCCGGAGGCGACGATGCAGGTCCCGCCGCAGGACACTTTGATCTGCGCCGAGCCCAGCACATGGCCCGCCGGGTGGAAGCTCACGGTGACGTCGCCGAGCCTGATCTCCTCGCCATAGCGGATCGGCTGCGTGTTGCCGGCAAAATTCTCGCCATAGCGCAGCCGCATGATGTCCAGCGTCTCCTGCGTCGCCAGCACGGCGCCGTGGCCGGCACGGGCGTGGTCGGAATGGCCATGCGTGATCAGCGCCCGCTCGACCGGGCGCACGGGATCGATATGAAAGCCGCCGGACTTGCAGCACAGGCCGGACGGAACGGGCAACAGAATGTCTTGCGGGCGCATCAAGTTCATATAGGTCTCGTCAGCCGGATTTTCAGTCTGTCCCATTCCCGGCCGGCATGCGCGGGCTTGACCCGCGCAGCCATCTCCTGGAATGACAGCCCGCCCAGACCATGGTTCCAGCATGCCCCACCGTTTCTTCCTCTCCTCCGGCGACCTGATCGCCGACCGCCGCTATGAGTTCGCCCGCGACCTGCAATTGAAGGGCGATCTGGCCGCGGCCGCGGAGGTGATGGAGCAGGCCATCGAGGTCGCGCCGAACTTCGCCTCGGCGTGGTTCGAGCTCGGCCAGATCAGGATTGCGCTCGGCGAAACCGACAAGGCGGTCGCCGCGTTCCAGAACGCCCGGGCCGCCGATCCGGATGACCGCCATGGCGCCGGCGTGCGGCTGATGCAGCTCGGCGCCGCGCCGCTGTCGGATATGCCGAAGGCCTATGTGCAGTCGCTGTTCGACCAATACGCGCCGCGCTTCGAGTCCGAGCTGACCGAGCGGCTCAACTATCGGGCGCCGAACATCCTGTTCAAGGCCGTGCTCGCAGTGCGCGCGGCCGAGCGCAAGCCGGCCTACTTCAAGCGCGCCATCGATCTCGGCTGCGGCACCGGCCTCGGCGCGGCGGCGTTCGCCAAGAACGTCGACAGCTTCATCGGCATCGACCTGTCGGCCGGCATGATCGCGGAAGCGCGCGCCACCGGGCTCTATGCCGGGCTCGAGGTCGACGATATGACCGCAGGGCTGGCGCGCCAGGACGATGCGTCTGCGGATCTCATTCTTGCTGCCGATGCGATGGTCTATGTCGGCGACCTCGGCCCGGTGTTGCGCGAGGCGCAACGTGTGCTGATGCCGGGCGGACTGCTGGCCTTCACCGTCGAGACCCATGACGGCGACGGTGTCATCATGGGCAAGGGGCTGCGCTATGCCCATGGCGCGGAATATGTCCGTAGCGTGATCGCAGCCGCGGGATTGAAGCTGGCTCACCTCGCGCCGGCATCGCCTCGGACCGAGGAGCAGCTGCCGGTGCGCGGGCTGGCCGTGGTCGCCACCAGGACTTGAGTCTACACGCTATTGAATGCGCTGCACGCAGCGTCCAATGCGGCAACTTCGCTCTTGCCGCAGCTCTCTCGATGCCAAAAAATGCCGGCAGTCCAGGGAGAGACAAAAAATGAAAAAACATCTGACGCGGCGCGATTTCTGCGCCACCGCGCTTGCGACCATCGGCGCCTCGACGATCGCGTCGCCCTATGTCTGGGCCGCCGAGAAGAAGTATGACGCCGGCGCCAGCGATACCGAGATCAGGATCGGCCAGACCATTCCGCATTCCGGCCCCGGCTCGCTGTATGGTGTGCTCGGCCGTGTCGGCGAGGCCTATTTCCAGATGCTGAACGAGCAGGGCGGCATCAATGGGCGCAAGGTCAAGTTCCTGACGATGGACGATGCCTATAGCGCGCCGAAATGCGTCGAGGCGACCCGGCGGCTGGTCGAGCAGGACGAGGTGCTGGCGCTGTACGGCTCGCTCGGCACCGCGCCGCAGACCGCCGTGCACAAATACCTCAACTCCAAGGGCGTGCCGCAGCTCCTGCTCAACACCGGCGCCTCGAAGTGGAACGACCCCAAGAACTACAAATGGACCATGGCCGGCCTGCCGCTGTATCCGACGGAGGCGCGCATCCTCGCCAAGCATGTGCTGAGCGTGAAGCCGGAAGCCAAGATCGGCATCCTCTATCAGAACGACGATTTCGGCCGCGATTTCCTGGGACCGTTCAAGAAGGTGCTGGCCGATGCCGGCGGCAAGGCGCAGGTGATCATGGAGCAGACCTATGATCTCACCGAGCCGACGGTGGACTCCCAGCTCATCAACCTGTCGAAGTCCGGCGCCGACGTGTTCTACAACATCACCACCGGCAAGGCGACGTCGCAGTCGATCCGCAAGGTGGCCGAGCTCGGCTGGAAGCCGCTGCAGCTGTTGTCGGCCGGCTCGACCGGCCGCTCGATTCTCTCGGCCGCCGGACTCGAGAATGCCAAGGACATCGTCGCCATCCGCTATTCCAAGGATGCCGGCGTGCCGCAATGGAAGGACGACCCGGACGTCAAGGGTTTCGAGGCGCTGCGCGCCAAGTACCTGCCCAACATCGATCCCGACAACACCATCGCCTATGCCGGCTACGGCCAGGCGGTGTCGATGGGCGAGATCCTGCGCCGCTGCGGCGACACGCTGACCCGCGAGAACGTGCTCAAGCACGCCACGACGCTCGCGGGCTTCCACTCGCCGTTCTTCCTCGATGGCGTCAACTACGCCTACACGCCGGACGACTACACGCCGATGAAGACGCTCTACATCTCGATCTTCGACGGCAAGGATTGGAGCATCTCCGAGAAGCCGATGACAGAGTAGGGATTTTCTCTCCATCGGATGATGACACCGGAGCTGTCGCCGCACTCTCCGGTGTCGTCCCTGCGAACGCAGGGACCCATACCGCGGGGTCAATCGGTCAGGCATAACTGCCAGTCATCGTCTCGTCGGGGCCGGTGGCTATGGGTCCCTGCGTTCGCAGGAACGACAACGGAGTTTACTGAGGCGCTGGTGCGCTTCAGCATGGGCTGGGCCGACGGCGGAGGTGGTCGAGGCAATCGCGTGTTCTCGCCCCGACCCTCGACGAACCGCGCGTGACTGCCTACCTTCCCCCGGTGCCGCCCCGCGTCTCACCAGTCCCGTCCGACGACAGCGCCGCGCTGCCTGACCATTTCGCAAAATGGTTCGCGGCGCGCGG
The DNA here is from genome assembly GCF_051168175.1 of Bradyrhizobium sp. HKCCYLRH2047. NCBI lineage: Bacteria > Pseudomonadati > Pseudomonadota > Alphaproteobacteria > Hyphomicrobiales > Nitrobacteraceae > Bradyrhizobium > Bradyrhizobium sp. HKCCYLRH2047. Next base: position 111,860 of record NZ_JBNPUM010000002.1, read on the forward strand.
CTGGGCGCCGCGCGCGCATCAGCTCGCGCTGCTCGACAAGGCGCGGGCCAACCGGTCTGCACTGCTGATCGCCCCGACCGGTGCCGGCAAGACGCTCGCCGGGTTCCTGCCAACCTTGGTGGAATTGGGCTCGGCCTCTGCGTCGAATGACCGATCTGCTCGCGCCAAACAATCCGCTCTCTCCTCTCCCTCCCCCCTTGTGGGGGAGGGGCGGGGAGGGGGGCCTCCGGCGGAAGTATCGATGAGTCCCGCGCCTTCCCGCCGGGACGCCTCGCACGAATCTGGCGAGTCCACTGCCGCGGATCCCGATCCTTCGTCTTCGCGGGTAGCAGGAACCAACCCGGCAGCTGCAAAGGTGATTTCAACGGGGCGATCCGTCGTTCGCTCCACCGGCCTGCACACGCTCTACATCTCGCCGCTCAAGGCGCTCGCGGTCGACATCGCGCGCAATCTCGAGGCGCCGATCTCCGAGATGGGTCTGCCGATCAAGGTCGAGACCCGCACCGGCGACACGCCGGTGTCGCGCCGGCAGCGGCAGCGCCGCTATCCGCCGGACATTTTGCTGACGACACCGGAGCAGATGGCGCTGCTGCTGTCGTCGGACGATGCGCCGTTCCTGTTTTCCTCGCTGAAGCGCGTCGTGCTCGACGAGCTGCACGCGCTGGTCACCTCCAAGCGCGGCGATCTCTTGTCGCTCGCGCTGGCACGGCTGTGGCGGCTCGCGCCGGACATGCGCATGATCGGCCTGTCGGCGACGGTCGCCGAGCCCGAGCAGCTCGCGCGCTTCCTGGTGCCGCAACCGCGCGGCGGCATCGCTGCGGCCGATGTCGTGGTCGCCGGCGGCGCCGCACCGCCGGTGGTCGAGATGCTCGACACCCAGGAGCGGTTGCCATGGGCCGGCCACAGCGCGCGCCACGCGCTGGCCGAGATGTACGAGCTGATCAAGAAGAACAAGACCACGCTCGTGTTCGTCAACACCCGCAGTCAGGCCGAGATGCTGTTCCAGGAGTTCTGGCGCATCAACGACGACAACCTCGCCATCGCCCTGCATCACGGCTCGCTCGACGTCGCGCAGCGCCGCAAGGTCGAGGACGCGATGTCGGCCGGCCGGCTGCGCGGCGTCGTCTGCACCTCCTCGCTCGATCTCGGTGTGGACTGGGGCGACGTCGACCTCGTCATCAATGTCGGCGCGCCCAAGGGCTGCTCGCGGCTGATGCAGCGTATCGGCCGCGCCAATCACCGGCTCGACGAGGCCTCGCGCGCGGTGCTGGTGCCGGCCAACCGCTTCGAGGTGCTGGAATGCTCGGTGGCGATCGACGCCATCGCCGACAATGCGCAGGACACGCCGCCGCTGCGCATCGGCGCGCTCGACGTGCTGGCTCAGCACGTGCTTGGCTGCGCCTGCGCCGAGCCGTTTCTCAGCGACGAACTCTATGCGGAGGTGATCACCACCGCGCCCTATGCGTCGCTGTCGCGGGCCGATTTCGACGACGTCGTCGACTTCGTCGCCACCGGCGGCTACGCGCTGAAGACCTATGAGCGGTTCGCGCGCATCAAGCAGGATGCGAAGGGCCGCTGGCGCGTCGCCAATCCCAAGGTGCGGCAGAGCTATCGCTTGAACGTCGGCACCATCGTGGAAGAAGCGATGCTGAAGGTGCGGCTGGTGCGCGCGCGCGGCGGCGGCACGGGAGCGACCGGCGCGATCGCGCGCGGCGGCCGGCTGCTCGGCGAGATCGAGGAGGCGTTCATCGAAGGCCTCACGCTCGGCGACACTTTCGTGTTCAGCGGCGAGATCGTGCGCTACGAGGCGCTGGCCGAGGACCAGGTCTATGTCAGCAGGGCCAACGACTCCGATCCGAAGGTGCCGTCCTATATGGGCGGCAAGTTTCCGCTGTCGACCTATCTCGCCGAGCGCGTGCGCGGCCTGCTCGACGACCGCACGGCCTGGAGCGCGTTGCCGGAGCAGGTGCGCGACTGGCTGTCGTTGCAGAAGGACGTGTCGCGCATCCCGGCCCGGCGCGAGCTGCTCGTCGAGACCTTTCCGCGCTCCAACAAGCACTACATCGTCTGCTATCCGTTCGAAGGCCGGCTCGCGCATCAGACGCTCGGCATGCTGCTGACGCGCCGGCTCGAGCGGGCGCGCGCCCGGCCGCTCGGCTTCGTCGCCAATGAATATGCGCTTGCGGTGTGGGGGCTCGGCGACATGTCGCTGATGGTCAAGCAGGGGCGGCTCGACCTCGCAGCTTTGTTCGACCCGGATATGCTCGGCGACGATCTCGAGGCATGGCTCGCCGAATCCGCGCTGATGAAGCGCACGTTCCGCTCCTGCGCCATCATCTCCGGCCTGATCGCGCGGCGGTCGACGACCGAGGAGAAGACCCGCCGCCAGGTGCTGTTCTCGACCGATCTGGTCTACGACGTGCTGCGCCGGCATCAGCCCGATCACATGCTGTTGCGCGCGGCGCGCGCCGATGCCGCCACCGGCCTGCTCGATCTGAAGCGACTCGGTGATATGCTCCAGCGCATCGAGGGACGAATCACCCATCGGGAACTCGATCGCGTCTCGCCGCTGGCGGTGCCGGTGATGCTGGAAATCGGCCGCGAATCCGTCTATGGCGAGGCCGCCGACGAGCTTCTGGCCGAGGCTGCCGAGGAACTCGTGAAGGAAGCGATGGGGTAGTTGATAGTTGGGGCACGCAATGCGCGGCGCAGCAGGTCTACTCCCTCCCCCCTTGTGGAGGAGGGCCGGGGAGGGGGGCAGCCCCGAGGAGCGGCCGTCGTGAGTCTTCCGATCGCCATCGCCTCGGCTCATCCCGATCAGCACGGTGGTGCGCAGCGCGGCCGCTCCGCCGCGCTCGAGATCGCCGGCCTGTCGCTGCGCGTCGATCTCTCCGGCGCGCTGGTATGGGACGCGCAGCAGTTGCTCGTTGTCTCCGACCTGCATCTGGAGAAGGGCTCGAGCTACGCCTCGCGCGGCACGCTGCTGCCGCCGTTCGACACCATCGCGACGCTCCAGCGCCTTGCCTCGGTGATCGCACACTACAATCCGCGCACCGTGATCGCGCTCGGCGACAGCTTTCATGATCGCGATGCGCATACGCGCCTGACCGGCGACGACCGCGCTGCGATCGCAAATCTCCAGGTCGGCCGCGACTGGGTCTGGATCACGGGCAACCACGATCCGGCGCCGCGCGGTATCGGCGGCGAGGTTGCGGACGAGATCACGTTGGGCGCGGTGACGTTCCGCCACGAGCCGACCGGCGCGCGCGGCGAGATCGCCGGCCATCTGCATCCCAAGGCGCGGGTGGCGACGCGGGCGCGCACTTTGGAGCGCCGCTGCTTCGTCTCCGACGGCGAGCGCGCGGTGATGCCGGCGTTCGGCGCCTATGCCGGCGGCCTGAGCGTGCGCGACGCAGCCTTCGCCAGGCTGTTCCCGAAGCGTGCCTTCATCGCCCATGTGCTGGGAGATACCCGGCTGCACAGCATCGCCGCGGCGAGGTGCTATTAGTTCAGTGGATGGTCGGGAGTCGAAATTCGGAGTTGGACTGACCATGCCGGCGACGAACTCCGCCGCGCTCTCTCCCCCGCGTGCGGGGGAGAGTTGGAGAGGGGCGCCACGCGCACCGCCGTTGGAGCGGCCCCCTCCCTAGCCCTCCCCCGCAAGCGGGAGAGGGGACGCACCGCCATCGTGGCGGCAGGGTGGCAGGAGCCGTAGACAAGATACTCGTCACGCCGCCTTCGCCTGCACCTTCTCGCAGAACTCGGCCAGCCGGTCCGCGAGCCGCAGCGTCGCCGGGCTGGCGTCCGGCGAGGCGACCAGCGCGACCTCGGTGCGGTCGATCGGCGCAAACCCTTCGCGGGCCGTCAGCACGCGGTGCTCCGACTGCACCGACATCTCGGACAGGATGCTCAGGCCCATGCCGGCGGCGACCGCGGCCTGGATGCCGGCGAGGCTCGACGATGTGTAGGCCATGTGCCAGGCGCGTCCCTCGCTCTCCAGCGCATGGATCGCGCGGGTGCGATAGATGCAGCCGAGCGGGAAGCCGATCAGCGGCAGCGAGCGGGCATCGAGGCTGACCGGATGGCTCTTGCTGGTCACCCAATAGACCTGCTCCGGCCATGCCGCGATCGCCGCGTGTGAGTCGTCGGCGCCGCGCTTGAGCAGCGCCAGATCGAGGTCGCCGCGCTCGATGTCGCGCTTGAGGTTGAGGCTCTGGTCGGCACGCACGTCGAGCCGCAGATCGGGGTGGGCGCGCGAGAACGCGGCGAGCAGCTTGGCGAGGCGGTAGGCGGCGAAATCCTCGGGAATGCCGAGCTTCACCGCGCCGGCCGGACCCGGACGTGCCACGACGTCGCGGGCCTCCTCGGCAAGCGCGAGCAGGCGGCGGGCATAGGACAACAGCCGCTCGCCGGCCTCGGTCGGCGTGACCTCGCGGCCGTCGCGGTTGAGCAGCGTCTGGCCGAGATCGTCCTCGAGCCGCCGGATCTGCTGGCTGATCGTCGACTGCGTACGGTGGACGCGCTCGCCCGCGCGGGTGAAGCCGCCGGCCTCGACCACCGAGACGAAGCTGCGCAACAGGTCCAGATCGAGCATTCCTGGCCTCCATTTGGAAAACCACTGAGTTTCAGTCTATCATTTAATTTCCAGATGGGAAAGGAATAGCCCTACATCGAGGACGAAGGAGATCCCCGATGTCGTCCCTATCCTCCGTTGCGGTGACCCCCGTGAAGTCGAACCTGCTGCCGCTCGAGATCGGCCTGTTCTGCCTGCTGTGGAGCTTTGCCTTCGTCGCCGGCAAGATCGGCGTCACCTATTGTCCGCCGCTCCTGCTGCTCGCGGCGCGGTTCTCGCTCGCCGGCGTGCTCATTCTCGCGGTGCCGGCTATCCGGGGCGAGCTGCGCATGAGCTGGCGCGATGCGGCGGTGTTCGCGATCATCGGCATCGCCAACAACGCACTCTATCTCGGCCTCGGCTATACCGGCTTGCAGACGGTGTCGGCGGGGCTCGGCGGCCTGATCGTCTCGGCCAATCCGGTGTTCACCGCGGTGTTCGCCGCGCTGCTGCTCGGCGAGCCGCTGACCCTGCGCAAGGTCGCGGGCCTCGCGCTCGGCACCATCGGCGTCGCCATGATCGTCTGGCACCGCATGTCCGTCGGCACCGACCACCTCGAAGGCATCCTCTATACGCTGGCGGCGCTGGCCTCGATCGTCACCGGCACCATCCTCTTCAAACAGCTCGCGCCGAAGGGCAGCCTGTGGGTCGGCAACGGAATCCAGAATCTCTCCGCCGGGCTGGTGCTCTGGCCGGTGGCGCTGGGCGTGTCGCACGTGGGCGAGATCGTGCTGAATGCGCAACTGATCGGTGCGTTCGCCTTCCTGGTGCTCGGCGGCTCGATCCTCGCCTACGTGCTCTGGTTTCACCTCCTGAAGGTCTGCGGTGCGACCGCCGCCAGCGCCTATCACTTCGTGATGCCGCCGCTGGCGATGATCTTCGCCTTCGTGGTGCTCGGCGAGCACGTGGCGCTGCAGGATCTGCTCGGCGTCATACCCGTCGCGCTCGGGATCTATCTGGTCACGCGGGCTCCGGCCCGCACGGTGGGAGCACAAGCATGAGCGTTGCGATCACGCTGATCGGCGGCCCGACCGCCCTGATCGAAATCGACGGCTTCCGCCTGCTGACCGATCCGACCTTCGACGATCCCGGCACATATCAGCTGCCGCACGTCACCCTGGAGAAGCTCTCGCGACCGGCGCTGACGGCAGATGCGGTCGGCGACGTCGACGCGGTGCTGCTCAGCCATGATCAGCATTCCGACAATCTCGATCATGGCGGACGGGCCTTCCTGTCCCGTGCGCGGCGCGTGCTGACCACCGAGATCGGTGCAATACGGCTCGGTGCGTCAGCCGAAGGGCTCGCGCCCTGGAGCGAAACCGAGCTGACGAAGAATGGCAGGTCGTTGAAGGTTGTGGCAACCCCGGCGCGCCACGGTCCGGCCGGCATCGAGCCGGTCGCGGGCGATGTCATCGGATTCGTGCTGCAGTCGAAAGGGTCTGCGCCGATCTATGTCAGCGGCGACACCGTGTTCTACGACGGCGTCGCCGAGGTGGCGCGGCGCTTTCGTGCGGGAATCGTGCTGCCGTTTGCTGGCGCGGCGCAGACGCGCGGGCCGTTCCACCTGACCATGGACACCAACGACACGATCGAGACGGCCCGGGTGTTTTCTGACGCGCTAATCGTTCCCGTCCACACCGATGGCTGGGCACATTTCCGGCAGAGCGCGCAGGACCTGCGCAACACGTTCGACGTACTCGGCTTCGGGGCGCGGCTGAAGCTGCTGGAGCCAGGTGTGCGGACGGTGATCGAACGCTGACCTCGCACAGCGACTAATCCCTTCGGAACACGATCGACGCCATCCATCCCGTCATCAGCGCCATCGCGGCGGTGACCAGGCCATAGACGAAGCCGTTCTGCTTGGCGGAGGCCGCGACGAACTGCTCGAAGCCGACCTTGACGATCTCGAACGCAGTCTCGGTCTTGGTGACCAGTGCGCCGTCGGCGAGCAGCTTGATCTCGACCTCGTAGGTGCCGATCGGGACCGCAGCGGGCAACGGGATTCCGGTGCGGAACAGCGTCGGCGTGAGGAAGGTCACCGCGGACGTATCCTCGCGGTACAGGCCGTGCTGCGACTGCAGCCGCACGAAGGCGCTGCGGAACGCGTCGTTCGGGACGACATCGGCATAGTCGGGACCGACGCGCTGCGTGAGCAGCACGTTGTTGAGTCCGAGCTGCTGCCGGCGCAGCACCTCGGGCGCGGCCATCGCATCGAAGGGGCGGTTGGCGAACAGCGCCAGATAGCCGGGCACTTTCAGGAACTGGCGGGAGTCGGTGTTGATCCAGATGCCGAACTTTCGTTCCTTGCGTCGCGTCACCATGTCGGCCCGCGGTCCGCGGACGGTGACGACGAGGTCATAGGCGGTGCGGCCCGGCGGCGTCTGGATGTCCTTCTCGACCGAGCCGAACAGCACCAGCTCCTCGCCGGAATAGTTCGGCGTCACCGTCACGCGATGGTTGGAGACCGAGACGATCAGGCGCTCGGCGCGTGCGGATGCGGCGCCGGCCAGCAGCAGCATGACGATAAGGCTGGCGAGGCGGAGCGGCGTCATTGGCTGATCTCGGTCTCGCGGATCGTGAACAGGTCGTCGGGCTTGATCACGAGCTCGATCGCGAACCGGATGCCGACGGCGAGGATCAGCAGGCCGAGCAGCAGCCTAAGCTGCTCGCCGCGGATCATCTGGCCGGCGCGGGCCCCGAACTGCGCGCCCGTGACGCCGCCGACCATCAGGATCAGCGCCAGAACGGCGTCGACCAGATGATTGCTCATCGCGTGCAGCATGGTCGCGATCATCATGGTCGCGAGCGTCAGGACCATCGAGGTGCCGATGACGGTCGAGGTCGGCACACGCAGCAGGTAGATCAGCAGGGGCACCAGAATGAAGCCGCCGCCGATGCCCATCACGGCGCCGAGGAAGCCGATGATCAGGCCGATGCCGATCACTGGAATGACGGAGATGTAGATCTTCGAGCGCTTGAAGCGCATCTTCAGCGGCAGGCCATGGATCCAGACATGGCTGCCCGGACGCCGCACGGTCGCGACCGCGCCCTGGCGCGCGCGCATCATCGCGCGCAGTCCTTCCCAGAACATCGTGCCGCCGACGCTCGTCAGCAGCGCGACATAGGACAGCGCGATCATCAGATCGAGCTGGCCGAGCGACCGCAGCAGGGTGAAGGTGGCGACGCCGAGCCCCGTGCCGAGCGCGCCGCCGATCATCAATACCGCGGCCAGCGAGGGATCGATGGCGCGCCGCCGCCAATAGGACAGCGCGCCGGAGAACGACGAGGCGGCGATGTGGCTGGAGACCGAGGCGACCGCAACTGCTGGGGTGATGCCGACGAAGATCAGGAGCGGCGTCATCAGGAACCCGCCGCCGATGCCGAACATGCCGGAGACGAAGCCGACGGCCGCGCCCATCGCCAGCAACAGGAAGATGTTGACCGGGATGTCGGCGATCGGAAGATAAATCTGCATCCGCGCGGCCTCTGCCATCCTTCGAGCGAGCATCCCGCGCATGCCATGCAGGACGCCAAGCTCCTGCATAACCGAAAATCGCAGCGAAGGGATCAGTCATTCCCGCCCGAAGTCACATCCGCCGACGCCGAGCGTGGGGTTCTGAGGGCTCGGTCAAAGGGCCTTGAGCTGCGCGGTCACCAGCCTCATGGCCTCGGCATCGCTCGGATCGAGCCAGCGGATGTCGCGGGTCTGCGACATCGCCTCGATGACCTGCGACGATACGCCCATGCGCGTCATGTAGCCGAGGATGGCACCGGTGACGCGCTGGGTGTCGGCGACCGCGTCAGCGCCGCGGGCCTCAGACGTGAAGCGGTGCACGCCGAGCGCCGAACCATCGAGGCCGTAGCGGGTCTGCCCGCCGGCAAAGGCGAACACGCAGGCGCTGGCGCAGAAGCCCGGACGGATGCGGCCGCCATTGTCGGCCACGCCGACGGCGGTCGCGAGTCCGCGGGCGCGGATGATCTCGCCCATCAGTACCCCCTGGTCGAGGTTGCCGCCGGGCGAGGACAGCAGGATCACGTCACCCGGCTTGAGACGGGCCTCGCTGATCCGCTCACGCAGCCAGCCGGCCGCCGCTGGTCCGATGGGGCCGCTGACGGCGAGCACGGCGCGCCTGTCGCCCAGCCCGGCAAGGACGGGGTCGGCGACCAGCGCCGCCGACAGACTTGGCGAAATGTACTGATCCTTCCAGAACGACCAGGCGTCAGGCCGCGACAGGTCGCGGTAGGCGCGAATGCCCCCGCCGAGCACGATTGCAACGAAGAAGATGACGGTAGCCAGCCGGCGCCATCGGAACGCCGCAGGATAGCCGTCGGTCACGTGCTGCATTCGTTGGCGAGGAGGCGGAGCAGCGGCGACGTTCGCCGTGGTCCGCGGCGGCACGCGGGGCCCCGTCGGCGACTGCAGGAAGCGCGCGCCGTCCTGTTGTTCGTTCCCCGCTGACACCTGTCGATGCTCCTCGCGGCGCTCGTGATGATCCGCCGCGACAATCTATATCGATCGACCGCGCGACACTATGGCGGCGCGATCGCAAGCCGGGAGGATTTTTTTGGGCTGCGCGCGAGCGCTCGTCCATGTCGAGAGGGGGGCGCTATACCCGTGTCAGCGCGGCGCCGTCGCCGCCGCGCGCTTCGCCAGGGCCGCCTTGGCGGCGGCTGCCTTGGCGATCGCCTGCGTGCCATCCCAGCCGCCGGCGGGCGCCGGCACGTTCACGGCGTCGTCGGGCTGCGGTTCGACCGTGAAGGTCTGGATCGCGAGCTTGGCCGCGGCGAGCGACTGGACATCGAGCCGCTTGGCGACATCGTCGCGCTTGCGCCCTGCGTCGACGTCACCCTGCGCTGCGGCCAGGGTGAACCATTTGTAGGATTCGGCGAGGTTCTGTTCGACGCCGATGCCACGGGCATAGAGAATGCCGAGGTTGAACTGGCTATCGGCGACGCCGCGCTCGGCGGCCTTGCGGAACCATTGCGAGGCGCTCTTGTAGTTCGCGCCCTTGCCGCCGCCGTCGGCGTCCAGCACGGCGAGATTGTGCATCGCCTTGGCATTGCCGCGCTCGGCGGCGACCACGTAGTAGCGGCGGGCGATGTCGGCGTCCTTCTTCACGCCGAGGCCCTTCTCGTAGAAGGTGCCGAGACGGAAGACCGCCGGGATCAGCCCGGCCTGCGCCGCGCGGTCATACCACTTCGCGGCTTCCTCATAGTTCGCCGCGACACCCTTGCCCTCGGCAAAGCGCACGCCGACTTCGTAGGCGGCGGTCGGATCACCCTTCAGTGCGGCATTGCGCAGCGCCAGTCCGCCGATGGCATCGGGCAGCTTCTCGGAGGCGGGCACCTGCACCAAACCGAGCTTCTGGCCGTTGGCAGCGGTGGGGATCGTGCCGGTGACGTCAGTGGGGACGGCAGCGGGTAAGGTGGCTGGCTTTTCGACGTCCTGCGGGATCGCGAGCATCGCGATCGTCTCCGCTTCGCTCGGCATGGCCCGATTGTAGGACTGACGGTCGAGCGGCGTCGGCGAGGTCAACGACGGCGCGCTCTGGTCGGGCGTCGTCGGCCGCGGCGACAGGCTCGGCGAGGCCGACGGCATCTGCGCGCGCGGCGCCTCGCCCTGAGTCTCCATCGGCGAGATCGGCGGCGGCGTGCTGCCGCTGTCGAGCAGCGACATCGCGAATTTGAAGGTGCCGAGCACGATCACCACGACGCTTGCACCGACCAGGAGCGAACGGATCTTCGACCCGATGGTCGAGACCTCTTCGTCGCCCTCGGCGGTGAGAGCGAACGTCGGCTTGTCCTTGGGTTTGGCCTTGGGCTTGACAGCGTCGCTGGCGACGTCCTTGGGGAGGTCTTTCGGCGGCTCCTTGGCCTTGTCCTTCGGCTTGTCCTTCTTCGCCTTCTTGGCGTCCACAGGCTGTGCCGCCGCCGCGGCCTGCGCCGCGCGGCGCGCAGCCGCGATGAAGCTCGATGTCGACACCGGCTCCCGCTTGCCGGCGGGAAGCTCGCTCAGGGCATCCTCGGACGCGGCGATCCGCTCGGCGGGCGATGCGGTCCGGCCAGGCGGACGGGTGCCGGGTTCGAGCGGATGATCCGGTGGCAGCTCGGGGACGATGACGGTCGGGCGGGGCGCCTGCGCTGCGTGCGGCTCCAGGATGTCGGCGATCGCCTTCGGCGGAATCGGCGGCGGCATGGCGGCCGCCGGCGCCTGCGCGGCGTGGAAGTCGCGCGAGGCCGCTGCGAACGCCTGTTGACCCGCGGCCGGAGCGACAATCTGTCCCGCTGGCTCCTCGGCCGCCGGATTGGGCAGCTCCGGGCGGTAGGCAGGTTCTGGCTTGGCGGGCTCGGCATAGGCCTGGGGCGCCGTCGCGCGTGCGGCCGGCATCGGCGACTCGATTGGCGGCGCCAGCGGCGGCAGCGCGGCCGGCGGGCTCGCGGTGGCGCGCACATTGCGCAGGTCGCCTTCGATCATGGCGAGGCGGTCGACGACGTGCCCCAGCGTGTTGTGGACGGCCTCGAGCGAGTCCTGGGTGTTGCGGTCGGTCTCGGTCTGGCTGAAGCGGATGTCGGACAGCTCGCGCTTGACCATGTCGATCAGGCCGCCGTCATGCGACGTTTCGCGCTGCGACCGGCTCTCCGCCAGCGCTGCGAAGGTCGCCTGCTGCCGTTCGAGATAGCGCAGGATGTCCTGCAGGCCATCCTCGACCCGGGTCATGTTGCCGCCGCGCGGGTCGTTGGCGGCTTCGAGCCGTTCCAGCAGGTAGCTGATCCGCTGTTCGAGATGCGTGATCGCCGATGAGCCGTCGCTGCCGACCTGCAGGCGGTCGATCCGGTCGGACAGGCCGCGCAGCGCGTCCTCGATCTGGGCGGTGTTGTCGGGCGCGGCCGCCGGCGGCTCGCGGCTCTCCAGGGTCGAGGTCAGCGCGGCGATGCGCTGTTCGAGCGCCGCAAACGACTCGTGGAACGAGTCGTGATTGTCGCGCGCCTGCGTGACCTGGTCGACCTTCGACGACAGCTGGCGGAGATCGTCCGACAGCCGTTCCAGCGCGTCGTTGGAGGCGACATTGGCGACGATCGCACGCAGCGCCGCGATGGCGCTTTCGAGCTGCTGCACGGTGCCGGGGTCGTCATTGGCGCGCAGGATCAGGTCGAGCTTGGCGCCGAGATTGCGGATCGCCTCGTCATAGACGGCGAGCTGCTCGGCAGGCTTCAGCGAGCCGACGACCTCGCGGATGTCGGTCAACGCGCGCTCGATCCCGGCCAGAGCCTGGCCGTCGACGCCGGTGTTGCGGTTCTCGTCGATGCGGCGCGACAGCGAGCGGATCTCGTTCTCGATCGACTCAATCGCGCGGCGCGGCATCGCCTCGGTAATGGCGTGACGGATCTCGGAGAGCTCGTTGCGGAAGCCGGCGATCGACTGCTCGATGCCGTCCTCGGGGCGATGCAGCGCCTCGATCTGGCTCGTGATCTTCAGCAGATGGCGTTCGAGCAGCGAGAAATCGGGAGTGGGTGCCGCCGGTTGCGGCGGCGTCAGCGGCGCGCTGATCGGGGTCATCAGCGGCGCTGCTGCGGATGCCATGGCAGGCGCGGTCGGCGGCGCCTGGTGCGGCGGCAGCGGGCGCGCATTGTCGAGCTCGCTCTGGCGGGCGCTGATTTCGGCGACGGCCACGTCGAACGAGCCTGCGCTGAGCGTCTGGGCCGGCCGGTAGAGCTGTGCGGCGGCGCGCTCGACGCCGTCAGGACCACGATAGCGGTCCTCGGTGTCCGGCTTGCGCAGCGGCGTCGAGATCTGTGACAGGCGGGCGTCGAGCCGCGAGATCGCGTCGTTGAGCTGGCGCGCGACGCCCTGCTCGTCGCGCGGCGCATCCTTGCGCGCGACGGGGCGCGACATCTGCTCGATCTGCCGTGCGATGGAGTCGAGCCGCTGATGGATGTCGGTCACCTCGCGGGCATCGCGGCTGACGGTCGGCGTGCTGCGTGGCGCGGGGCTGCCGCGGAAATCGGGCGGGGCCGATGCGCCGAGCGTGGAGTTGATCCAGTCGTTCAGCGTCATGCCGGCGCGTTGCGCCGCGGCCTCGGCCCTTTCACGGACGGACGGGTCGATGCCTTCATTACTCCACGGTACGCGCGAATTCATGTCTCGTCCGGTTCCGCTTCCAGCGCTCCACCAAGCGCCTCCAGCCTCCCCACGCGTCCCGGACATGAACATGAACGGGTCCGCGCAGATCGTCTGCTCCAGGTCCCGACTTTTGACTTTTACGGTAAATAACGCGTTAAGTTTACCGCCGGCGCGGTCAGAAGTTTTGCGCTGTCAAACGGCGCGTATCAGCCGGCATTTTCGCGTGATGATGGATCGAGCGGCCGCACGCTGCTCGCGCCGGATATCGTCGACAGCGCGGTGATCGCCTCTTCGCACCATTCCGCCACCATGCGCTCGTGGCGCAGTCCGAGCCGCAGGTTGAGAAGCTTGCCCATATCGGCAGGGGCGACGCTGCCATCAGCGTAATGCTTCTTGAGGATGCGGTCGTAGCGCTCGGCGCGGTCGCGATGATGTTCCAGCCGCGCCATCAGGTCGGCCCGGATCGGCCCGATGTCGGCGGCGCCCAGCGCATAGAGCCGGACGAGAAGATCGTCCTTCGTCGAGGCCGGTGTGCTCGGCCGCGCCGCCCAGCTGCGGAACGCCGCGCGGCCCTCGGGGGTCAACGTGTAGACCAGCTTGTTGGGCTTGCCGGTCTGCACCACCTCGCGACCTTGGATGTAGCCGCGGTCGCGCAGCCGCGACAGCTCGCGGTAGATCTGCTGGTGGTCCGTCTTCCAGAAGAAGCCGATCGAGGAGTCGAACGTCTTGGCGAGCTCGTAGCCCGTCATCGGATGTTCGGTAAGGCAGGCGAGGATGGCGTCGCCGAGGGCCATGGCCGGAAACTGCTCCCGTCTTTCTGATCGTGTTCTATCCCGCTCCACGCTTGACATTATGCACACTGGCGCATATGCGTCAATGTGCATATGGGGTGGTTGTGGTGCTGGCCTGTTCCGCCCCGAGGAGACGCCCAATGACAATGACCGGCCTCGATGGATGGTACGGCTATATGAGGTCTCACGATCTCGGCGCTTTGCGGGAGCTGCTGCACCCGGACGCCGTGTTCGAAAGTCCCGTCGTGCATACGCCGCAGCGTGGCCGCGACATCACCTTCAAATATCTCGCAAGTGCCGAGAAAGTCCTGGGCGGTCCCGGATTCAAGTATGTCGGGGAGTGGCGTAACGCCACGGGCGCCGTGCTCGAATTCGAGAACGAGATCGAAGGCATCAAGCTCAACGGCGTCGACATCATCAGCTTCGACGACGCCGGTCTGATCACCCATTTCAAGGTCATGGTGCGCCCGCTCAAGGCGATCAACCTGCTGCACCGCCTGATGGGCGAACAGCTCGCCGCGATGAGCAAGCCGTCGTGACGTGACCGACGGCCGCAACGTGACGGCTGCCGCAAGTGCCTCAAACCCGCTACAGTCCGCGGCCTGCATTGTCTGCCGCGTCCGTGGAAATCCCAGTCTGAAACTTCAGCCTTCCTGCCGGAGACGCCGATGCCGATCTACAAAGCCCCCGTGGAAGATGTCACCTTCCTGCTCAACGACGTGTTCCAGATCGACCGCTACGACAATCTGCCGGGCTTCTCCGATGCCTCGGCCGATGTCCGCGAGGCGATCCTCGGCGAAGCCGCCAAGCTCGCCGAAGAGGTTCTGCACCCGCTGAATCGCGTGGGCGATCTCGAGGGCTGCAAGCGCCATGACGACGGCAGCGTGACAACGCCGAAGGGCTTCAAGGACGCCTACAGGCAGATCGTCGAGGGCGGCTGGCTCGGCCTGTCGGCACCGACCGAATATGGCGGCCAGGGCCTGCCGGTGACGCTCAGCCAGACCGTCAACGAATTCCAGTGCTCCGCCAACATGGCCTTCTCGATGTATGGCGGCCTCACCATGGGCGCGACGGCGGCGCTCATCGTGCACGGCAATGAGGAGCAGAAGAAGACCTACGTGCCGAAGATGGTCGCCGGCGAATGGACCGGCACCATGAACCTGACCGAGCCGCATTGCGGCACCGATCTCGGTCTCTTGCGCACCAAGGCGGTGCGCCAGGCCGACGGCAGCTTCAAGATCACCGGCACCAAGATCTTCATCTCCGCCGGTGAGCATGATCTGGCCTCCAACATCATCCACCTCGTGCTTGCCCGCATCGAGGGCGCGCCGGCCGGCATCAAGGGCGTGTCGCTGTTCGTGGTGCCCAAGTTCATGGTCAACGCCGACGGCTCGCTCGGTGCACGCAACGGCGTCAGCTGTGGCTCGATCGAGCACAAGATGGGCATCCACGGCAATTCGACCTGTGTGATGAACTACGACAACGCCACCGGCTGGCTGATCGGCGAAGAGAACAAGGGCATGCAGGGCATGTTCGTGATGATGAACGAGGCCCGGCTCGGCGTCGCCGTGCAGGGGCTCGCGCAGTCCGAGGTCGCCTATCAGAACGCGGTCGCCTATGCGCGCGAGCGCATCCAGGGCCGCTCGCTCACGGGCGCCAAGGCGCCGGACAAGGCCGCCGATCCGATCATCGTGCATCCCGACGTGCGCCGCACCCTGCTGTCGATCCGCGCCTTCAACGAGGCGGCGCGCGCGATGGTGGTGTGGACCTCGCTGAAGAGCGACGTCGCGCACCGCTCGGCTGACCCGAAGGACCGCCAGGCCGCCGACGACCACATGGGCCTGATGACCCCGGTCATGAAGGGCTACATGACCGACATGGGCTTCGCCAACGCCGTCCAGGCGCAGCAGATGTATGGCGGCCACGGCTACATCGCCGAGCACGGCATGGAGCAGTTCGTGCGCGATGCGCGTATCGCCATGATCTACGAAGGCGCCAACGGCATCCAGGCGCTGGACCTCGTCGGCCGCAAGCTGCCGCGCGACGGCGGCCGTGCGGTGATGGCGTTCTTCAACGAGGTCGGGACCTTCGCCAAGGAGCAGGGCGGCAATGACGCGATGAAGCCGTTCGTAGCTCCCTTGTCGACCGCGCTCGGCCATCTGCAGCAGGCCACGACCTGGCTGATGCAGAACGCGATGACCAAGCCGGACAATGCCGGCGCCGCCGCGACCGACTACATGCATCTCTTTGCGCTGGTCACCTTCGGCTACATGTGGGCGAAGATGGCGAAGGTGGCGCAGGACAAGATTGCCGCCGGCGACGGCTCGACCTATCTCACCACCAAGCTGGTGACGGGTCGCTTCTTCATGGAGCGCGTGCTGCCCGAAACGGCGGCGCATCTCGCCCGCCTCCAGGCCGGCTGTGCGACCGTGATGGAACTGCCGGCGGAAGCCTTCTGAGGATCAGACGAGAGCCGGTGCGCGCCGCGCGCCGGCTCCGTCGTCAATGCCAACAACAAATCTGACCAGATGAGGAGGGCGTGATGCCTGAGGCCTTTATCTACGACCACGTACGGACTCCCCGCGGCCGCGGCAAGGCCGACGGCAGCCTGCATGAGGTGACCGCGCTCGCGCTCGCCACCGTGCCGCTGAAGGCGCTGAAGGACCGCAACAACATCCCTGAGGACGCGGTCGACGACGTCGTGCTCGGCGTGGTCGATCCGGTCGGCGAGGCCGGCTCCGACATCGCGCGCTTCGCCGCGCTGAATGCGGGTCTCGGCGATGCCGTTCCGGGCATTCAGATCAGCCGCTTCTGCGCCTCCGGCCTTGACGCCGTGAACTTCGCCGCGGCGCAGATCATGAGCGGCCAGCATGAGCTGGTCATCGGCGGCGGTGCGGAATCGATGAGCCGCGTCGGCATCGGTGCTTCCGGCGGTGCCTGGCCGATGGATCCGTCGATGGCGGTGCCCGCCTACTTCATGCCGCAGGGCGTCTCGGCGGACCTGATCGCGACCAAATACGGCTTCTCGCGCGACGACGTCGACGCCTATGCGGTCCAGAGCCAGCAGCGCGCCGCGAAATCCTGGGAGGAAGGCCGCTTCGACAAGTCGGTCGTGCCGGTCAAGGACATCAACGGCCTGACCATCCTCGCCAAGGACGAGCATATGCGTCCGTCGACGACGATGCAGTCGCTGGCGCAGTTGCAGCCGTCGTTCGTGCAGATGGCGCAGATGGGCGGCTTCGACGCAGTGGCGATCCAGTCGCATCCGGAGATCGAGCGCGTCAACTACGTGCATCACGCCGGCAACTCCTCGGGCATCGTCGACGGCGCCGGTGCGGTGCTGCTCGGCAGCAAGGAGGCAGGCGCGAAGTACGGCATGAAGCCGCGCGCGAAAATCCGCGCATTCGCCAATATCGGCTCGGAGCCCGCGATGATGCTGACGGGCCCGGTCGACGTTACCGAGAAGCTGTTCGAGCGCTCGGGCATGAAGAAATCTGACATCGATCTGTTCGAGCTCAACGAAGCCTTCGCCTCGGTCGTGCTGCGTTACATGCAGGCGTTCGAGATCGACAAGGACAAGATCAACGTCAATGGCGGCGCCATCGCGCTCGGCCATCCGCTGGGCGCCACTGGCGCGATGATCCTCGGCACCGTGCTCGACGAGCTCGAGCGCACCGGCAAGGCGACCGCGCTGGTGACGCTGTGCATCGGCGGCGGCATGGGCACCGCGACCATCATCGAGCGGGTGTGACGGTGGGCTCCCTCCCCCCTTGCGGGGGAGGGTCGGGGAGGGGGGTGCCACGCGCTCCACTGCCCGTGAAAACCCCCACCCCCGACCCCTCCCCGCAAGGGGGAGGGGAGAAGAATTCCCCTGGGGCTGATGCTGTACTAGCGCGCCCCTTTCGTATCTGGGAGCACCATATGGCCTTCAAGAACTTCAAGCTCGAAACCGATGCCGACGGCATTGCGCTGATCACCTGGGACATTCCGGGCCGTTCGATGAACGTGCTGGACGAGACCTCGACCAACGAGCTCGAGGCCATCGTCAAGCAGACCACCGCCGACGCCGCCATCAAGGGCGTCGTCATCACCTCGGCCAAGGAGGCGTTCTGCGCCGGCGCCGATCTGTCCATGCTCGAAGGCATGAACCGCATCTATGCGGATGTGCTGAAGAGCAAGGGTGAGGAAGCCGCCAACCAGATGCTGTTCGACACCAGCCGGCGCTTCTCGCAGATCAACCGCTCGATGGAGACCTCGGGCAAGCCGTGGGTCGCCGCGATCAACGGCCTTGCGCTCGGCGGCGGCTTCGAGATCACCCTGTCGTGCCACTACCGTGTCGCGGCCGAGAATCCGAAGACCCGGCTCGGCCTGCCCGAGATCAAGGTCGGCCTGTTCCCGGGCGCCGGCGGCACCCAGCGCGTACCGCGCATCGTGCAGCCGCAGGACGCGATGAACCTGCTGTTGAAGGGCGAGGCGCTGACGCTCGACAAGGCCAAGGCCTTGAAGCTGGTCGACGCCATCGTTCCGGCGGCGGACCTCATCAAGGCCGCGAAGGACTGGATCAAGGGTGGCGGCAAGGCCGTGCAGCCGTGGGACGAGAAGGGCTTCAAGCTGCCCGGCGGCCCGGTGTTCTCCAAGAACGGCATGATGATGTTCCCGGCCGGCAACGCCATCTATCGCCGCGAGACCTACGACAACTATCCGGCCGCGCGCGCCATCATGAGCTGCGTCTATGAAGGTCTGCAGCTGCCGATCGATGCCGCGCTGCGCGTCGAATCGCGCTACTTCACCAAGATCCTGCGCTCGAAGGAAGCGGCTGCGATGATCCGCAGCCTGTTCCTGTCGATGCAGGAGCTCAACAAGGGCGCGCGCCGCCCCGTGGACGTGCCGGCGACCAAGCTGAAGAAGATCGCCGTGATCGGCGCCGGCTTCATGGGCGCCAGCGTCGGCTACGTCTCGGCGCGCGGCGGCCTCGAGGTGGTGCTGATCGACCGCGACCAGGAGAGCGCCGACAAGGGCAAGGCCCACGCGCAGAGCGTGATCGATGGCCTGGTCAAGAAAGGCCGCGCCAAGCCGGGCGAGGCCGAGGCGATCATGGGCCGCATCACCGCCACCGCCGACTACGCCGCGCTGAAGGATTGCGATCTCGTCATCGAGGCCGTGTTCGAGGACCGCAAGGTCAAGGCCGAGACCTATGCCAAGGCGCAACAGCACCTGAAGGACGGCGCGATCTTCGCGTCGAACACCTCGACTTTGCCGATCACCTCGCTGGCCGAGGAGTTCAAGGACCAGGGCCGCTTCATCGGCATCCACTTCTTCTCGCCGGTCGAGAAGATGATGCTGGTCGAGATCATCATGGGCAAGGCCACCGGCGACGTCGCGCTGGCGACCGCGCTGGACTATGTCCGCACCATCGGCAAAACCCCGATCGTCGTCAACGACTCCCGCGGCTTCTTCGCCAACCGCTGCGTGATGCGCTACATCGCCGAGGGCAACGAGATGTTCCTCGAAGGCGTGCCGCCGGCGATGATCGAGAACGCGGCCAAGATGGCCGGCATGCCGGTCGGCCCGCTGTCGCTGTCGGACGAGGTCGCGCTCGATCTCGGCCTGAAGATCATGAAGGCGACCGAGCACGATCTCGGCCCCAACGCGATCAACCAGGACCACAAGAAGCTGATGGTCGAGCTGGTCGAGAAGCAGGGCCGCTTCGGCCGCAAGAACGCCAAGGGCTTCTATGACTATCCCGAGAAGGGCAAGGGTCAGAAGAGCCTGTGGCCGGATCTGGCCAAGCTGCAGCCGAAGCATCTCGATCCGGATACGCTGGATGTCGAGGAGCTGAAGCAGCGCTTCCTGGTGGTGCAGGCGGTCGAAGCCGCGCGCACGGTCGAGGACCACGTCATCACCGACGTGCGCGAGGCCGATGTCGGCTCGATCCTCGGCTTCGGCTTCGCGCCGTTCACCGGCGGCACGCTGTCCTACATCGACTTCATGGGCACCAAGAAGTTCGTCGAGCTGTGCCACACCTTCACGGCGAAGTACGGCTCGCGCTTCGCGCCGCCGAAGCTCCTGGAGGAGATGGCCGCCAAGGGCGAAACCTTCTACGGCCGCTTCCCGCCGAAGAAGGTGGCGGCTTAGTCCTGTTGTGAGTTAGCACGGAGCCGGCCTCGCCCGATCTCCGTTCCCTCCCCCCTTGTGGGGGAGGGTTAGGGAGGGGGGTAGCCACAGGCGACGGTGTCCGTGGCTACCCCCCTCTCTATCTCTCCCCCACAAGGGGGGAGAGAACCTACTGCCCGGGTGGCAGCAGAGAGCTCTTTCAACAGCGAACTCACCCCGCCTTCATCAGCCCTTCCTTGGTCAGCGCTTCCTGCACCTTGGGGCGGGCCGCGACGCGGTTCTTGTAGGCCACGAGATTCGGCATCGCCGACAGGTCGAACTTCATCCGGTCGGCCCAGGTCAGGATGGTGAACAGATAGCCGTCGGCCACCGTGAACTGGCTGCCCATCAGGTAGTCGCGGCCGGCGAGCTGGCCGTCGATGTACTTGAACTTGCCCATCACCCGGTCCTTGAAGAACGCCTTGGCCTCGTCGGCGAGCACGGGAGAGAACATCGGGCCGAAGTTCTTGTGCAGCTCGGAGGTGATGAAGTTCAGCCACTCCAGCAGCTTGTAGCGCTCGCCGCTGTCGCGCGCCGGCGCCAATCCCTTGTCCTTGGCCTGGTCGGCGATCATCTGGACGATGACCGGTCCCTCGGTCACGATTTCGCCGCTCGGCAGCCCCAGGGCCGGCACCTGGCCCTTCGGATTGACCTTGAGATAATCGTCGCCATTTTCCAGGGTCTTGGCGCGCAGATCGACCTTGACCAGATCAAAGGGCAGGCCGGCCTCGAGCAGGGCGATATGGGGCGAGAGCGAGCAGGCGCCGGGTGAATAATAAAGCTTCATCTTGTATTCCCTCCGTGAGACCTTTTCTTCGTGGAACCGGTCGGGGCGCCACATCCGCCTTTAGATGCAGATGCATGGAATAGTCAAGATTGATGCAGCTGCATCGAATGCGCTAGACTGCGCATCTGAGGATACGAGCCGGCCCATGAAACGCAAACCATCGACCGAGGCGACCGCCGCCTGGATCCGCCTGATGCGGGTCCAGAGCCGGGTGCTGGACTGCGTCGAGCAGGAGCTGAAGAAGGCCGGGTTCCCGCCGCTCGCATGGTATGATGCGCTTCTCGAACTGTCGCGCGCGCCCTCCGGCGAGCTGCGTCCGGTCGAGCTGGAGCGGCAGATGCTGATCCCGCAATATTCCACCTCCCGGCTGATCGACCGTCTGGTCGACGAAGGTCTGGTCGTCCGGCGCGAATGCAAGATGGACAAGCGCGGCCAGTTCGTCGAGATCACCGAGGCCGGGCGCGAGCTGCAGAAGCGGATGTGGTCGGCCTATTCGGCCGCGATCGAGAAGCATGTCGGCTCCAAGCTGTCGGATACCGACGCCGCAAAGCTCTGCATGCTGCTGGATCGCCTCGGCTGCTCCTGTGGTCAGGCCGCTCCGTTGGCGGCCGGAGAGGGCGCAGCGATCCGATGAAGCATCCGTTCCCATTCACATCCGCGGCCCCCTGGGGTCCGCGGCCCTTCCTGTCACCACGCGCGACCCTCGAAGCGCTTCTGAACCGAGACTCCCATGGCGCGTGACCAGATCGATATGACCCCGCTGCAGTCGCGCGACGAGCTCGTGGCCTGGCTGGCCGCCGGCGTGAAGCCGCCGTCCGCCTTCCGCATCGGCACCGAGCACGAGAAGACGCCGTTCACGCTCGACGGTCACCGCCCGGTCCCCTACGAGGGTGCGCGCGGCATCGGCGCGCTGCTCGAAGGCATGAAGCTCTTGCTCGGCTGGGAGCCGATCATGGAGCGCGGCAACATCATCGGGCTCTATGACGTCACCGGCGGCGGCGCCATCTCGCTGGAGCCCGGCGGCCAGTTCGAGCTGTCCGGCGCGCCGGTCGAGACCGTGCACCAGACGCATGCGGAGCTGATGGCGCATCTGGCGCAGGTGCGCGAGATCGCGACCCCGCTCGGCATCGGCTTTCTCGGCCTGGGCATGACGCCGTCCTGGTCGCGCGCCGAAATTCCGATGATGCCCAAGGGCCGCTACAAGATCATGACCAGCTACATGCCGAAGGTCGGCAGCTACGGGTTGGACATGATGTACCGGACCTGCACCGTGCAGACCAATCTCGACTTCTCCTCCGAAGCCGACATGGTCAAGAAGCTCAGGGTCTCGGTGGCGTTGCAGCCGATCGCAACCGCGCTGTTCGCCAATTCGCCGTTCACCGAGGGCAAGCCGAACGGCTTCCTGTCGTTCCGTTCCGAGATCTGGCGCGACACCGACAATCAGCGCTCGGGCATGATCCCGTGGGCGTTCGAGGACGGTATGGGCTTCGAGCGCTGGGTCGACTACGCGCTCGATGTTCCGATGTATTTCGTGAAACGCGAGGAGACCTATATCGACGTCTCCGGCACCTCGTTCCGCGACTTCTTCGCAGGCAAGAACCCAGCGATGCCGGGCGAGCGGCCGACGCTGTCGGATTGGGCCAATCACCTCTCGACGATCTTCCCCGAGGTGCGTCTGAAGCGCTACCTGGAAATGCGCGGTGCCGACGGTGTGCCATGGGGCCGGCTGCCGGCGCTGCCGGCGTTCTGGGTCGGCCTGCTCTACGACGATGTCAGCCTCGATGCGGCCTGGGACCTCGTCAAGGACTGGACCGCGTTCGAGCGCCAGAACCTGCGCGACGACGTGCCGCGCCTCGGCTTCAAGACGCGCATCCGCAATCGCTACGTATTCGAGGTGGCGAAGGAGTGCCTGACGCTCGCCCATCACGGCCTGCGCCGCCGCAACCGCGTCGATCAGAATGGCCGCGACGAGAGCCGCTATCTCGAGCCGCTCGATCAGATCATCGATTGCGGCCGCTCGCCGGCGGAGGAGATGCTGGAGAAGTTCGACGGCCCGTGGGGCGGCTCGGTCGAGCCGGCCTACGACGAATATGCGTTCTGATCGGAACGGCCGTCCCTGCAGCCGTCGCAGGTTCGCTGCGTCGCCTGTTCCACGTTGAGGCGGTCGGCGGCTCGGGTCCCCTGTTCTCTGTTGCGATTTGTGTCTCAGGTTCGATTCAGCGCCTGGGCGCCGCTGCTTTGCCTTCCGCAGCTCCCCCGGTCCGGGCCGTTCATCCGCCATACAGGTTCGTGGCGATCAAATGACTGCCTAAAAACTCGCAAGAAAACTCGAACATTAACAATGGGTCGGATGGTTCAGCGGCGGCGCGTGGGGCGCTTCATCGGGGCATGGCTGAGGGCACTGGCGTGCCTGTTCGTGGCTGCCTGCCTGACGCCGGCTTCAGCCCAGACCTATTCCGATCGCCCCGGCGGCGACTACATGAGCGCGCCGATCGCCTCCGGCGACCCGGCCGATTGCGCGCTGCTGTGCGAGCACGACCGGCGCTGCCGCGCCTGGAGCTTCAGTTATCCGACCGTGATGGAAGCGGGTGCGGTGTGCTGGCTGAAGAACAGCGTGCCGTCGCGGGTGCCGGACAATTGCTGCGTTTCCGGCGTGCGCGGCGCTGGTGTCGTCGAGATCCGCAACGATGCGGTCGAGACGTCGATCGACCGTCCCGGCGGCGACTACCGCAGCTTCGACATCAAGACCACTGATCTGAAGGGCGGCGACAAGGCCGAGAAGGCCGCCGACAAGGGCGACAAGAGCAGCGGCGACAAGGCGGCGGACAAGAAGGAAGAAAAGGCCGCCGACGCCGAGGAGATCTGCAAGGCCGCCTGC
This sequence comes from Bradyrhizobium sp. HKCCYLRH2047, assembly GCF_051168175.1. Lineage (NCBI taxonomy): Bacteria > Pseudomonadati > Pseudomonadota > Alphaproteobacteria > Hyphomicrobiales > Nitrobacteraceae > Bradyrhizobium > Bradyrhizobium sp. HKCCYLRH2047. Next base: position 135,203 of record NZ_JBNPUM010000002.1, read on the forward strand.
ACCGGCGACAACAAGTGCCGCGCCTGGACCTTCGCCCGACCCGGCTATGCCGGCAAGGAGGCGCATTGCTTCCTGAAGAAGGAAATCAAGCCGCCGCGGCGCAAGGCGGGCTTCACGTCGGGCGTCGTTCGCTGACCTGGCAAACGTCCGGCCCGCAGATTTTCTGCATCGTCGGGTAACATTGCATCCGTCTCCTGCGTATTGAACGACGGCACCGGACGGCTTTCGCCGCCGGCTGCCTGTCGCAACGCAGAGATCGGGTGTGTCATGACGTTTTCGCGCAGGTTCTTCGTCACCGCAGCAGTCGCTGCCACGTTTGCTTTCGCGGGGCTGAAGGCGGCCTCCGCCATCGAGACCGCCTATTCGGACGCCGCCTTCAAGGCTGCTCAAGCGGCTGGGCAGCCGATCCTGATCGAGATCCATGCCGGATGGTGCCCGACCTGCAAGGCGCAGAAGCCGATCATCGACAAGCTCGCGGCAGAACCCAAATTCAAGGACCTCAAGATTTTCCGCGTCGACTTCGACGACATGAAGCCGGTGGTGAAAGCGTTCGGCGCGCAGATGCAGTCGACCCTGATCACCTTCAAGGGAACGACCGAGACCGGACGTTCGGTCGGCGACACCAAGGAAGCCTCGATCGCGGCCCTGCTCGACAAGAGCCTGTAGCGCATCATGCTCGCGCTGCTGCTGGCCTTCGTGGCCGGCCTGCTCTCGATCCTGTCGCCCTGCGTGCTGCCGCTGGTGCCGATCGTGCTCGGCGCGGCGGCCTCCGCGCATCCGCGCGGTGCGCTGGCGCTCGCGGCCGGCCTTGCGCTGTCCTTCACCGGTATCGGCCTGTTCATCGCCCTCGCGGGCAACTCCATCGGCCTCGATGCCGGCGCGTTCCGTCTTGTCGCAGCGATCATCATGCTGGCGATCGGCGTCGTGCTGCTGGTGCCGTCCTGGCAGGCGCAACTCGCCGTCGCAGGTGGACCGGTGCAGCGCTGGGCCGACCGGCATTCCCAGGGCTTCGCAACGTCGGGCGCCGGCGGCCAGTTCATGATCGGGCTGCTGCTCGGCGCGGTGTGGTCGCCCTGTGTCGGTCCGACCTTGGGCGCGGCGTCGCTGCTGGCCTCGCAGGGACGCGACCTCGTGATGGTGAGCCTGACCATGCTGGCCTTCGGCCTCGGCGCCGGCCTGCCGCTGGTCGTGCTCGGGGTGCTGTCGCGAACGACCATGGTACGCCTGCGCGCGCGGTTGCTGTCGGCCGGCAAGCTCGGCAAGATGCTGATGGGGGCGGCCTTCGTCGTCGTCGCGGTCGCGATCCTCAGCGGCGTCGACAAGCAGCTCGAGGCGTGGCTGGTCGCCGTCTCGCCGGCGTGGCTGACGGAGCTGACGACGTCGATCTAACGCCCGAGCTGCATAGGCGGACCCACAACTCAGTGTCATTCCGGGGCGAGGCTCCGCGCGCCCCGGAATGCTGTTGCTATCCGCGTGGATCATTCCTCAGGAGCGATCACCGTGATCTCCGGCCACAGTGCCTTCCAGCGCGCCGCCTTGGCCGTGTAGTTCGTCACCGAGAAATTGGCCGTATAGTTCGGACGCACGATCATCTGGGCGATGTCGTCGAGGCCCTTGGGGGCATAGAGCTCGTAGCCGCCAGAAGCCGGTCGGATGCCGACCTGCGTGTTCACGGTGAGGAAGCGATCGATGCCGTCGGTGGACCGTGTCACGGCAGGGTAGGGCCGGCCGTGCTTGGTCGGATACCAGAGATGCACGCGCGCCTGATTGCGGACTTCGACTTTGGCATCGACCCGATCGAGACAGGATGCCATGCGCCGGATCACGGCATCCTCGGCATCCCACGACGTGTCGGGATCGAAGTAGAAGATATCGTAGTCGTTGATGCCGTGATCGACCGGGCGGCCGGTGCGCACGTTCCAGACCGTCTGGGTCAGGCAGCCGGCGACGATCCACGCATCAGGCAGCGTCGTCACGCGCAGCATATCCAGGATCGCCGTGTTGACGGGATTGCGGAGCGCTGACGCGACGAAGTCCTCTTCGGTCATGCCCGTGGATAGCATGCAAATGGCATCCGATCATGCGGACCTTGCTGCACCCACCGCACCGGATGCGGGAAAAAGCCGAGCGCTCAACCGCGATCGAACGCGGCGACGGCTTTCCGGGACGCCAGTGCCCGCCACTGCCGCCGCAGCAGCGGCGCGACGTCAGCGGCTCTCGCCTCGGACAGCCGCAGCAGCACGATTGGATAATCGCGGTAGTGATCAGTGAAATAGAACAGCTTCGGCCGGCTTTCCACCAGCATCGCGCGTTCGTCCGGCGGCACGCCCGGAAGGACGAGACTGTCCCCGTCCTCCTTCAGGCGCGCCAGCATCTTCTTGCGCACCTTCAGCGCTGACGTCCCATAGGACGTGCCGTCCTCGACCTCCGGCCATGCCAGCGCGAGCGCCCTGACATCGTCGAAGGTCATCGGCGTTCGTTCAACGCACCGCGGTGAAGAAGCGATCCAGCCGGAAGCCGGACAGCCAGGCCCAGACCGGCTGGTTCTTGTAGCCAAGGTCCCAGGAGCCGACCACGGCATCGGCGCGGCCGACGAGATTGTCGATCGGCAGCAGGCCGACGCCGCCATCGCGCAAGGCCACGCGGCTGTCGGCGGAGTTGTCGCGGTTATCGCCGAGCACGAACAGCTTGCCGGGCGGCACCGTCACCTCCGGCGTGTTGTCGAGACGGCCGTTGTCGCGCATCTTGAAGATCAGGTGCGATACGCCGTTCGGCAGCGTCTCGACGTAGCGATAGGCCGGATCGTTGCGGCCGGTGTCGTCCTCGGCATCGCCGATGCCGTCCGGCTTCAGCGCGGCCGCCTGGCCGTTGATGTAGAGCTGACCCTGGCGCATCTGGATGCGGTCGCCGGGCAGGCCGACGACGCGCTTGACCCAGGCCTGCGAGGTGTCGCCCGGCCAGCGGAACACGACGACGTCGCCGCGCTTCGGCGTCTCGCCGAACAGGCGGCCGGTCTCCGGCAGCGTGATCTGCATCGGCAGCGACGAGGTGCCGTAGCCGTAGGGGAATTTGGAGGCGAGCAGGGCGTCGCCGATCATCAGGGTCGGCTCCATCGAGCCCGACGGCACGTAGAACGGCTCGGCGATCGCGCCCTTGGCGACGAACACCACCATGACGACCGCGACGAGCTGCGCGAGCTGGCCGCCCCAGGTGCTTTCCTTGCGGACGGCGCCCGTGCGCGGGGCCTTGGTGCTGGTCTTGTCCGTGGACATCTTCTCAAGGCTCATCGGCCCGTGCCTCCGACCGTAATGCGATCCATGCGAAGCGTCGGCTGGCCGACGCCGACCGGCACGCCCTGGCCGTTCTTGCCGCAGGTGCCGATGCCGGTGTCCAGCGACAGATCGTTGCCGATCATGCTGATGCGGTTGAGGTCGGTCGGACCGTTGCCGATCAGCATCGCGCCCTTCACCGGCGCGCCGACCTTGCCGTTCTCGATCCTGTAGGCCTCGGTGCACTGGAAGACATATTTGCCCGAGGTGATGTCGACCTGGCCGCCGCCGAAATTGACGGCGTAAATGCCGTTCTTGACGGAGGCGATGATCTCGGCAGGATCGCGCTCGCCGGCCAGCATGTAGGTGTTGGTCATGCGCGGCATCGGCACGTGTGCGTAGCCCTGGCGGCGGCCGTTGCCGGTCGGCGCCATGTTCATCAGCCGGGCGTTCTGGCGGTCCTGCATGTAGCCGACCAGGATGCCGTCCTCGATCAGCACGGTGCGGCTGGTCGGCGTGCCCTCGTCGTCGATCGACAGCGAGCCGCGGCGCGAGGCCATGGTGCCGTCATCGACCACGGTGACGCCCTTGGCGGCGACCGGCTTGCCCAGCAGCCCGGCGAAGGCGGAGGTCTTCTTGCGGTTGAAGTCGCCCTCGAGGCCGTGGCCGACCGCCTCGTGCAGCATCACGCCGGGCCAGCCGGCGCCGAGCACGACGTCCATCTCGCCGGCGGGGGCGGGCACGGATTCGAGGTTGACCAGCGCCTCGCGCAGTGCGCCGTCGGCGGCCTCGCGCCACGCCTTGGTCTCGATGAAGCGGGCATAGGCCTCGCGGCCGCCATAGCCCTTGCTGCCGCTCTCCTGGCGGTCACCCTGGCCGGCGACGACGGAAACATTGACGCGCACCAGCGGGCGGATGTCGCGATAGCTCTCGCCGTCGGGACGCAGGATCTCCACGACCTGCCAGGTCGCGCCGAGGCTCACGGTCACCTGGCGCACGCGCGGATCCTTGTCGCGCAAATACGCGTCGATCTCGCCGAGCAGCTTGACCTTGCTTTCGAACCCCGGGGCGTCCAGCGGATTGTCGTCGCCATAGAGCCGGACGTTGGTGTGCGGCGGCGCGCTCGCGAACGTGCCGGAATAGCCGCCGCGCACGGCGCTGACGGCATCGGCCGCGCGCATCAGGGCCGGCAGCGAGACGTCGGAGGAATGGGCATAGCCGACTGCATCGTCCTTCACCGCGCGCAGGCCAAAACCCTGGCTGGTGTCGTAGGTCGCCTGCTTCAGCCGGCCATTGTCGAAGGTCAGTGCCTCGGTCTGGCTGTATTCGAAGAACAATTCGCCGTCATCGGCGCCGGCCAGGCCACGCCCGACCTCGCTCCGGACCGCATCACGGTCCAGGTTGGCGCGCTCGAGCAGGGAGGTGGTGGGAGCAGTCATGTGTCAATCCGTTGTCGGAGCGTTCATTCCAAGATAGTTGTTTTGACGCCGGGGCGCGAGGGGCTGGATGATTACCGAACTGACATGGTTGAGATCGTTCCCATCACGTCCGCTCACATCGAGAGCTTCCACCGCACGCTCGATTACGTCGCGCGCGAACGGCGCTATCTGTCGTTCGTGCAGGCGCCGCCGCTCGAGTCGACGCGCGCCTTCATTCTGAACAACATCCACGAGGGATATCCGCAATTCGTCGCTCTCTCGGCCGGGGAGGTGGTGGGCTGGTGCGATGTGACGCCCAAATCAGGGCCAATCGATGCCCGGATCGGGGTGCTCGGCATGGGCCTAATGCCGCAGTTCCGGCACCAGGGCCTGGGCCGACGACTGATGGCGGCGGCGCTCGAGGCGGCGCGGGTGGCCGGCTTCTCGCGCGTCGAGCTCACCGTTTACCGCAGCAACACCAACGCCATCAGGCTGTACCAGCAGGCCGGATTCCTGCTCAAGGCGGTGCAGCCGCGGGAGCCCGGCGATGACGGGTTCGACAAGACCCTGCTGGTGATGGCGCTGGCGCTCGACGCACCACGCTGAGATCGCGTCACACCGTCTCACGGCCCGATCACGGCATCGTGCGAATCCCGTCAATCGCAGCCGACGTCAGGGCAGCTTGTCGAAGCCCTCGGCGAGGCCGTTGAGGCTCAGCGGGAAGCCGATGCCTTCCTCCGGCGTCTCGAAGATGATGAAGGTCGCGGTCTTCGCCGTCTTGAGCTGGCCGAGCAGCTTGTCCTCCAGCACCACCTCGGCGACGCAGCCATTGGGCAGACAGCGCACGAAGCCGGCGCGGCCGACGTCCTGGTTGTCGAGCTTCAGTCCGAGGCCGGACGGCAGCAGCACGCCGAGCGGCGCCACCACACGCATCAGCCGGCTCTTCTGGTCGGCGGTCTTCAGCATGATCACGGTGAGGCCGGCATTGGAGCGGTCCTCGGCCACGACGCTCTGGATCAGCGCGCACTGCTCGGCCTGCGCGCCGGGCGGCGTGTCGCAGCGGATCTGCCAGTCGCCATGCACCGAGCGCACCGCGCCCTGCGCCCACGCCGCATGCGGCACGCCGACGACCGTCGCAGCGATCATCGCGACCGCGGTCGCTGCGGCGGAGGTCATCGCGGCAACACGCGTGAGTCGCGCACGCACCGCGCTGAATCGGTACAAACGGCGCGAGTCATTCGCAGCTGGGGTCGACATGTCAGCTGTCCTGTCCGTTGAAACCCTGATCCGGGTCGGTGCCATGACAATTTCCTGTGGGTGATCTGCGCGTCCGACGCCATGATACGGCAATGATGGCGTCTTGAGGACAGCGTCATCGGCGTACGGCACGAAACGATACCCAAAATGGCCGCACCCTGGTGGGCGCTGCCGCTGCGCCTCGCCGAATCAGCCTCGCAAACGGCCGTGTCCCGTTTGCCTACATCGCGCCGCACGCCTGTCAAGCGCCCGTTGCCCGCGAAATCACGGCATGCGGCAATCTCCCGGAAAATACGCTCGTCGCGACGAACAGCGCGGCGCGCGATATCAGGCGCAAGACTGCATTGCGATAGATCAAGAATTATGGTTTGAGAAGAAAGATTTCGTCATTCCAGTGAACTGGCCCAGGTGCTTTTCTATGCATCCGCCCGAGGGCCATTTGTCAGGAGAGCGGATCGAACGGCGCGCCGCTGCGTGAAGCGGGCGGTGCGCCGAGGGGGAAAGTTCTGAAGGGAGCGCGACGGCATGAAGATGTCGAAAGGCCAATTGGGCGCCTTGCTGGGGTTGGCCGTAACGGGCATGACGCTCGTGTCGGGTGGAGCGGCGTTTGCTGAAACGGGCCAGCCGGCGCCATGGGAAGTCAAGCTGCAGGAGGCCGCGACGCCGGTGATGGAGAACATCACCTGGTTCCACGGCCTGCTGCTGACGATCATCACCATCATCACGCTGTTCGTGCTGGCGCTGCTGATCGCCGTGGTGGTGAAGTTCAACGCGCGCGCCAATCCGGTGCCGTCGCGGACGACCCACAACACGCTGATCGAGGTGGCCTGGACGCTGATCCCGGTGCTGATCCTGGTCATGATCGCGGTGCCGTCGTTCCGGCTGCTGTTCCTCGAGCTGGACGTGCCGAAGGCCGATATGACCGTCAAGGCCACCGGCAAGCAGTGGTACTGGAGCTACGCCTATCCCGACAACGGCAAGTTCGAGTTCGACTCGCTGCTGGCGCAGGACAAGCAGCCGCGCCTGCTCGCCGTCGACAACGAGATGGTCGTGCCGGTCAACAAGGTGATTCGCGTTCAGACCACCGGCGCCGACGTGATCCACTCCTGGGCGATCCCGTCGTTCGGCGTCAAGATCGACGCCATTCCCGGCCGCCTCAACGAGACCTGGTTCAAGGCGACCAAGGTCGGCATGTATTACGGCCAGTGCTCCGAGTTGTGCGGCAAGGATCACGCCTACATGCCGATCGCGGTGCGCGTCGTGAGCGACCAGGAATTCACCGCCTGGGTCGAGGACGCCAAGAAGAAGTACGCCAGCGCGCCCACGAGCACCTATGCATCGGCTGCGGGCGTGTCGCAGTAGCCGAGCGCGGATGAACGCTAAGATTGAGGGCCGCCTTGGCGGTCCACGGGGACACTGAGGATTGGACAATGGCGACGAACGTAGCGACCCATGCAGGCCATGACGATCACGCGCACGACCACCCGACCGGATGGCGGCGCTGGATCTATTCGACCAACCACAAAGACATCGGCACGATGTATCTGATCTTCGCGGTGTGCGCCGGCATCATCGGCCTCGCCATGTCGGTCGCGATCCGCATCGAGCTGATGTATCCGGGCGTGCAGCTCTTCCACGAGAACCACACCTACAACGTGTTCGTGACCTCGCACGGCCTGATCATGATCTTCTTCATGGTCATGCCGGCGATGATCGGCGGTTTCGGCAACTGGATGGTGCCGCTCATGATCGGCGCGCCGGACATGGCGTTCCCGCGGATGAACAACATCTCGTTCTGGCTGCTGCCCGCCTCGTTCGCGCTGCTGCTGACCTCGACCTTCGTCGAGGGCGAGCCCGGCGCCAACGGCGTCGGCGCCGGCTGGACGATGTATGTGCCGCTGTCGACCTCGGGTCATCCCGGACCGGCGGTGGACTTCGCGATCCTGTCGCTGCACCTTGCCGGCGCGTCGTCGATCCTCGGCTCGATCAACTTCATCACCACCATCTTCAACATGCGCGCGCCGGGCATGACCCTGCACAAGATGCCGCTGTTCGTGTGGTCGATCCTGGTGACGGTGTTCCTGCTGCTGCTGTCGCTGCCGGTGCTCGCCGGCGCCATCACCATGATGCTGACCGATCGCAATTTCGGCACCACCTTCTTCGATCCGGCCGGCGGCGGTGATCCGGTGCTGTTCCAGCACCTGTTCTGGTTCTTCGGCCATCCGGAAGTGTACATCCTGATCCTGCCCGGCTTCGGCATGATCAGCCAGATCGTGTCGACCTTCTCGCGCAAGCCCGTGTTCGGCTATCTCGGCATGGCCTACGCCATGGTCGCGATCGGCGGCATCGGCTTCGTGGTGTGGGCGCACCACATGTACACGGTCGGCATGTCCTCGGCGACGCAGGCCTATTTCGTCGCCGCCACCATGGTGATCGCGGTGCCCACCGGCGTGAAGATCTTCTCCTGGATCGCCACGATGTGGGGCGGCTCGATCGAGTTCCGTGCTCCGATGCTGTGGGCGGTGGGCTTCATCTTCCTGTTCACGGTCGGTGGCGTCACCGGCGTCGTGCTGGCGAACGCCGGCGTCGACCGCGTGCTGCAGGACACCTATTACGTCGTCGCGCACTTCCACTACGTGCTGTCGCTCGGCGCGGTGTTCGCCATCTTCGCGGGCTGGTACTACTGGTTCCCGAAGATGTTCGGCTACATGTACAACGAGACCATCGCCAAGGCGCACTTCTGGGTGACCTTCATCGGCGTGAACCTCGTGTTCTTCCCGCAGCACTTCCTCGGCCTGTCGGGCATGCCGCGCCGCTACATCGACTATCCCGATGCCTATGCCGGCTGGAACCTGGTCTCGTCGATCGGCTCCTACATCTCGGCCTTCGGTGTCCTGATCTTCATCTATGGGGTGGTCGACGCCTTCATGCGCAAGCAGCAGGCGGCGAACAATCCGTGGGGACCGGGCGCGACGACCTTGGAATGGACCCTGTCCTCGCCGCCGCCGTTCCACCAGTTCGAGGTGCTGCCGAAGGTGCAGTAACCCTGCTCTCGCGATGCGGCGCCGATCCGGCGCCGCATCGATGTCCGCCGGCAGCGCGCTCGACGGCGCGCCGTCGGGATCCTTGAAGCGAGGTGCTGACGCGACATGCGTCGGGGCCGTTTGAATTGAAGTCTGGATTCGTCGTGTCGGTCATTGATCAGAACGCCATTGCCGTCGGCCCGCGGATTTCCGAGGCCGATGTCGGCGATTATCTCGCGCTCCTGAAGCCGCGGGTGATGTCGCTCGTGATCTTCACGGCGCTGATCGGTCTGCTCATCGCTCCGGGCCATTTCCACCCGGTGCTCGCCATCACCTCGCTGCTGTGTATTGCGGTCGGGGCCGGCGCCTCCGGCGCGCTCAACATGGCGCTGGAAGGCGACATCGACTCGCTGATGTCGCGCACCGCCAACCGTCCGATCCCGCGCGGCCGCGTCACCCGCCAGGAAGCGCTGGCCTTCGGCATCACGCTGTCGTTCTTCTCGGTGCTGACGCTCGGCATCCTCGTCAACTGGTTCGCCGGCGCCCTGCTCGCCTTCACCATCTTCTTCTACGTCGTCGTCTACACGCTTTGGCTGAAGCGCTGGACCGCGCAGAACATCGTCATCGGCGGCGCCGCCGGCGCCCTGCCGCCGGTGGTCGCCTGGGTGTCGTCCACCGGATCGATCGCGCCGGAGCCGCTCTGGCTGTTCCTGATCATCTTCTTCTGGACCCCGCCGCATTTCTGGGCGCTGGCGCTGTTCCGCAGCGATGACTACGCCCGCGCCGGCGTGCCGATGCTGCCGGTGGTCGCCGGCCCGGACGCGACCCGGCTGCAGATCCTGCTCTACACCATCGTCCTGGTGGCGATCGCGGCTGCGCCGTGGCCGCTCGGCTATTTCGATGCCGTCTACGGCGTCGTCTCGCTGGCGCTTGGGGCTGGCATGCTGTGGCTCGCGGTCGAGGTGTTCCGCAAGCGCGAGCGCAGTGCCTCGCTTCGCGCCAACCGCAAGCTGTTCGCCTTCTCGATCCTTTATCTGTTCGTGCTGTTCGCGACGCTCGGACTCGAAGCGGTCGCGCGCATGATCGCGCCGCTGATCTGGTAAGGGGCGCGAGACTGGAAAACATGGCGACCACGATGGCGGATCGAAACGAGTCAGAGGGCATCGTCCTCACCGAGGCGCAGCTGCGCAGCCGGCGCCGCCGCTCGATCGCGATCGCGCTCGCGCTCGGCGTGCTGGTGGTGCTGTTCTTCGCGGTGACCATGGTGAAGGGTCCCGCGGTGCTGAATCGGCCGATGTAGAGACGCGATGCAGGACGGGACGAAGCAGACCGCGATGGAGACAACCGACCAGAACGTTCCGGCGACCGCGTCGGCCGCGCCGCGCCGCGGCCTCAGCCGCGATGCGCTGGTCGGCGGCATCTGCGGCGCCGTCGCGGTGCTGATGGTGGGCGCGGCCTATGCCGCCGTGCCGTTCTACAACTGGTTCTGCCGCGCCACCGGCTTCAACGGCACCACGCAGGTGGCGACATCGGCGCCATCCGCGGCGCCGCTGGCGCGCCGGATCTCCGTGCGCTTCGACTCCAATGTCGCCGGCGGTCTGCCCTGGAAGTTCGAGCCGGAGAAGACCGAGATCGATGTCGCGATCGGCGAGGTGGTCACGGTCTACTACAAGGTCACCAACGAGGCGGCGCGCACCACCATGGCGCAGGCGGCCTACAACGTGTCGCCGCTGACATCAGGCGCCTACTTCCAGAAGATCAACTGCTTCTGCTTTACCGAGCAGACCATGGCGCCGGGCGAGACCCGCGAGATGGCGGTGGTGTTCTACGTCGATCCGGCGATAGCAGCAGATCACGAGAACGACAGCTTGAAGACGATCACGCTGTCATACACCTTCTATCCCGTCCGCGACACGCCGAAGCCGGTCGCTGCGGGCGAGCCGGACAAGCCGCGGGGCAGCCTATGACTGTGCGGAAATCCGATATCCGGGGACCATCGCTGTTGAACGACACCGTGCCGGCGCGACCGGCATCGATCTGGGGAGAGACTTGCCATGGCTGAGGCGCACGCCAAGCATCACGACTACCATCTCGTCGATCCGAGCCCTTGGCCGTTCGTCGGCTCGGTCTCGGCCTTCATCATGGCGTTCGGCGCGATCGGCTGGATGCACAAGATGTACGGCGCCGCGCCGATCGTGTTCGGCATCGGCACCATCGGCGTGCTCTACACCATGGCGAGCTGGTGGGGCGACGTCATCAAGGAAGCGCAGTACAAGGGCGACCACACCCGCGTGGTGCAGCTGCATCACCGCTACGGCATGATCCTGTTCATCGCCTCCGAGGTGATGTTCTTCGTCGCCTGGTTCTGGGCCTATTTCAATGCCGCGCTGTATCCGAACTACGAGGTGCAGGCGACCCGCGACGCCCTGTTCGGCGGCGTCTGGCCGCCGAAGGGCATCGAGACCTTCGATCCCTGGCATCTGCCGCTGCTCAACACGCTGATCCTGCTGACCTCGGGCACCACGGTGACCTGGGCGCACCACGCGCTGCTCGAGGGCGACCGCAAGGGCCTGAAATACGGCCTGATCCTCACCATCCTCCTGGGTGCGACCTTCACCTGCGTGCAGGCCTACGAGTACAGCCACGCGACGTTCTCGTTCGCCGGCCACGTCTACGGCTCGACCTTCTTCATGGCGACGGGCTTCCACGGCTTCCACGTCCTGGTCGGCACGATCTTCCTGATCGTCTGCCTGGCGCGCGCCTATGCCGGCCACTTCACACCCAAGCAGCATCTCGGCTTCGAGTTCGCCGCCTGGTACTGGCACTTCGTCGACGTGGTCTGGCTGTTCCTGTTCATCTGCATCTACGTCTGGGGCCACGGCGCCGAGGCGATGGCCCACGGCGCGCACTGAAGCCGGCGCGCACCGGTTCCGTCGAACGTGCTAAGAAGGGGCGGCCGTCGGGCCGCCCTTTCTCGTTTGCGGCGGCGCCCGGCGGTTGATCGAAATGTGATCCGCCGTCGCCGCCTCCGGTTGTATCACCAGGGGGCGCCGCCCGGCCGCCCAGGGGCAAGACACCATGACCACGCATCCGCCCGTCACTTTGGCCCAGACCGTCCTGCGCGGGCTCGCCTGCCGCTGCCCGCGCTGCGGCCAGGGCAAGCTGTTCGACGGCTTCCTCAACCTGCGCAAGCGTTGCGAAGCCTGCGATCTCGACTATGCCTTCATCGACACCGGCGACGGTCCGGCGATCTTCATCATGATGCTCGCCGGCGCCATCGTGGTCGGCGCCGCCCTGATCGTCGAGGTGAAGTATCAGCCGCCGTTCTGGGTCCATGCCGCGCTCTGGGGGCCGCTGATCCTGGTGACGACGCTGCTGCCGCTGCGCGCGATGAAATCGCTGCTGATCGCCCTGCAATTCCACCACAAGGCCGCCCCCGGCCGTTTGGTGGACAAGACGCCGCGATGAACGGTCCGAGTTCCGCGGAGCGGCGCTCCGGTTTTGAAGCGCTGCTCAGGTCCTGCCGTTGCGGTCTGTCTCCCGGGACATGGGTCAAGCCGCTTCCGGACGCGAAAGAAAAGGTAAGCCCTCGCCGCAAACACGCTGCGCTCCCTCCCCCCTTGTGGGGGAGGGTTGGGGAGGGGGGTAGCCTCAACGGCAGTCTTTGCTGGGGCACCCCCAACCCCTCCCCGCAAGGGGGAGGGGAGCGCACTGTCCGCGCGGTGAAAGCGGGAGGCTATCTCACGCGTGTGGACACCATCGAACTCAAGCCGGCGCGCAGCGTCGGAGTCGCCGCATGACCTCCGCCCGTCCCACCACCTCCTCCCGCGCCTTCGCCGCCTTCACCTTCGTCATGGTCGCACTGTTCATCGGCCTCGGCGTCTGGCAATTGCAGCGCCGCGCCGAGAAGCATGCGCTGATCGCCGCGCTGACCGATCGCGTCGCTGCCGCACCCGCACCGCTGCCCCCGCCGAGCGACTGGCGCACGCTCACGCCGGAGCGCGACGAATTCCGCCGCGTCAGCTTCACCGCGACCTATGCAAAGCTGCCGGATGCGATGGTCTACAGCGCCGGCTCGGCCGTGCGCGAGGACGTCTCTGGGCCGGGCACCTGGGCGTTCCTCCCCGCGCGCCTGCCGTCTGGCGAGACCATCGTGATCGACGCCGGCTTCGTCGCCAACACCATGCAGGAGCGCAGCATCCAGGATCGCCAGGTCGGCAAGCTCGTCACCGGCGAGCCCGTGACTTTCACCGGCTATCTGCGCTTTCCCGAGGCCGCCGGCCTGCTCACCGCGGCCGAGAGCCGCGACAAGCGGCTGTGGTTCACGCGCGACCATCGCGCGATGGCCAAGACGCTCGGCTGGGGCGAGGTCGCGCCGTTCTACATCGACCTGGAAACGCCGGTGCCGGACAACGGCATCCCAAAACCCGGTCCGCTGTCGCCGCATCTGCGCGACGAGCACATGCAATACGCGATCACCTGGTTCTCACTCGCCGCGGCGCTGATCGTGGCCTTCGCGGTGTGGGCGAGGGGACGGCGCGCGGCGAACCGATGACCCGTAGCCCGCATGAGCGCAAGCGACATGCGGGACCGGTGCCGACCCGCATGTACCTTGGCCACGCTGCTGGCAAAACGGCGCTTGACTTAGAGCGCGCTCGAACCCGTAGCCTGCCTGGCGTCGTGAATGGAGATAAAGCGCGCATGAAGATCGGCGAGCTGGCGAGGCAGTCGGGGCTGACGCCCCATACGATCCGCTACTACGAGCGGATCGGGCTGCTGCCCAGGGCCGATCGCGATCATGCCCGCCAGCGGGACTACGACGCATCGATCCTGACCTGGATCGAATTCCTCGGCCGCCTCAAGGCCACGGGAATGCCGATCCGGGACATGCTGCGCTACGCCGAGCTGCGCGCGGGCGGCGCTGCCACGGAGCCGGAACGACGCCGGCTGCTGGAGCGGCATCGCGACGCGGTCCGGGCGCGCGTCGCCAGCCTGCAGGATTGCCTTCTCGTTCTCGACGGCAAGATCGCCGGCTATGCCGGCAGCAGCGAGAGGACGAACGACGATGACGCGATCAACGCCCAGCCAAGCCGCGACGACGAGCCCGATGCCGGGCGCCACGCCATCCGGCACCAACACCGATCAGGACCGTCTGGCGCGCGGCCGGCGCGCGCTCGATAGTATCGACGGCGAGGCCGGCCACAATGTGATCGCGGCGCTCGCCGACATCGCGCCGGACTTCGCCACCTACGTGATCGAGTTTCCGTTCGGCGACATCTATTCACGCCCCGGCCTCGATCTGCGCAGCCGCGAGATCGCGACCATCGCGGCGCTGACCGCGCTCGGCAATGCCAGCCCGCAGCTGAAGGTTCATATCCATGCTGGCCTCAACGTCGGCCTCAGCCGCGACGAGATCACCGAAGTGATCATGCAGATGGCGGTCTATGCCGGCTTCCCCGCCGCGCTCAACGGATTGTTCGCAGCCAAGGCGGTGTTTGCCGAGGCCGACGCGAAGGCCGGTGAGGCCGCCTCGGTTTGATTAGCGGGCTACGCACCGCGCCTCGCCACCGCGATCGTCGCGATTCTGCCCCGAGTCGCCCGACAGGCTATTCGCAACGGCATGAGCTGGCGTCCGATATCAAGAATTCGGCCGCGCCGGAAAACTGATTATGTAAGCATCCTCAACGCGCTGATGAGTTCAGCATCGACCGGCGGCAATTTTTTACTTTCATTTTTTCCGAAATCATGGTTGTCTCTTCCCATTCCGCCTCGCCAGCGAGGGACGTACGCGTCGTCACGGACGTTGAGGTGGGATGCGATGGACGGGTCGGCTGCAACTGACGAGTGCGGCCGGCACGGACGGCGAAGTCGCGTGTTCCTGATACCCCGACGCTGGTATCAAGTTGGCGCTGGTGCCGATGCATCGCGTCGATGACGGTGGCCAAAAAGCCCGGTGCACCGAGGAGAGCGCGTATAAGTCGTAAGCCATCGCGCAGGGAAGGCCGGGTCGCTCTGGCTGAACCTGTGGTTCCTGCCCCGTGCATTCTTGTTCGCACGGGGGCCACGGGCCTCAGTCGAGGTCCGGCCTTCCCTGCGCCCTCCGTTTCCGGAGGGACGAGATTCCACAAAGCTCGGGTGCCGATCGCGCCGCGAGGATAAGAAGCTGTGTCTTGCGGGCCGGGGCGCCGCCTCCACCGCCGCCATGCCCGAAGGCGGGGATCCAGTAGGCCGCGGCAGTGCGGTTGACCATGGTCGCCACGGCGTACTGGGACGGAGCACCTTCGTGTGCTGCCACCCCGCGCCGGCGTAACGCCGCCGTAACCCGGAGCCGCGACCATTGCTGTGCCAACAACCGGTTTCGCCCACGGGCCAAAACCATTATGGTGCCGGACCATGTTGCCGCCGGGCGGTTCCGATTTCGAATTCAATCAACGGGTTATGGCCTGGTGACGCAGGTCAGGAGAGCGGTTTGACGCGCTATGTTTCGACCCGCGGGGAAGCCCCCGCGCTCACTTTCTGCGATGTGATGCTGACCGGGCTCGCCCGTGACGGCGGCCTGTACGTGCCCGAGACCTGGCCGCAGCTGACGCCGGCGACGATCGCGTCGTTCTTCGGCCGGCCCTATTGGGAGGTCGCCGTCGAGGTCATCAAGCCGTTCGTCGCCGGCGAGATTTCCGACGAGGAGCTCGGCCGCATGGCCAACGAGGCCTATGCGACCTTCCGTCACCCCGCCGTGGTGCCGCTCGACCAGACCGCGCCGCATCAGTTCGTGCTGGAGCTGTTTCACGGCCCGACCCTGGCGTTCAAGGACGTGGCGATGCAGCTGATCTCGCGGCTGATGGACCATGTGCTCGCCAAGCGCGGCGAGCGCACCACCATCGTCGTGGCGACATCAGGCGATACCGGCGGCGCCGCGGTCGATGCGTTCGCCGGCCGCGACAATGCCGACCTCATCGTGCTGTTTCCGCATGGCCGCATCTCCGAGGTGCAGCGGCGGATGATGACCACGTCGGGCGCGGCGAACGTGCATGCGCTGGCCATCGAAGGTCATTTCGATGACTGCCAGGCGATCGTGAAGGGCCTGTTCAATCATCACGGCTTCCGCGACTCGGTCAGGCTGTCGGGCGTCAACTCGATCAACTGGGCGCGCGTCGTCGCCCAGGTGGTCTACTACTTCACCTCGGCGGTCGCGATCGGCGCGCCGCACCGCGCCGTCGACTTCACCGTGCCCACCGGCAATTTCGGCGACATCTTCGCCGGCTACGTCGCCAAGCGCATGGGCCTGCCGGTGCGGACCTTGCGCGTCGCGACCAACGTCAACGACATCCTCGCCCGGACGCTGGCGACCGGCATCTACGAGGTGCGCGAGGTGCATGCGACGGCCTCGCCCTCGATGGACATCCAGGTGTCGTCGAATTTCGAGCGGCTGCTGTTCGAAGCCGGCGGCCGCGACGCCGGCACCGTGCGGCGGCTGATGGACGGCCTCAAGCAGTCCGGCCGCTTCGTGCTGCCGGATGCGATGCTGGCCGCGATCCGCGCCGATTTCGACGCCGGACGCGCCGACGAGACCGAGACCGCGGCTGCGATCCGCGCCGCCTTCCGCGAGGCCGGCGATCTCGTCGATCCGCACACGGCGGTGGCGCTGGCGGTGGCCGATCGCGACGGCACGGATCTGTCGGTGCCGAACATCGTGCTGTCGACCGCGCATCCCGCCAAATTCCCCGACGCGGTCGAGGCCGCCTGCGGGATGCGGCCGCATCTGCCGGCGTGGCTCGAAGGGCTGATGAGCAGGCGCGAGGACATCAGGATCATGCGGAACGACCAGGCCGAGGTGGAGAAGTTCATCCGCTCGGTCAGCCGGGCCGCCAAGCAGGGAATTGCATGATGGGTGTGGAAGTCACCAAGCTGCCGACGGGGCTGACGGTCGTCACCGACACGATGCCGCATCTGGAGACGGCCGCGCTCGGGGTCTGGGCCGGCGTCGGCGGCCGCGACGAAAAGCCGGATGAGCACGGCATCTCGCATCTGCTCGAGCACATGGCATTCAAGGGCACGACGACGCGCAGCGCCCGCGAGATCGTCGAGACGGTTGAGGCCGTCGGCGGCGATCTGAATGCCGGGACCTCGACCGAGACCACGGCCTATTACGCCCGCGTGCTGAAGGCCGACGTGCCGATGGCGCTCGACGTGCTCTCCGACATTCTCGCCAATCCGTCGTTCGTGCCGGAGGAGCTGGAGCGCGAGAAGAACGTGATCGTGCAGGAGATCGGCGCGGCACAGGATACGCCTGACGACGTCGTGTTCGAGCATCTCAACGAGCTGTGCTTTCCGGACCAGCCGATGGGCCGCTCGCTGCTCGGCACCGCCAAGACGCTGGAGGCGTTCGATCGCGACAAGCTGCACGGCTATCTGTCGACGCATTACCGCGGCCCCGACATGGTGGTCGCCGCCGCCGGTGCCGTCGACCATCAGCGGGTGGTCGAGGACGTGACGAAGCGCTTTGCGAGCTTCAATGGCGGCGAGGGGCCGAAGCCGCTGCCGGCGGCGTTCGGCAAGGGCGGCTCGCGGGTCGTGCATCGCGATCTCGAGCAGGCGCATCTGACGCTTGCGCTCGAGGGCGTGCCGCAGGCCGACCCGTCGCTGTTCTCGCTGCAGGTGTTCACCAACATCCTCGGCGGCGGCATGTCGTCCCGGCTGTTCCAGGAGGTGCGCGAGAACCGGGGGCTCTGCTACTCCGTCTACACGTTCCACGCGCCCTACAGCGACACGGGGTTCTTCGGCCTCTACACCGGGACCGATCCGGCCGACGCCCCCGAGATGATGGAGGTCGTGGTCGACATCATCGGCAATGCTGTGGAGACCCTGAGCGAGGCCGAGGTCGCCCGCGCCAAGGCGCAGATGAAGGCCGGGCTCTTGATGGCGCTTGAGAGCTGCAGCGCCCGTGCCGAGCAATTGGCGCGGCATATCCTGGCCTATGGCCGGCCGCAGACCTTGCAGGAGATGGTCGCCAAGATCGAGGCGGTCAGCGTCGAGAGCACGCGCGATGCGGCGCGGGCGCTGCTCGCACGCAGCAAGCCGGCGGTCGTCGCGCTCGGCACCGGCAGGGGTCTGGACACGGCGGTCACTTTCGCCGAAGGTCTGACCGGTTCGCGATCGAAGGCCCAACTGCACTGAGCGTGGTTCGGCTCGGTGCGGTCCGCGCGCATTTGAATCTCGCCAGATCTTGGCCTTGGAGATCTCGGCATTGGAGATCTGGGGTGGGTCGGAGCAGGCTTCGACCCGGAAAGAGCAGGGGGAGCATCACAGATGGCCCTGTTTCGCTTGCCATCCAACGGACCGGCTGCGCTGGCTCCGCGCGGCCAGGGCCTGCTGCTGCGTGCGCCGCAGATGGCCGATTACGCGCAATGGGCGCGGCTGCGCGAGATCAGCCGCGACTATCTCACGCCGTGGGAGCCGATCTGGCCGTCCGACGACCTGACGCGCTCCGGCTTCCGCCGCCGGCTGCGCCGCTATGCCGAGGACATCTCGGCCGACCGGTCCTATCCGTTCATCGTCTTCCGCGAGCAGGATGGCGCCATGCTCGGCGGCATCACGCTCGCCAATGTCCGCCGCGGCATCGTTCAGGCCGGCACCATCGGCTACTGGATGGGGCAGCCGTTCGCGCATCATGGCTACATGACGGCGGCGCTGCGGCTGCTGCTGCCGACCCTGTTCGGCGAGCTCAATCTGCACCGGGTCGAGGCGGCCTGCATCCCGACCAATATGCCGTCGATCCGCGTGCTGGAGAAATGCGGTTTCACCCGCGAGGGCCTGGCGCGTCGCTACCTCTGCATCAACGGGGTCTGGCAGGACCATTATCTCTACGGCCTGCTGCACGAGGATTTCCGGGGGTAGCAATCGTGATCGTGATCGCCGCGGGAGAGGCCAATCGGGGCTGGTTCCGGGCTCTGAAATGGGTATAGACGCCTTGGCTGGGCGACCGAGTTGCCGGGGATATCAGACGATGCGAGAGACGAGCGTGATCAGGGCTGGGACGTTGGCAGCCGTGCTGCTGGCCTTGGGAGCCGCGAGCGCGGCGCCGCCGGCCGCCGCCCAATCGCTGACCGACCGCTTCAAGAGCCTGTTCGGCGGCGGCTCCGACGACAAGGGGCAGGAGAACCTGCCCGCCAGCGGCGGACCGCCGGTCGATCCGACCGATGGCCTGACCTGTCCGCCGGTCAATATTCGCGCCGGCGCCTCGACCTACGCCGTGGCCGCGCCCGGCAAGCAGGCGGTCGGCAACGACGTCCGGTTCCAGGCGTCGATCACCAAGACCGCGCGGGAATGCAATCTCAACGGGGCCGAGATCACCGCCAAGATCGGCATTCAGGGGCGCATCGTCGCCGGCCCCGCGGGTGCGCCGGCGAGCGTCGACATTCCGATGCGCATTGCGGTGGTCCAGGGCGGCATCGGCGAGAAGGTGATCGCGACCAAGTCGTATCGCACCACGGTGCAGATGACCGAGGACGGCAGCGTGCCGTTCACGATCGTCGCCGAGGACATGGTCTATCCGGTGCCGCCGCCCGGCGCCAATGCCGACAATTACGTCTTCTACATCGGCTTCGACCCGCAGGCCCTGACCCCGGAGCGGCCGCACGGCAAGAAGCGGAGGTGACGATTGCCCTTGCGCGAAGCGGTCGCCGGAGAGTGTGAATAGCAAAAGGCCGGTGCGATGGAATCGCACCGGCCTTTTGAAGATGATGGATGAGATGGGCTGCCGCTCAGTTCAGCTTGCGGCCGACTTCGGCGATGCCCTTGGCGACGAGGTCTTCGCCAAGAGCGCCCTTGACCGACTGCGACAGCACGGTCGCTGCCGCCTGGACGGCGGCCTCCGCCGCAGCGGACCTGACGTCGGCCAGAGCCTGGGCTTCGGCGAGGGCGATCTTGCCCTCGGCGGCCTTGGTGCGACGGGCGACGAAGTCTTCCATCTTGGCCTTGGCCTCCGCCGCGATGCGCTCGGCTTCCGCCTTTGCGCTGGTGACGATCTCCTCGGCCTCACGCTCGGCGCTGGCGCGGCGGGTCTTGTAATCGGCGAGCACCTTGGCCGCCTCTTCCTTGAGCCGCTTGGCCTCCGCGAGCTCGTTCCTGATGCGCTCGGCGCGGTGGTCGAGCGCCGTCAGGACCATGCGGTGGACACCGAGATAGGCGAACAGGCCCATCAGGATCACGAAGGCGATCGCGACCCAGGTTTCCGGATCAGCAAGCAAATGCATCAGGCTGTTCCCTTCAACGATGCATCCACCGCAGCCTCGACCGTCTTGGCTGCGGGGGCCTTGCCGGTGAGCTGCTTCACGATCGCGCTGGCTGCATCTGCGGCGATGCCGCGGACATTGCTCATTGCGGTCGTGCGCGTGGTGGCGATGGATGCCTCAGCCGCCGCGAGCTTGGCTGCGAGGCTGTCTTCCAGCGCCTTGCGCTCGGCGTCCGAAGAGGCCGCGAGCTTCTCGCGAGTCTCGGCTCCGATCGCCTGGGCACGGGCACGAGCCGTCGCCAGCTCGCTCTCATATGCCTTCATCGCGGCTTCGGATTCATCCTTCAGCCGCTGCGCTTCAGCCAGATCGCCGTCGATTGACTTCTGGCGGGCGTCGATGACGGCCCCGACCTTCGGCAGCGCCACACGCGAGACGATCACGTACAGCGCCACGAAGGCGATCACCAGGGAGACGATCTGGGACGGAAAGGTTTCCTTCGAGAACGGAGGGAAACCATGCCCGCCATCGGCCTCCGTATGGGCGCTTGCGGTGCCCTTGGCCTCGCCGCCCTTGGCTTCGCCATGACTTTCAGCCACGGGCTTCTCCTGTCCGGCTCAGGCCGTCTTAGACGGCGTACAGCAGGAGCAGCGCGATCAGCAGCGAGAAGATGCCGAGCGCCTCGGTCACCGCGAAGCCGAAAATCAGGTTGCCGAACTGGCCCTGGGCGGCCGACGGATTGCGCAGAGCGGCCGACAGGTAGTTGCCGAAGATGATGCCGATGCCGGCACCCGCGCCACCCATGCCGATGCAGGCAATGCCCGCGCCAATGTACTTCGCTGCAACCGGATCCATGAAACGAACTCCTTTGAGGGGTTTGGTAGAGAGGGCCGGATCAGTGGCCCGGATGGATAGCATCGTTGAGATAGATGCAGGTGAGGATCGTGAAGACGTAGGCCTGGAGGAACGCGACCATCAGCTCGAGGCCGGTCAGCGCGACCGTGAGGCCGAGCGGCAACAGCGCGCCGACCTTGCCGACGAAGCCGAGCGCACCGAGCATGGTCACGAAGCTCGCGAACACCTTCAGGGTGACGTGGCCGGCCAGCATGTTGGCGAACAGACGGACGCTGTGCGAGATCGGACGGGAGAAGAAGGAGATGATTTCGATCACGACCACCAGCGGCAGGATCACCGCGGGGATGCCGGAGGGGACGAACAGCTTAAAGAACTTCAGGCCGTTCTTGTAGAAGCCGTAGATGATGACCGTCAGGAACACCAGCAGCGCCAGCGCGAAGGTGACGATGATGTGGCTGGAGACGGTGAAGGTGTAGGGGATGATGCCGACGATGTTCGAGACGAAGATGAACATGAACAGCGAGAACACCAGCGGGAAGAACGTCATGCCGTGCGAGCCGGCGCTGGTTCTGATGGTGTTGGCGACGAATTCGTAGGACAGCTCGACCACCGACTGGAACCGGCCCGGCACGAGCGCGCGCCCGGCGGCCATCATCATGACGGCGATCAGCACGACCGCGAGCAGCATGTACGCGGACGAATTGGTGAAGGCGATCTCCTGATTGCCGATGTGGCCGATCGTGAAGATCTTGTTGAGGTGGAATTGATGGATCGGATCGATCATCCGCGTGGCGTCTCAGTTGTTCACCGGCCACGCCGGCGCTTTGCAATTCACTCGTTGGTCTTCCGCGCGAGGTCTTCCGCGCATGTCTCACTGGCGGGGCCTGTCGGGAGCTATGCCTGCGGATCTCACCACGTTCAACACGCCGGCCGCGAAGCCGAGCAGGAAAAACACGATGAATCCAAAGGGCGATGTCGACAGCAAGCGGTCGAAGCCCCAGCCAAGCACCGCACCGACGAGGACACCGGCGATCAACTCGGAGGACAGTCGCAGGCCACGCGCCATGGCCGAAGCCCGGGCTGCAGTGTCACCGCCGCCGTTTCCAGGTTGATCAGCCCCGATCTTTCGGCCGTCGCGAAATTCGGACAACCGTTGGTCGAGACTTCCGAGCCTTGCGGAAAGCGCAACCTCATCGGGCGACTTGTCGCGATCCCCGTGTCCGCCGCTCTCGTTCGTGCCATCCGCCATGTGCTTATCCGCCATGTGTGGAGACCCGATCCGTTGCCGCGAGTGTCAGGAAATAGCGCCCCATCGCCCTTTAAAGCCGCGCGGACCATACTGACCGCATCCCCCCAAGTCAAGATTGCGTGTTGAACTGTTAGGTGCCTGATTCTGCTCGTCTTCTCGGCTTTTTCGTCAGATCGGTCGCGCGTGTCACCGCGCCGCATCAACAGTGTTCTGTGCAACTGCGATCTTGCCCCTGTCAGGGCCCTCTGATCCGATGTCGCTGAACTCCAACCAGCACGGGAACCCGCATGTCGCGCCAGATCGATTACTATTTCTCGCTGCAGTCGCCATGGGCCTATATCGGCCACCGGCTGTTCCGCGACATCGCCGCGAGCCACGGCGCGAGCGTCAACCTCAAGCCGGTCATGCTGGTGGATCTGTTCGCCGAGACCGGCGGGCTTCCGCTGGCCAAGCGCCATCCGGCGCGGCAGCGCTATCGCATCGTCGAGCTGAAGCGGTGGCGCGACAAGCGCGGTCTCGATTTCCACATCCAGCCGAGCAACTGGCCGTTCAATGCCCGGCTCGCCGACGGCGTCGTCATTGCGGCGCAGCAGGCCGGCCTCGATCCGGAGCTCTATCTGCAGCGCGCCTTCCCGGCCATCTGGGAGCAGCAGCTCAATCTTGCGGATGCCGAGGTGATCGC
Source organism: Bradyrhizobium sp. HKCCYLRH2047 (assembly GCF_051168175.1). Lineage (NCBI taxonomy): Bacteria > Pseudomonadati > Pseudomonadota > Alphaproteobacteria > Hyphomicrobiales > Nitrobacteraceae > Bradyrhizobium > Bradyrhizobium sp. HKCCYLRH2047. Next base: position 158,184 of record NZ_JBNPUM010000002.1, read on the forward strand.
CGGCCTGGCCGATGCAGCCGGACTGCCGGGCCGCGATCTCGTGACGCAGGCGGCGAGGGACGTGGTCGGGGCGGCCTACGAGCAGAACCGGCAGGACGCGATCGCGGCCGACGTGTTCGGATCGCCGGCCTACGTGCTGGATGGCGAGATATTCTGGGGGCAGGACCGGCTCGAACTGCTGGCGGACGCGTTGAAATCCGGTCGCTCCGCCTATACGTCCGAAACATAGGTGCGGCCTGTGGCAGCGGATCGCACCTGAGGCAACGTCATGGCCGCGACACAATGTCGGCGTGCATGGCGGCGGTTGCGAATGCGCCTGGGAGAGCCAGCCATGAGTCCCACGAAGCCCTACCGGCCGCCCCTCCTCGCGCTGCTGGCGTTGAGCTGCCTGGGCGGAGAGGCGTTTGCGGTCGAGGACACAACGCCTGACGGCGACAAGGGACGCTACACGATGTCGACGACATCGGACGGCGTGATCCGGCTCGATACCAAGACCGGTGCGGTCTCGATGTGCAACAACAGCGGTGGATCGGGCTTTGCCTGTTACGCGGTGCCTGATGAGCGCGCCGCGCTGGACGCCGAGATCGGCCGTCTGCAGGCGGAGAATGAAAAGCTCAAGGGCCAGCTCGCGTCGCGCGACCAGAGCATCTCCGGCAAGATCGACGAGCCGCTGCCGAAGGACCAGGCGCTGCCCAAGTCCGATCAATTGAAGAAGGCGGAGCCTCGAGCCGGAGAGTCGAAGTCTGCTGATGGAACGCGCAAGCTCGAGATCCCGCTGCCCAGCGACCAGGACATGGACCGCATGATGGGGTTCCTCGAGCAGGCGTGGCGCCGGTTGCTCGACATGGCGACGCGGGTGCAGAAGGACGTCTCGGGCAGGATCTGAGACCGCTTCGAGGAGGCTGTATCCATGTCGGCACGATCGGCCTCGCGCACGGCACCTTCGGCCGCTGCGATCGATACGGTGGTGACGTCGATCCTGACGGTGCAGACTTCGGGCCGCGGCTTCACCGATCTCACGCGCGAGGTCGAGGCATTCCTGCGTGAAGTCTCCGCCAGGGAAGGCGCGGTGACCCTGTTCGTTCGCCACACCTCGGCGTCGCTGACGATCCAGGAGAATGCCGATCCCACCGTGCTGCACGATCTCACCACGGCGCTGGCGCGGCTGGCGCCGGAGGATGCCGGCTGGGTGCACGACACCGAGGGGCCCGACGACATGCCGGCGCACATCAAGACCATGCTGAGCTCGGTCTCGCTGCAGGTGCCGGTGCAGGACGGCCGCATGATGCTCGGCACCTGGCAGGCGCTCTATCTGATCGAGCATCGCGCGCGTCCGCATCGGCGCGAGCTGGTGTTGCAGTTCATCGGCGCGGCCTGAGGCCATAAAGAGAAAATCCGTGGGTCTGAAATGCGGAACGGCCGCGGAGCGATCCGCGGCCGTCCGTTCGAAGAAGATGCGGGCGGGGTCGCCGCCCGCGTCCTGATCAGTGCTGCTGGATGTCGACGTCCTTGGTCTCCGGCAGGAACAGGAAGCCGACGACCGCCGTGATCACCGCGAAGAAGATCGGGTACCACAGGCCGGCATAGATGTCGCCGGTCGAGGCCACGATCGCGAAGGCGGTTGCCGGCAGCAGGCCGCCGAACCAGCCGTTGCCGATGTGGTAGGGCAGCGACATCGAGGTGTAGCGGATCTTGGTCGGGAACAGCTCGACCAGCATCGCGGCGATCGGGCCGTACACCATGGTGACGAAGATCACCAGGATGAACAGCAGGCCGATGATCGCGGCGACCTGCGGACGGAAGACGTCGAACGGATGCGCCATCTTCACGATCGACGGATCACCCGCCTTCGGATAGCCGGCCTGGCCGATCGCGGCCGTCAGCGCCGGGTTGCTGGTCTTCGCATCGGTGTAGGGCACTTCCTTTCCGTTGAAGGTGACCTTCACGCCGGAGCCGGCCGGACCATAAACGGTCGAGTACTTGACCGAGGACTGGGCCAGGAAGGCGCGGGCGGTGTCGCAAGGCGCGGTGAAGACGCGGGTGCCGACCGGGTTGAACAGATCGCCGCAGCCGGCGGGATCTGCCACCACTTCCACCTTCGTCGCCTCGATCGCCTTCTCCAGCGCCGGGTTGGCGTTGGTGGTGATCATCTTGAAGATCGGGAAGAAGGTCAGCGCCGCGATCAGACAGCCGCCCATGATGATCGGCTTGCGGCCGATCTTGTCGGACAGCATGCCGAACACGATGAAGAAGCCGGTGCCGAGCAGCAGCGACCAGGCGATCAGCAGGTTGGCGGTGTAGCCGTCGACCTTCAGGATCGATTGCAGGAAGAACAGCGCGTAGAACTGGCCGGTGTACCAGACCACGCCCTGGCCCATCGTGGCGCCGATCAGCGCCAGCAACACGATCTTGGCGTTGCCCCAGTTCGCGAACGCTTCCGTCAGCGGCGCCTTCGAGCTCTTGCCCTCGTCCTTCATCTTCTGGAACACGGGCGATTCGTTCAGGCGCAGACGGATCCAGACGGAGACGCCAAGCAGCAGCACCGAGACCAGGAACGGAATGCGCCAGCCCCATTTGGCGAAGTCGGCCTCGCCGATGATGGTGCGGGTGAACAGGATGACCAGCAGCGACAGGAACAGGCCCATCGTCGCCGTCGTCTGGATGAAGGAGGTGTAGTAGCCGCGCTTGCCCATCGGGGCGTGCTCGGCGACATAGGTCGCGGCACCGCCATACTCGCCGCCGAGCGCGAGGCCCTGCAGCAGGCGCAGGCCGATCAGGATCACCGGCGCCGCGAAGCCGATGGTCGCGGCGTTCGGCAGCAGGCCGACGATGAAGGTCGACAGGCCCATGATCAGGATCGTGACCAGGAAGGTGTATTTGCGGCCGACGATGTCGCCGATGCGGCCGAACACGATGGCGCCGAACGGACGCACCAGGAAGCCGGCGGCGAAGGCGAGCAGTGCGAAAATGTCGCGGGTGGCCGGCGGATAGTCGCTGAAGAACTGCGCGCCGATGATCGAGGCCAGCGACCCGTAGAGATAGAAGTCGTACCACTCGAAGACGGTGCCGAGAGAGGAGGCCAGAATGACGAAGCGTTCGTCCTTCGTCATGCCTCCAGCTCTCGCTTGTGTGGCTACCATTGTTGACATCGGCATTCGCTCCCCATGATTGTTGTGATGATGGCTTTCGCCTCCGCATGCCGGACTTGGACGGCGCAGGTCGCGGAGACCTTGCTCTTCAGTAACATTGCAGTGAAACTCGCCCCAATACGACTTTCGGCTCTGCCCTCTGCGGCGCGCGGGAAAGATGGGGACATTGCGGCGGATCAAGTTCGCTGAGCGGCCGACGCGCTATCGATATTGCGTTGCACAAGGTTCGGATTAACCGCCTTCCCTGCAAGTGGAATTGCACGCTTGCATGCAACCGGTGGCCGGGCGAGTATTTTACGGAAAACCGGGCGCGTGCAGTTGCAGCATGTCGTCGGTCTCGCAAGGTCAAGTCTGGATTCATGGCGGCTGCCAGCACTCATCTCGTCATTGCCGATGATCACCCGTTGTTCCGCAATGCCTTGCGGCAGGCGGTCGCGAGCGTGCTCGCGGAGGCCGTGGTCGACGAGGCCGGCTCGTTCGAGGACCTCACCGCTTTGCTGGAAAAGGATTCCGAGGTCGATCTGGTGCTGCTCGACCTCACCATGCCCGGCATCTCCGGCTTCTCGGGCCTGATCTATCTGCGCGCGCAATATCCGGCGATCCCGGTCGTCATCGTGTCGGCGAGCGACGACGGCGCGACGATCCGCCGCTCGCTCGATTTCGGCGCCTCCGGCTTCATCCCGAAGCGGTTCGGCGTCGACACCTTGCGCGATGCCATCAAGAAGGTGATGGACGGCGAGGTCTGGGTGCCGCCCGACACCGACCTGGCCGCCGGCGCCGATCCTGAAATGACCAGGCTGCGCGACCGCCTGGTCACCTTGACCCCGCAGCAGGTGCGCGTGCTGATGATGCTGTCGCAGGGCCTGCTCAACAAGCAGATCGCCTACGAGCTCGGCGTCTCCGAGGCGACCATCAAGGCGCACGTCTCGGCCATTCTGCAGAAGCTCGGCGTCGAGAGCCGGACCCAGGCGGTGATCGCGGCCGCGAAGATCGCGGGCAGCGCCTGGCGGCAGGATACGCCGACGGGGAAGTGACGGGGTTTTCGCGCGTCGGGCGCCGATCTCCGAGCTTGACCCTCATGGTGAGGAGGCGCGCAGCGCCGTCTCGAACCATGAGGCCACCGTCCGGGCCTCGCCCTTCGAGACGCCCGCCTGCGGCGGGCTCCTCAGGGTGAGGGGCGAACGTCTTATTCAGACGTGAAGTTCGCCTCATTTGATGATCCATCGCGACACACCTTCTCAGCCTCGCGACGCGTCTCGCGTCCGAGCTTTGCTGATCTTTCGCCCTCTCGAAAGCAGAGGGCGCAGGGAAGGCCGGGCGCTGGCCGCGCCCGTGGCCCGCCTGCAGAAAAAAAGCAGGCGGCAGTCACCACAGGTCTGGCCGAACACGCCCGGCCCTCCCTGCGCGATGGTTTTGACGGCTGCTCCGAGCTCTCCCCGGGGACCGGCGTTCTTGCCCCCGTCATCCGCAACATCGTCGTCACGGACTTGGCATCAGCACCGGGATGCCAGGACCACACGGCTTGACCGTGCGCACCGGATCGTTCGTCCGCGAGACCTAAGCCCGCTGCGACCCGACGCGCCCACCGCATCCCGCGCCCCACGTTCGTGACGATCGCGAAGCGCCCCTCATGGCGGGCACGGGATGGCGCAACATGTATCATGATTTCTGGGAAAAAGAAATAAGATTCGACGGGCTGTGAATTTGTCGATCTGAACCGATAGCTGAACAGGACTGGAGTTCCGAGGACTCTTGGAGCCAGCGAACGCGCGCGGTCCTTGATCGCGCTCAAGCTGCGAGCAGCCGGTGGCTCTGCCGAGACGCGCTGGTGGGTTTGATCCGAGCATCGGCTGACGGCAAACGGCCGTCGCTGGGGACAACGGAGGCAGACGTAGAGGAGGGATAACTGACCGAGGTCCACAGGACTGGGTGCACAAGGGGACATGAAAATGTCAGCGGGGTTTGAGCTTACGTCACCATTTCGGGTTTGATCGCCAAAAAATTGCAGATTAATGAGTTTGCTCGCGCCGGAAGTATTTGGGCGCGTGCGGAAGAGAGCGGGTCGTTATGCATTCACCAGCCGAGGTGCACTACGCCAGGGACGCCGTCCATGGGCCTCTCTACCGACCAGACATCGACGGATTGAGAGCTGTCGCCGTCCTCTCCGTGGTCGCCTTTCACGCCTTTCCTGGCACGCTCCGAAGCGGCTTTGTCGGCGTCGACATCTTCTTCGTGATATCGGGCTTCCTTATCACATCAATTATTCTCGGCGGGCTGGAAAGTGGCACATTCAGCTTTCAGGTCTTCTACGCCCGGCGGATCAAACGGATATTTCCCGCGCTCGCGCTCGTGCTAGCCACATCGTTAGCAGCGGGCGCGCTTCTGCTACTGCCAGACGATTTCCGTCTGCTCGGTAAGCATGTGGCCGCTGGCGCGGGCTTTGTTTCCAACTTTGCTCTGTGGCAGGAAGCCAACTATTTCGACGTTGCGGCAGACACCAAAATCCTGCTGCATCTCTGGTCGCTTGGCATCGAGGAGCAGTTCTATCTCGTGTGGCCGGCGCTGATCTGGATTGCCTGGCGGCTGCGCCTGAACCTGTTCACGGTTTTTGTCGCAATGTTTGCAGCTTCATTCGTCTTCAACATCAAGGCTACGCCATCCAACCCCGTTGCTGCATTCTATTCCCCAGGCGCCCGCTTCTGGGAGCTGTCGACGGGCAGTATTCTAGCCTATCTGGCATTTTCGACGCCGCGGGCGGCAGTGTGGATCGAAAATGGCATCGCAACGGTGATGGCGTCCGTTCTCTTCGAACGCGGCGGAGTGGATGAGAGAAAGCTCTACCGCGACTTCGTTTCGGTCGCGGCCATCGCGCTGATTGGTGCGTCAGTCCTCATGATCACGCGCCGACAAGAGTTTCCGGGCTGGTGGGCGCTGATGCCGGTCCTTGGAAGCTACCTGGTCATCCTCGCCGGGCCGGGGGCTTGGCTCAACCGGGTGCTCCTCTCAAATCCAGTCATGGTCTGGATCGGTCTGATCAGCTATCCATTGTATCTTTGGCACTGGCCGCTGCTGACTTTTGCGCGCATCCACTATGGAGCCTCGCCGCCCCCGCAGGCCGTCATCACGTTGTTGGTCGGTGCGTCAGTCGGGCTTGCGTGGGGCACCTATCAGTTTCTCGAGAAGCCCATCCGGTCTGGCGAGCGGCGGGTCTGGATGGTGCCAGGGCTAGCAATGGCGATGATCGCCATCGGCGCATTTGGGCTCCTCGATGTCGCGATGCAGGGTTTCCCGGGCCGGATCAACGACGAGGACAAGCGTGAATATGCGGCATATTTTTATGGCGGGTCGCCGCTGATCCAGGCTGAGGCTCAGGATATCATGCAGAACCGCTGTAACTTTTACGCCTGGGATAGTCCGGTCCCCACGCTCGCGCCAAGAAAGGCCATCGATCCCAGTTGCTATATGCGGCACTCCGACAAGAGTGTGCTCATTATCGGAGATTCCAATGCTGCGGATCTATATTACGGGCTCAATGAAGTTCTTCCGAAAGATGTCTCGGTACTGCTGATCCACAGTTCGGGCTGCCAAGTCAGTCCAATTATCGAGCACATCATAGAAACTCACCACTGCAACATGGCGAACTACTTTGCGCTGCGTCGGATTGAGATCGATCCGCCCGATGTTCTGTTGCTTTCATCGAACAACTCGTTCGACATCGAGTACATCCGCAAGTTTTCGATGATGGTGAAGGGGTATGGCGTCAAGAAGGTGCTCGTGCTTGGTCAGCGGCCGCATTGGAAGCGCTTTCTGCACAAAATCATTCTGGATGAGTATTGGAAGTCGACCCCGCGGTATATACCGGGTCACCTCGATGACGAGTTGATGTCGTTCACCAAAAAGTTTCAATCGCAGCTGAAGCGCGACGAGCCCTTCGACTTCGTGGACGAAATGCAAGCGTTCTGTAGCGCAGAGGGGTGCCTTGCTTTCCTCGGAGATAACCGTCGCGAAGGGCTGATCACGGCTGATACGGTTCACCTCCGCCCATTCGCCTCGGTCTGGTTGGCGCGCCAACAGCTAGCCCCCCTGATTTTGAGGTCTTTGGGTAGTCAGTAAGCTGAGTCGTACACTTTTCCGTTCTGCGTCATCAGTGGCACGCCGTCGGGCGTACCCGGGATAAAGCAGCCGAACTTCACGAGCAGGCCGTTGCCTCCGACAATGGATGGGCCCACCTTGCGATAGCCATCCCTCCTGGGGCAATTACCGATACGTAGCTGTTCGCTCCCGATGACCATAAACAATCGGTTGATGCTCGGCATGTCGCCCGACTCGTCCGCTATCGGCTCTATGCTGGCGCATCCTTGAGAGCTGCAGCCTAGCGTAAACCGCCCTCCGCCTTGCTCCATGCGCCAGACGATATCGAAATGACCGGCGACTTGGATTCCGCCATTGAAGGACGAGCCTGCCGTTGGACCGTCAAACGAAATAGCGATATCCTTGTCGCCAGATCCGTGAAAGACGAGCTTTCCTGAGCCGTCGAAAACTCCGTTGTTGTGTGCGAGCATTTGCGGTGTATTCGGGTTGTTGTCCCTATTGCAGTGCATCTCGATCTGCCCCTGCGGCCCAAATTGATCCGCCCATAGAAACAGCTCACCATTGTCGCCTGCCGTAATGCACGTCGCTGCATGCACCAGCTTTATCGTTCCGTTTCCGTTCGGAGATAGCGCGATCAAATTGCTGCCCAGGGGCTGCCCACTAATGGCAACCGCGTCATCTTTGAAGGTTTGGCCGATGGTCGGCGCGATCGTTACGAGCGATTGGCGGGTGTCGAGGTCCTGCTGGATCAGCTGAACGGCGGTAGCGAGATACTTCACTGGCCTGCTGATGCCGTCGTTGCCATCATCGCCGTCATTATCGACGAGGATCTTCAAACTTCCATTCGGAACTTTGTATCGACCGGGCTTGTGCGTCGAAATCCAACGACCTTTGTAGCTTGTTATTCCGACCGACTGGTTTGGATAAAGCCGTGGGTTGATGTCTTGTGGGAAGTCGATCAAGAGCTTGCCGGCATCGGACTCTTCGTTGACGAGAACGATATCGCATCCATCTTCGATGCCAGTCGCCGCGGGAAGAGTAATTCGTATGTTTCCTCCGAACGCAATAATGTTCTGGTCGCACGCAAGCGGAAGGGGGCCGCTCCGACCGATAGTCCCTATAGGGCGTGACTGCGCGTTGAGGAGCGTGCCCGTAAGCACAATCAAGACGAAAAGAAATCGCCCCACCAAACCAAATCCAATCGGGAAATTTCAAATCTAGGATCAACTAACTTTCTAGGCTTTGTCTGGTAAGGTTCAACCATGGGCTGTGTCAACTGCCGCGATCTGCGTTTGGGTCGCCGACTTCGCTTCAACTCGGTCAAACCCGCCGTTTTTCGAGCCAGTTCCTCCTCCGGCCCTCTCAAGATCGTAGTCGTCGAGTGGACCCCCGCTAAAGTACGGAGTGGCCGAACGCTAAAGAAACCGCCCCACAAACCCCAGCGCCGTTTCCGCCACCTCGCGCCAGCCGCTGTCGATTGTCAGCGAGTGGCCGCGTTGCGGGAATTGGGCGAATTCGGTGACGGCGTGCTGGTTGCGCTTCTGCCGATCGTAGGCGGCGCGGGCGACCGAGGGCGGCACGGTGTGGTCGTGCTCGCCGGAGATGATCAGCAGCGGGCCGCGTTCGACGGCCTCGCTGTCGACGTGGGCCTCGGTCCAGGGATTGAGGTTGGCGGCCGCGGCCTGGAAGATCGGTCGGCCCGGGGCAGGCGCCTGGTAGGTTTCGTATAATGCGTCGCTCTCGGCTTCCGGCACGGAGTTCGCAAACGCGTAGCGGAATTGTTCGGGGGTAAGACTGACGTTGCGGTTGGCATTGAGCGGGTTCTGCAGGACCGGCCAGGCGGAGCGCAGCGCCGAGACGGGCAGCGGCAGCACGCCGCGGAATGGCGCCGGATCGATCGCGACCGTCGCCGCCGACAGCCCGCGGCCGGCGAGGATCTGCGCGATCAGGCCGCCGAAGGAATGGCCGATCACGGCGGGGCGCCGGTCGAGCGCGCCCGCGATCGCGGCGAAGTGCGCCGCCACCTCGCCGATCGTTTCGGGCGCTGCGGCGCCGCCCACCTCCGCCGGCCAGCCGGGCGCCAGCGCGGCATAGCCCGCGGCGGCGAACATCTCGGCCCAGCGGTCCCACGAGCTGGGCTTCAGCCACAGGCCGTGGATGAAGATGACCGCAGGCTTTTGCGCGGCGTTGGCCGCGCCGATCGCATCATCGAGAGCGTGGGTCGACATGATCGGCGCCTTCTGCTGCGTTGGATCAGTTGCGCGAGGATCAGCGCGACGACGGCGTGGCGGCCGGCTGCCCGTTGAGGAAGGCGTCGATCGCAGCGACCGTCGCGGTGGGCTGCTCTTCCATCAGCCAATGGCCGGAGCCTTCGATGACCTGCTCCTGCACGTTGTTCGCGCCGGCCCGCGCCACCACCGCCATGGTCGGGCCGAAGGACGCCGCGCCGCCGATCGCCAGCACCGGCATCGTCAGCTTGCCATGGGCCGCGAGCCAGGCGCGGTTGTCGATGGCGTCCTGATCGAAGGCGGCGAACTGGCTGAAGCCGGCATGCATCCGCCCGGGGCCGGCATAGAGCTCCGCGTAGTGGACGCGCGCGGCCTCCGGGAAATGCGCAGGGTTGGCCGAGAACTCGTTCCAGAAGCGGTCGAGATAGATGCGCTCGCGGCCCTCGACCAGGCGCTCCATGTCGGGGCCGCCGAAGCGGAAGTGCCACAGCAGCGGGTTCTTGAGGATCTCCTCCCACGGGCCGATGCCCGGCACCGGCGCATCCATCAGCACCAGCTTGGTAACGCGGTCGGAATGCCGCGCTGCCAGCGCATAGGCGACCATGTTGCCGATGTCGTGGGCCACGACCTCGGCGGTGCGCGCGCCCAGCGCGTCCATGACGCCGGTGATGTCCTCGGCCTGGTTGGCCTTCTCGAAACCCTTGTCGGCGCGGGCGGAGAGGCCGAGGCCGCGCAAATCGGGCACGATCACGGTGTGGTTCTCGGCGAGCTTGGCGGCGAGCGGCACCCACATGTCGCCGGTGTCGCCATAGCCGTGCAGCAGCACCACCGCGGGTCCTGTGCCGCCGACGCGGACGTGGAGCGTGGTGCCGTTGGTCGGGATCTCCTGGGTGCGGAAGCTCTTCGGGAACTTGCCGGGCGCCTCGGTCGCGTCGGCGAGGGCGGCGCTGGTCAGCATCGTGAGCGCGCTGGCGGCGAGGGCGGTTCGTTGCAGCAGGCGGGGCAGGGTCATGACGGTCTCCGTAGGTTGCATCGTGGTGATGCACGCAAAGCTAGACGAACCCCAATCGCGGTATTAGAGGGTAGTGACGCCAAAGATTTTTGATCTGGACGCAAAGATGGTACTGTCCGGCGCGGACCGCGCCCGGGATCTCGAGGTGTTCTGCGCGGTCGCCGACAGCGGCAGCTTCTCGGCCGCGGGCCGGGGCCTCGGGCTGACGCCGTCGGCCGTCAGCCGCACGCTCGACCGCATCGAGGCGCGGCTCGGCGCGCGGCTGCTGCTGCGGTCCACGCGCGTGCTCACGCTGACCGCCGAGGGCCTGGCCTATCTCGCGGCCGCCCGCCGCATTCTCGCCGATCTCGACGAGGCCGAGCAAGCGATCGCGGATCAGGGCGCGCCGCGCGGGCGCATCCGGGTCAGCGCCGCGCTGTCGCACGGCCGCATCTGCATCGTGCCGTTGCTCGGCGAGTTCGTGCGGCGCTATCCGAACATCCTCGTCGACATCAATCTCAGCGACGGCCTCGTCGATGTGGCGGCGGGCCAGGCCGACGTCGCCATTCGCGGCGGTCCGCTGGCCGACAGCGCGCTCACCGCGCGGCGCCTCGGCGACAATGGCCGCACCATCGTCGCCTCGCCGGACTATCTGGCGCGCTGGGGCGTGCCGCAGACTCCGGAAGACCTCACCAACCACAACTGCCTGAACTTCAGCTTCCGCCGCGCCGAGCCGGTGTGGCCGTTCCGCCGCGACGGCGTCAACTATGCGCTGAAGCTGCGCGGCGCCGTCGAAGCCAACAGCGGCGACACGCTCAGCCAGCTCGCGCTCGATGGCGTCGGCATCGCCCGCGTCGGCGATTTCAGCCTCGGCAACGCGATCGCAGAGGGGCGGCTGGTGCCGCTGCTCGAGGTGTTCAATCCCGGCGACAGGGAAGTCTTCCACGCCGTGTTCGTCGGCGGTCCCAACATGCCCGCGCGCGTCCGCGTGTTCGTGGACTATCTCGTGGAGCGGATGGGCGCGAGGGGAGAACCTTAGTTCTTGCCTCAAAGGATGTTCTGCGACCCTCGCAAGCGACAGCGGCCGGGGTTTGCGCCCGGCCGCCGTGCCATGTTCGAGGATGCTCCGTCAACAGACGCTGTCAGATGCAGTGCGCGACGGCATGGATCGTCTGGGAGGCTTCCTTACCCGGCCGGCTGCAGGGCGAGCGCGACCTTCGGGAAGTCGATGTCGGTGTGCGCGGCGTTGTTGACGTAGTTCGTCAGCACGTTGATCGCGACGTTCGCGATGATCTCGATCAGCCGGCCGTCGTCGAGACCCGCCGCGCGCGCCGTGGCGAGGTCGGCGTCGGCGACCTGTCCCTTGGTGTCGACGACGCGGCGCGCGAGGCGGGCGACGGCTGCGTCGATGGCGTCATCAGCGGTGCCTTCGCGAGCCTTGCGGAGGCCGTCCGGGCTGAGGCCTGCGCCCTTGCCCATCAGCGAATGGGCCGAGAGACAATATTCGCAGCCATTGGCCTGGGCGACCGCGAGCGCGACGATCTCGCGTTGCCTCGCGGTGAGCGCGCCCTTGGCGAGTGCATCGGAGAAGGCGATGTAGCCGTTCAGCGCGGCGCCCGACTGCGCGAGCGTCGAGAACAGGTTCGGCGTCATGCCGATCTTGGCCTTCACGGCGGACAGCGTGGCGACGACGCCGGCATCGGCGCTGACGGTGTCGACGGGAGCAATGCGGGGCATGGGAACATCCTTGGTGTGAGGTGCGGGCTTGCACGCCCCCTCCATGCCGGACTATGTGTGGCTTTAGGTGCCAGAAACATTGCAGATCGTCCCATGGACCCTTTTGCCGCGCTGTTTGCCCATGTCACGCCGCGGGCTCGGACCTTCTTCTCCGGCAACCTTTGCAACACCGTGGAATTCGGACCGGAGGGCCATCTGCACCTGTTCAAGGCCGGCGTGCTGACCCTGACCCAGCCGGGCGCAGACGACTTGAAACTGCACGAGCCGACCCTGATGTTCTTTCCGCGCGGACGGACGCATCGCTTCGTCGTCGATCCCGAGCGTGGTGCCGATCTCGTTTGCGCGACCGTCGAGCTCGGCGGCGCCGAGGGCAATCCGATCGGTGAGGGACTGCCCGAGCTCGTGGTGCTGCCGCTCGCCGGGCATCCGACGCTCACGCCGGTCTGCGACCTGCTGGTCGCCGAGGGGTTTGCCGATGGCGGCGGTCGGCAGGCGGCGCTGGACCGGCTGTTCGACTATCTGCTGATCCTGATCGTCCGCGACGTCGTCGCCAGCGGCGCGGTCGAGAGCGGCGTGCTCGCCGGGCTCGCTGACCCGCGCCTGGCGAAGGCGCTGACCGCGATCCATGACGCGCCGGGCCGGGCGTGGAGCCTCGAGGATCTCGCCGATATCGCCGGCATGTCGCGCACGCGCTTCGCCGATCTGTTCCGGGCGCGCGTCGGCCGAACGCCGATCGACTATCTGACGGCTTGGCGCATGACGCTGGCGCGGCAGCTGCTTGCCAAGGGCAAGTCCGTCAAGAGCGTCGCTTCGCAGGTCGGCTACGACAGCGCCGCGGCGTTCTCGCGTGTGTTCAGCCGGGTGTCGGGGCGCCCACCGCGGGAGGTGCGGTAGCCCGAGCGGCCGTTTCGCCGACCGGCGTTCCTACTCCGCCGCCACCATCTGCTGGATCCGCCACTGTCCCAACAACGCCCGCAGCGACGCCGGCTTCAGCGGCTTGTTGAGCACGGCGACGTTGTCGTCGCGGGCAGCGGCGCGGACGTGGGGGCTGCGGTCGGCGGTGATCAGGATCGCGGGCAGTGCCTCGTTGAAGCGGCGGCGGATGTCGCGGATGGCGGCGATGCCGTTGCCGCGGTCGAGATGGTAGTCGACGAGCAGGCCAGTGACGGCGCCATCGCGCGCCGCGATCGCCTCCATCGCGGACTCCGGATCAGGCACGGCGATCACCTCGGCGTCCCACGCCGTCAGCAGGGTCTTCATGCCGTCGAGGATCGCCGGATCGTTCTCGATGCAGACGATCAGCGCGCCGGCAATCGGCGTCGTCGCCAGCGGCGTCGCGCTGGTGACGGCGGCAGTGTGGTTGATCGCTTTCGCAATCGGCACCGTGACCGAGAACACCGAGCCGCGGCCGGGCCGCGAGTCCAGCGCGATGCCGTGATTGAGCACGCGCGCGATGCGCTCGACGATCGACAGCCCCAGGCCGAGGCCGCGCGCGATCCGCGCGCCCTGCTCGAGGCGGTGAAATTCCTTGAAGATCTCGCCGCGCTTCACCGGGGGGATGCCGACGCCGGTGTCGTAGACGCCGATCTGCAGCGACTGGCCGTGGCGGCGGCAGCCGACCAGCACGCGGCCCTTGGGCGTGTACTTGATGGCGTTGGAGATGAAGTTCTGCAGCAGCCGGCGCAGCAGCAGGCGGTCGGACTCGACCGGCAGCGACGACGGCACGAACACCAGCTCCAGACCCTTGGCGCGCGCGGCGGGCGCGAACTCGATCTCCAGCGAGCGCATCAAATCGGCCATCTTGAAGCTCGACACCGAGGGCGTCATCGCGCCGGCATCGAGCCGGGAGATGTCGAGCAGCGCGCCGAGGATCTCCTCGATCGCTTCCAGCGAGTCGTCGATGTTCTCGACCAGGCGCGAATCCTCGCCGGCCGTCTGCCGCTCGACGAGGCTCGTCACGTAGAGCCGCGCCGCGTTCAGCGGCTGCAGGATGTCGTGGCTTGCCGCCGCAAGGAAGCGCGTCTTGGAGATGTTGGCGTCCTCGGCGGCGCTCTTGGCCAGCGCCAGCTCCGAGTTCAGCCGCGTCAGCTCCTCGGTGCGGTCGCGGACGCGTTTTTCCAGCGTCGCATTGGCGCGCTCCAGTGCCTCGGCGGCCTCGAACGAGGGCGTGACGTCGGTGAAGGTGATGACGAGGCCGCCACCCGGCATGCGGTTGGTGCGGACCTCGATCACCATGTGGCGGTCGGCGAGGCGTTCCAGATAAGGCTCGCCCTCGGTGGTGTAGGCGGCGAGCCGGCGCGCCAGCAGCGCCTCGCCGTCCTCATAGGTGGGCGCGCCGATCGTGCCCATGAATTCGAGGATTTCCTTCAGCGGGCTGCCGATCTGCACCAGATCCGGCGGCAGCCCGAGCAGGTCGACGAACTGGCCGTTGGAGCAGATCAATTGCAGATCGGCGTCGAACACCGCGATGCCCTGGCGCACATGGTTCAGCGCGGTCTGCAGGATCTCGCGGTTGAAATGCAGCGCGGCATGGGAATCGTCGAGCAGCTTGAGCGCGGCCTTGGCCGACACCGTGCGCTTGCGCAGGAGCAGCGACATCACCAGGCGCGACGACGCCGCGCCGATCGAGGAGGCGATCAGATGCTCGGCATGGCGCAGCAGCTCGAAATCGGCCGGCGCGGCCGGATCGAGCGGCAGGTTGCGCTGGGCGGCGAAGGCCTCGAACGAGGCGCGGGCGCGATCGGGGCCGAGATATTGGCCGACCGTGCTCTGGATGTCCTGCACCGTCACGGTCGAGCGCCAGCGGCGGAAGCTCGGTGCGCTCGGCGTCAGCTCGGCCGGCACGAAGATGTCGGCCTGCAACAGCTCGATCGACGACGGCTGCCGCGCCAGCGACAGCACGATGTAGGTCAGCAGATTGAGCGACAGGCTCCACAGCACGCCATGCAGCAGCGGCGGCAGGTCGGTGCCGAGCAGCGCCTGCGGCCTGAGCGCCTCGAGCCCGAACGGGCCGTGCTGAAGAAACAGGATGCCCGCGGTCGAGGTGTCGAGGAAGCTCGGGATGAACAGCGTGTAGAGCCAGACGGCGAAGCCGACCAGCATGCCGCCCATCGCGCCGCGCGCGGTCGCGCGCCGCCAGAACAGGCCGCCGAAGAAGCTCGGCGCGAGCTGCGCGATGGCGGCGAACGACAGCAGGCCGATCGCGGCGAGCTGGGTGTTGCCGAGCGCGCGATAGTAGAAATAGGCCATCACCATGATGGCGAAGATCGCGATGCGGCGGGTGCCGAGCAGGAAGCCGGCGAAGTCGCGGCCGATCTCGCGCTGCTCCTGCTGGCGCTGCAGCACCAGCGGCACGACGATGTCGTTGCAGACCATGATCGACAGCGCGACGCATTCGACGATCACCATCGCGGTCGCCGCCGACAATCCGCCGACGAAGACCAGCACCGACAGCCATTGCGAATTGGCCTCGATCGGCAGCGCCAGCACATACATGTCGCTGTCGACGGCGCCGAACGGGAAGGTGATGAGGCCGGCGAGGGCGATCGGGATCACGAACAGATTGATCGCGACGAGATAGAGCGGAAACAGCCAGCGCGCGCGCGACACCTCGGCATCGTCGGCGTTCTCGACCACACTGACATGGAACTGGCGCGGCAGCAGCATCGCGGCGCAGAACGACAGCAGGGTCATGGTCAGGAAGCTGCCGATGCCCGGCACGTATTCCAGCGCGCGCTCGGCCTCCGGCGATTTCATCGCACGCTCGATCAGCTCGACCGGCGAGAACATAACGAAGGTGACGAAGGCGCCGGCGGCGATGAAGGCGACCAGCTTGATGATCGATTCGGTCGCGACCGCCAGCATCAGGCCGTGCTGGTGCTCGGTGGCGTCGGTCTGGCGGGTGCCGAACAGCACCGCGAAGATCGCCATCGCCAAGGTCACCATCAGCGCCATGTCGCCGACGATCGGGATATGGGCGAAGGCGCGGTCGTCGACCATGATGGTCTCGAGCGACGATGCCACCGCCTTGAGCTGCAGCGCGATGTAGGGCACCGAGCCGATGATCGCGATCAGCGCCACGGTCGCCGCCACCGCCTGGCTCTTGCCGTAGCGGGCGCCGATCAGGTCGGCGACCGAGGTGATGTTCTGCGACTTGGCAAGGCGGATGACTCGGCGCAGCAGCGGCGTGCAGGCGCCGACCATCAGGATCGGCCCGAGATAGATCGCGAGGAAGTCGACGCTGTTGCGCGAGGCGAAGCCGACCGAGCCGAAGAAGGTCCAGGACGTGCAGTAGATGGCGAGCGACAGCGGGTAGATCAGCCCGGCCAGCCGTGACGGCCGCCGTTCACCGGCCCGGTTGCCGCGGCTGGCGACCAGGAACAGGAACCCGATGTAGCCGAACGCGGCCAGGATCACGCCCCAGTCGTGCAGCATGCGTTGACGCCAACTCCTCGATCGATCCCTCTGGACGAGCAGCAAACTTAGCGCTTTGCGGGGGGCGGGGCGATAGGGATGTGGCGGCGGAAGCTGGAATGAGGCGGCGTCGTTAAGGGGCGGGCGCGCCTCAGATGCAAGGATGTGGTTAGGCGAATACAGCCTGTGGGAGTCGGTCTCTCACGGCGAGGTTAGTCGGCTCCCCTCCCCGCAAGGGGGATGGGAGCGCACCGCGTGTGTGGCGGCGGCTCGCGTTGCGCGGTCGGGGGCTACTCCGCCGCCAGCGGCTTCTCGTGCAGCGCCAGGCCCAGGCGTTCCCAGACCTGGAGCAGGGCCTCGGCCAGGCGGTCGATCAGGCCGTCGTCGTGGTAGGGCGAGGGCGTGATGCGCAGGCGCTCGGTGCCCTTGGCGACCGTGGGGTAGTTGATCGGCTGGATGTAGATGCCGTGCTCTTCCAGCAGCAGATCGGAGGCCTGCTTGCACTTCTCGGGATCGCCGACGAACAGCGGCACGATGTGGGTGTCGTTGGTCATCACCGGCAGGCCGGCGGCGTGGAGGACCGCCTTCACCCGCGCGGCGCGGTCCTGGTGGCGTTCACGCTCCCAGTTCGACGATTTCAGGTGCTTGATCGCAGCCGTCGCGGCCGAGCAGATCGGCGGCGGCAGCGCGGTCGTGAAGATGAAGCCCGGCGCGTAGGAGCGCACGGCATCGATGATCTCGCCCTTGGCGGCGATGTAGCCGCCGAGGCAGCCGAATGCCTTGGCCAGCGTGCCTTCGAGGATGTCGATGCGGTGCATGACGCCGTCGCGCTCGGCGATGCCGCCGCCGCGCGGGCCGTACATGCCGACCGCATGCACCTCGTCGACATACGTCATCGCGTTGTAGCGCTCGGCGAGATCGCAGATCTCAGCCAACGGCGCGACGTCGCCGTCCATCGAATACAGGCTCTCGCAGGCGATCAGCTTCGGCCGGTTCGGGCCGGCGGCGATCAGGAGCTGCTCGAGATGGGCGAGATCGTTGTGGCGCCAGATCTGGCGCTCGCAGCCGGACTGGCGCACGCCCTCGATCATCGAATTGTGGTTCAGCGCGTCCGACAGGATCAGGCAGTCCGGAATCAGCTTGGCGAGCGTGGCGATGCCGGTCTGGTTGGAGACGTAGCCTGACGTGAACAGCAGCGCCGCTTCCTTGCCGTGGAGGTCGGCGAGCTCGGCTTCCAGCTGCACCAGGGGATGATGGGTTCCGGCGATGTTGCGGGTGCCGCCGGCGCCGGTGCCGACGCGGGTCGCGGTCTCGACCATCGCGCCGACCACCCTGGGGTGCTGGCCCATGCCGAGATAGTCGTTGGAGCACCAGATCACGACATTGCGCGGTCCGCTCGGCGAGTGCCAGGTCGCATGCGGGAACCGGCCGGCGATGCGTTCGAGATCGGCGAAGACACGGTAGCGACGCTCATCATGCAGGCGACCGAGGGCGGCACTGAAGTACTGGCTGTAGTCCATCACGAAACCCGAACTGGCGCGCTGCAGTGCAGCACCTGAAGCGAAAACCTCGCGGCATGCGTGGCGTGAGGTCTTCTTAGAGCGTTTCCAGAGCGGCTGTCGAGCCGGAATCCCACGGCGGGAATTGGGCGATTTGTCCAAGGGGCAGCTGATCCCGGCTGAACGGCGCCAGGATTGCGGCGACGCGGCGGCGTTGCGGCCCCGCAGCCTCAGGTGGTGCGATAATGCAGCACGCCGTCGACGTCGCCGGCGGTCAGGCGGCCCTCGACCAGCATGTAGTTGACATGCGCGATCAGCTCGCCGGCGGCGAAGCCCATCTGATGCGCATCGAGCACGTGCTTATGGAACACGACCGGTACGAGCTGCGCCGAGGTCTTGGTCTCGTCGCGGCAGGCGTCCGCGATCATCCGGCAGCGCTCCTCATGGTGGTCGGCGAGCTGCTTGATGCGCGTCTTCAGCCCGTAGAACGGCACGCCGTGGCCGGGCAGCACCAGCACGTCATAGGGCAGGGTGGTGGTGAGGCTCGCCAGCGACGCCAGATACTCGCCGAGCGAGTTCTGGTCCGGCTCGACCGCCCAGACGCTGACATTCGGCGAGATCTTGCTCAGCACCTGGTCGGCGGACAGGAACAGCTTGTCGGCGGCGCAGTACAGCATGACCTGGTCGAGCGCGTGACCGCCGCCGGTGATGACCTTGAAGCGCCGGCTGCCGATCTGGATCTCGTCGCCATGGGAGATGCGGCGGTAGGAGGCCGGCAGCACCGAGACGCGCTGCAGATATTCCTGGCCGCGGCCGAGCAGCTTGTCGGTCAACGTTTCGTCCATGCCGTGGCGGCGGAAGAACAGCCGCTGCGCATTGCGGCGCTCCTCGGTGCCGCGGTTCTGGTGATAGACCGACTGCAGGTACTCGACCTGCGACATCACCAGCGGGCAGGCGAAGCGCTCGACGATCCAGCCGGCGAGCCCGACATGGTCGGGATGAGAATGCGTCACGATCAGCCGGGTGATCTTCACGTGCTTCAGCGGGCCATCGAGCAGCCGCGTCCAGGCGCCGATCGATTCCTCGTTGCCGAAGCCGGAGTCCACCGCGACCCAGCCATCGCCGTCGGCGAGCAGATAGATGTTCACATGGTTGAGGCGGAACGGCAGCTTCAGGCGCAGCCACAGCACGCCGGGCGCGACCTCGACGACCTGGTCCTCACCGGGATGCTGCTCCCAGGGATAGCGCAGGGCTTCAGCGGAGGAGGGAACGGTGTCTGTCTTGGTCATGCCTCATCGATTAACGGCCGCCGCGGGCGAGCGCCAGCCGAAAAACGCGATGGAAGCGGCATGGCTGGACGGCATTCCGGGACGCGGCAGGCCGGGCCTCATGGTTCGAGACGGCGCTGCGCGCCTCCTCACCATGAGGGTTGAGGGTCGGCGCTTCGATCCCACGCCCGGTTGGCCGCAAAGCGACCTGCGCCTCCTCACCCTGAGGAGCCGGCCGCAGGCCGGCGTCTCGAAGGGCGAGGCCCGATATCGACTACGCCGCCCTGATGTTGGTCAGGAACGCGTCGACCTCCGCGCGCAGCGTCTCCGCCTCGCGGCGCAGCGCCTCCGAGGCGCTGAGCACCTCGTTGGCGGAGGTGCCGGCCTGGGCCGAGGCGCTGGAGACGCCGGTGATGTTGTTGGAGACCTCGGTGGTGCCGGAGGCCGCCTGCTGGATGTTGCGGGCGATCTCGTGCGTCGCCGTTCCCTGCTGCTCCACGGCGGCGGCGATCGCGGTGGTGACGTTGTCAATCTCGGCGATGGTCCCGCCGATGTTGCGTATCGCCGACACGGCCGACGAGGCGACCTGCTGCATGCTCGCGATCTGCGAACGGATCTCGTCGGTGGCCTTGGCGGTCTGGCTCGCCAGGCTCTTCACCTCCTGCGCGACCACCGCGAAGCCGCGCCCGGCCTCGCCGGCGCGCGCCGCCTCGATGGTGGCGTTGAGCGCGAGCAGGTTGGTCTGCGAGGCGATCGCCTGGATCAGGTCGACGACGACGCTGACGCGGCTCGCATTGTCGGCGAGCCCCTGCATCGTCGAGTCGGTGGCGCCGGCTTCCTCGACCGCCTTCTTGGCGATCTGGGCCGAGGTCACGACCTGGCGGCTGATCTCCGCGATCGACGACGACAATTGCTCGGTGCCGGCCGACACGGTCTGGACGTTGACCGAAGTCTCCTCGGCAGCCGCCGCGACCGCATTGACCAGCGAGTTGGACTGGTCGGCGGTCTGCGACATGCTCTGTGCGGTCGCCTGCATGGCCGTGGCGGAGTTCTGCAGCGTGCCGAGGGCGCTGCGCACCGTCGCCTCGAACGTGGCGATCTGGGCCTCCATGCGCGCGGCGCGCTCGGCCTTGGCGGCATTCTCGCGGTCCTGCTCGGCGGCCAGGGTGCGGGCACGGACCATGTTTTCGCGGAACACCTGCAGGGTGTCGACCATCGCGCCGATCTCGTCGCGCTGCTTCGAGGCCGCGATCTCGGTGTCGAGATCGCCGCTCGACAGCGTCTGCATCGCCTGCTGCAGCCGCTTGATGCGGCGCAGGATGTTGCCGCCGACATAGAGCCAGACGAACAGCACCGAGCCGAGCAGCGTGGCTGCGCCGGCGCCGACCATGCCGAGCGTCGCCAGCTCGATGTCGCGGCCCGCCGTGGAGGTGGCACCTTCGGTCGACTTGCGAACGCCTTCGACGAGCTGCTGCACGCTGATGTCGAGGCCGACATTCAGCTTGCGCGTCTCCTCCAGCACGGTCTGGCCGTAGTCGTTGGCGTCGAGCTCCTTCTCGCGGGTCTTGAACACGCGGGTCTTGCCCTCGCCGAGCGCGGCGAGCTTCAGCGCGGCGTCGTGGATCGCCTTGGTGCTGCGGCCGGTCGGCAGCAGTTCGAGATTGGATTTGAGCTGCGCCAGCGCCTCCTTGAACTGCCGCTCGATCGTCTCCAGCGTGTCGCTGTCGTTGGCCGAGAGCGCGGCGGCCATCTGCGCCACCAGCAGGTTGCCGGATGCGATCACGTTGCCGAGCTGCTCGACGAAGCGGGCGGCGGCCGTCGCGTCGTCCGCCGACACCTCGGCCGCGCCGAGCACGGCGTTGAGCTGCGTCTGCGCGTCCAGCATCGGCTCGTTGGCGGCGGCGGTGAACTCCGCCTGCGCCTTGCGCAGGGCGTCATACTGCTTGTTGTGAAGGGCTGCGACGTCGAGCCGCTCGCGCGCCGCCGACACCAGGCTCTGATTGGCCTCGTTGATGTTCTTGATGGTCTCGGCGAGCGGCGCCACCACGCTTTTCGCGGCGCCGAGCGCGCTGATCTCGCTCAGCCGCTCCTGCGTGGTCTTCTGGATCTCCTGCATCCTCTTCAGGCGATCGTTGAGCGCGTCCTCGCTCTGGGACTGCAGCAGCGCCGGGCCGAGGCTCGCCAAGCTGGAGCTCTGCGCCAGCAGTTGCAGGCTCGAGGTCAGGCGCGGAATGTCGCGGCCCGAGAGCTCGACCATGGCGCCGCCGACGTGGCGCAGCATCAGTCCCGCAGCGACGCTGATCGCGATCGCCATGCCGGCGATCACCGCGAAGGCTGCGAACAGGCTGCCGCGGACGCCCCATTTGGGTCGCAGCGCCCCGAGCATCCTGCTGAAGCTGAACCGAATCGCCATCTCTGGTGTCCCCCAATATGCACTATTTGTAGCTGTTGCTTGCAGGCAGTATCGGGGCCGGCGGTTAACAAATCAGGGAAACTACTCAGGGCGTGCCGAATTTTCGCGGATTTTCGCATTTCACCGCGCGGCATTTAACGGGATGGAAGGGATTGTTCGGCCGCGCTTTCGATAACCTATGACAGAAAAGGCCGGCATCGCTGCCGGCCTTCCCGTCGTTTGTTGTTATTTGACGCCTGCGGATCAGTAGCGGGCCGCGAGCGGAGCGCCCCAGTTGAAGCGGTAGTTCACGCCAGCCTTGAAGGTGTGGTCGTCGGTGGTGAAGCTGCCGGTCGGGACCAGCGCGGCGGGCGCCGTGAAGGTGGCGCTGCCGAAATTGTAGTACTGATACTCGGCCTTGGCCGACCAGTTGGGCGCGAACATGTATTCGAGGCCGGCGCCGACGGTCCAGCCGTTGCGGTGGTCGCCGCTGGTCGCGAAGCCGACCGGCGTTCCGGCGAACGTCACCTTCTCGTTGTTGTCGGAATAGGCATAGCCGCCCTTCACGTAGAGCAGGCCCGGACCCCAGGTGTAGCCGAAGCGGCCGGTGATCGAGCCGAGGCCGCGCTGGCTGTTGGTGTAGGCGTAGCCGCCCGGGAATGCTGCTCCGACGCTTCCGCTCAGCCAGCTGTACTGGCCTTCCGCGCCGATCACCCAGGTCGGGGCGAACTGCCAGTCGGCGCCGACCTGCACGCCGCCCAGGAAGCGGCCGTTGGAGTTGTTGCCGGTGGCGAGGCCGGAGAAATTGTTGTCGCTGGAGAACGCGCCGCCGAGATGGGCGCCGAGATAGAAGCCGGTCCAGTTGTAGATCGGAGCGGCGTAGGCCGGCGGCGCCTTGGTGGCGTAGGGGTAGGTCCGGGCGCCGAGATCGGCGGCGAAAGCGGACTGGGCCGAAGCCAGCGCGGCGACTGCAACGGTTGCGAACAGGATCTTCTTCATGGCGGGTCTCCGATACTCAACTAACAAGGCTCGCGCGTCGCGCGCCGTCGATGGATCGGAGATAGATCGCTTTTGAGTAAAATGCTGTCACTCGCGCAGCACACCGGCTTCCAACCCGACTTTCTCCGGGCAAAGGTTCTGGCGTAGTTAGCAATGCACTAACGAAGGCTGAACCGGGAGTTAACGCCGCGCCTTGCTGTGCCGTCGCGGCACAACCGGTTAAGGCGCGTTAAGGGCTCGATGCAGATCCGCGACTGCGTCGCGCAGCTGCTCGCGATGAACGATGTCGTCCTTGGGCATCGAAGCGATGCCGGCGGCGAGCTCGCGAAGAATCCCGGCGAGCAGTCCAAAGTGCAGATGCATGCGGATCGATTTTCGGACGTCCTCGGGGCCGGGCCGCTCCAGGGTCAATGCCAGGCCGGATGATTCGAGATGGGCTTCGAACCGCGAGGAATGCTCGAACGTGCCGGCATAGAACTTGTCGGGATATTCGAGCGCGATCTCGGCCTTGTCCGGGATGGGTTTCGACATGGTGGCTCCTGGTGGCTCCTGCAGCAACGACGCTTGAATGTTCGCAGATCCACCTCCCGCCGCCTTGCGCCAGGTCAGAGTGGGAGGAGCGCCTGCATCCCCGGCCGAACGGGCTGCACCGCATTTCTACGGGGGCGGAAATTTACCTTCCCTGAGAAAAGGTTGTGCACGCTGATCAAATTAACGACTCGATGCCGGTCGTTCCGGACCGACCATCTCCATGCAAGCGAACGGAGAGGGCTCCGGCGGGACGACGGCGGGTGCAGTCCACGCTCCAGCGAAATGTGCCGCCGCCATGAAGATGCGTCTCTCCATTTCCACGTTCATTGCGGCTTTCGGCCTCGTGCTCGCACTCGGCTTCGGTGCGGTCGTGCTGACCAGCGCCTATGCGCTGCGCGAGCTCAAGGTCGGCGGGCCGCTCTACGACAAGATCAAGCTCGGCAATGATCTGGTGGCCGACATCCTGCCGCCGCCTGAATATGTGCTCGAGGCCTATCTCGAGGCGACCCTCGCACTCCGGACGCCGAAAGATCTCGACACGCATGTCACGAAGCTGGCGCAACTGAAGAAGGACTATGAGGATCGCAAGACGTTCTGGACCGGCTCGGCGCTGCAGCCTGATCTGAAATCGCTGCTGGTCGAACGATCGGACGGCGAGGTCCGGAAATTCTGGCAGGCCCTGGAAGCCGAGTTGATCCCGGCGCTGCGCTCCGGCGACATGGCGAAGGCCGATGCCGCCTATGCCCGGCTGGCCGACGCCTACGCCGCCCACCGCGCGGTGATCGACACGCTGGTCGACAAGGCGAACAAGTTCAATTCGGACATGGAGGCGACGGCGGCGACCCAGGACCGCAGCATCTCCATCATCGTGTGGAGCGTATCAGGCATCGTTCTGGCCCTGGTCGTCGCCGGCATGTCGGGTCTGGTGCTCGGCGTCGTCCGTCCTCTGTCGCGCATGACCGGCCTGATGCGGCGGATCGCCGAGGGCGATCTGTCGGCCGATATCTCCTATTCCGAACGCGGCGACGAGATCGGCGCGATGGCGGGCGCGCTGAGCATCTTCAAGACCAACGCGCTCGAGAACGCGAGCCTGCGCGACAGGCAGGAGCGCGATCGCTCGGCCGCCGAGGAGCACAAGAAGCGCGCCATGCTCGACATGGCCGACGTGATCGAGCGCGAGACCGAGACGTCCGTCGAAGCCGCGGCCGGCGCATCGCGCCAGGTCGAGGCCGTGGCCGCAGGCCTCTCGAAACTGGCCGAGGAGCTGTCGACCGATGCGCAATCGGTGGCCGCCGCCTCGGAGCAGTCGCTCTCCAATGCCCAGACGGTCTCGTCGGCAGCCGAGCAACTGAGCTCGGCGATCCGCGAGATCTCGAGCCAGGTGGCGCGCGCCAGCACGATCACCAAATCGGCGGTGACCGGGCGTGAGAAGGCCAAGAACACGATGCTCTCCTTGTCGACGGCCGTGGACAAGATCGCCGAGGTCTCCAACCTGATCGGCGGCATTGCCGAGCAGACCAACCTCTTGGCGCTCAATGCCACCATCGAGGCCGCGCGCGCCGGCGATGCCGGCCGCGGCTTTGCCGTGGTTGCGGCCGAGGTCAAGTCGCTGTCGGATCAGACCGCCAAATCGACCGAGGAGATCTCGCGCCTGATCGGCGAGGTACAAACCACCACGCAGGCCACCGTCGACGTCGTCGAAGGCATCGGCAGCCAGATTTCCGAGATCGACGAGGTCGCGGCCTCGATCGCTGCGGCGATGGAGGAGCAGCACGCGGCGACCCAGGAGATCAGCCGCTCGGTCCAGTCATCGGCCAGCGCGGCGCGCGACGTGTCGTCCAAGATCGGCAATGTCGGCAGGGATGCCGGCATGGTCAACGATCGGGCCGCCGAGGTGCGCAGCGCCATCGGCTCGGTGGCGACGGGCCTGACCTCGCTCCGCGCCACGCTGGTGAAGGCTGTGAGGACCGCGACCGCCGAAGCCGACCGCCGGCAGTCGCCGCGGATGAAGTCGACCCTGCCGATCAAGGTCGTCGACGATCGCAAGGGCGTGGTGAAAGCCGACCTGGTGGATATTTCCGAGGGCGGCGCCTGGTTCCGGTTCGACCCCGAGCCGGGCATCGGCGATCGCGGCGTCATGGAGTTCAGCGGCTTCGATGGCCGCGTGCCCTATCGGGTCCGCGCCCGCGACAAGGACGCGCTGCATGTCGAGTTCGACGCCGGCCAGAACCGCGAGGCGTTCCTGGCGTGGTTCAGGCGGACCTTTGCGCGGCAGGCGGCGTAAACGAAGCGAGGTCGCTGGCCTCCGCTCTCGGTCAGGAGAACGGAGGCATTGCTTCGAACGGGTTTCGTTGCCGCGCTCACGTCATTGACGCGAGACCAGATCGCTGATCCGCACCGGAAACCGCCTGATGCGGATGCCGGTCGCATGCGCCACCGCATTGGCGACTGCGCCGGCCGAGCCGGTGATGCCGATCTCGCCGACGCCCTTGATGCCGAGCGGATTGACGAACGGATCGTGCTCCTCGACCGTGAACGCCTCGATCGCCGGCACGTCGGCGCTCACCGGCACATGATATTCGCCGAGATTGGCGTTCATGATGCGGCCGGTGCGGCGGTCGGTGACCGCCTCCTCGTGCAGCGCCAGCGAGATGCCCCAGATCATGCCGCCGACGAGCTGGCTCTTCACCAGCTTCGGGTTGATGATCCGCCCCGCCGCGAATGCGCCGACCATGCGAGTCACCCGGACCTGGCCGAGATCGGGATCGACCTTCACCTCCGCGAAGACCGCGCCATGTGAATGCATCGCGTATTGCTCGTTGGCGGCAGGGTCGGGCATGCCGCTGCCGGAGCCCTCGACCTCGTCGAGGCCGGCGCGTGCGAGGATGTCGGCATAGCTCTCGCCGCGGCCCTCGTCGTCGCGCCGGAGCAGCCGGCCGTTGCGCGCGATCACGCCGGCATTGCCGGCGCCGAACAGCGGCGAATGCTGATCGGAGGTCGCGAGCTCCGCGAGCCTGGCGATGACGGCGGCGCCGGCATTGTGGATCGCCGTGCCGACGGTCGCGGTATGTGCCGAGCCGCCGGCGATGCCGGCATCCGGCAGGTCGGAGGTGCCGGCCTTGAACGTCACCTGATCGAGCTCGAGCGCGAGAGAATCCGCCGCGACCTGCGCGAACGCGGTCCAGGCGCCCTGGCCCATGTCGTGCGCGCCGCTCTCGACCACGCCGGTGCCGTCGCGCCGGATCACCGCGCGGGCCTGGCCTGCAAACATCAGCGCATGGAACGTCGCGGTGCCCATGCCCCAGCCGACCAGGAAGCCGTCTCTGTCGCGCATCATCCGCGGCTTCAGCGGCCGATCCCACCAGCCGAACTTCTCCGCGCCTTGCGTGTAGCACTCGCGCAGCGCTTTCGACGAGAACGGCTTGCCGGTGGCCGGCTCGACCTCGGCGTAGTTCTTGACGCGAAATGCCAGCGGATCGAGGCCACAGGCTTCGGCCATCTCGTCGACCGCGCTCTCCAGCGCGATCGATCCCGGCGCGATGCCGGGCGCTCGCACGAACAGCGGCGTGCCGGTGTCCATGCGTACCGCGTCGTAGGTGGTCGCGATCGCCGGCGCGGCGTAGAGCGTGTGCGTCACATGCGCCGCGGCTTCATAGAAGTCCTCGAAGCTCGAGGTTGCGATCCTCGCGTGGTGACGGATCGCCGACAATTGTCCGGTGTTGCTGGCGCCGAGCTGCAGCGTCTGCCGGGTCGGCGAGCGATGGCCGAACGGGCCGTAGAGCTGCTCGCGGCGCGCCACCAGCTTCACCGGCCGGCCGACCATCTTCGCGGCGAGGATGCCGAGCACCTGCGGGCCGGCCATCAGGCCCTTGCCGCCGAAGCCGCCGCCGAGATAGGGGCTGCGGATCAGGATGTTGTCCGGCGCGATGCCGAACAGCTCGGCCAGGCGGCCGCGCATCATCACCAGGCCCTGGGTCGGTGTGTCGATGATGAGCCTGTCGCCCTGCCACTCGGCGACGATCGCGTGCGGCTCCATCGCGTTGTGATAATGCGGCGGAGTCTCGTAGATCGCGGTGATCTGCTTGTCGCTGCCCGCCAGCGCGGCCTCGATATCGCCGTGATGGCTCTCGGCGGGAAACCCCATGCCGACGACAGGCGGCACATAGGCGTCAGCGGCATCGAGACCGATGCGGGCCGGCTCGGCCTCGTAGCGCGGCGACAGCAGCGCGGCGCCCTCGGTCGCGGCTTCCAGGCTTTCGGCAATGACCAGCGCGATCGGCTGGTTGGCGTAGCGCACACGGTCGTTCTGCAGCGCCTCGAAGCGGAACGCGAACGGGTTCGGCTTGCCGTCGGGATCGGCATGCAGCGGCGGCCGGTTGGCGGAGGTCATCACCTCGACGACGCCGGGATGAGCCTTGGCGGCGTCGACGTCGAGCGTGATGACGCGGCCGCGCGCGATGCTGGAGACGGCGAGCACGGCATAGAGCAGGCCGGGCGGATTGTTGTCGGCGGCATAGCGCGCCGTGCCGGTGACCTTGGCACGGCCATCGACGCGCGACAGCGGCTGGCCGACGTTGGAGCCGTGTCTGACATGGGCGGGATCGCGGGAGAGATTGAGCTCAGGCGTCATGAAGTGCTCCTGGAACGGCGGAGAAGGGAGAGGCCGGCAGCGCCGGCACGCGCGACGGCGTGCCCTCGGCTGCGGCGGCCAGCGCGCGCATGATCAGGCTGCGCGCGAGCGGGATCTTGTGGGCGTTGTCACCGGATGGCTTTGCATCGCGCAGCGCGATCTCGGCAGCGTGCTGGAATGTGTGCGGCGTGGCCGGCTGGCCCGTGAGCAGCGCTTCGGCCGGGTGGGCGCGCCACGGCTTGGCGGCGACGCCGCCGAGCGCCAGACGTGCGTGCTTGATCGCGCCGTTCTCGATCACGAGACCGGCCGCGGCGGAGACCACGGCGAACGCATAGGAATTGCGCTCGCGCACCTTCAGATAGCGCGCGTGCCTGGCGAACGCCCGCGCCGCCGCGGGCAGCCGGACCGCGACGATCATCTCGCCCGGCGCGAGCACGGTCTCGCGCTCCGGCGTGGTGCCGGGGAGCAGATGCAGCGCCTCCAGCGCGACCTCGCGCCGGCCGGAGCCGCCTTCGATCTCGACGATCGCATCGAGCGCGGCGAGCGGCACGCAGAAGTCCGAGGGGTTGGTGGCGATGCAGGCCTCGCTCCAGCCGAGCACGGCGTGCTGATGGGTGTCGCCGCCGCGCGCGTCGCAGCCTGCGCCGGGCGTGCGCTTGTTGCAGGCCGAGGCCGGATCATAGAAATACGCGCAGCGTGTCCGCTGCAGCAGATTGCCGCCAACGCTGGCCGCGTTGCGCAGCTGCGCCGACGCGCCCGACAGCAGCGCTTCGGCGACCGCCGGGAAGTCGCGCGCGAACGCCGCGTCATGCGCGAGGTCCGCATTGCGCACCAGCGCGCCGATCCGGACGTCGCCATTGCCGAGCGTTTCGAGGCGCGCGAGCTCCTTGATCTGGGAGATGTCGACCAGCCGCGCCGGCCTGATGACATTGCCCTTCATCAGGTCGAGCAGGTTGGTGCCCGAAGCGAGATAGGCGGCGCCGGGCGCGCTGGCCGCTACGATCGCCTCCGCGACCGTCGACGGCTTCACGTAGTCGAACCGGTTCATGCCGCGCGCTCCTTGTCCTCGGTGAGCGTCGCCTGGGCGTCGAGCACGGCCTCGACGATGCCGACATAGGCGCTGCAGCGGCACAGATTGCCGCTCATGCCTTCGCGCACGCGCTCCGGATCGCTGCCGGCCTGGCCTTCGTTGATGAGGCCGACCGCGCTCATGATCTGGCCGGGCGTGCAGAAACCGCATTGCAGGGCGTCGTGGGCGATGAAGGCCTCCTGCACCGGGTGTAGCTGGTCTCCGTTGGCAAGCCCCTCGATGGTGGTGACGGCGGCGCCGTCGAGGCTCAAGGCCAGCGTCAGGCAGGAGTTGATGCGGCGGCCGTCGACGAGGACGGTGCAGGCGCCGCACTGGCCGCGGTCGCAGCCTTTCTTGGTGCCGGTGAGATGGAGGCGCTCACGGAGGAGGTCGAGCAGGGTGACCCTGGGGTCGTCGAGCGCAAGCGTTCGCGGCTCACCGTTGACGGTGAGTCTGACAGTCCAATTCATGCGTTGTTCCGATCGAAGCGATGGCCTAATCGGATCGCAGCGGGCACCGCCTTACGGGCGGTGGTCCGTCCAGATCCAGCGACCGCGGGACGAAAGCCCAGGAAGGTTGGCTATCCCGGAGTGGCAGGTCTATTTATACGGAGGGTTCCTCCGTTTAGCAAGGGGACATGAACGGTCCGTCATCAAGAGCTGGTGAGATGGAGACGAAACCACAAGACCGCCATCGCAAGCCGCGCGCGGACGCGCAGCGCAATCGCGAGCGGGTGCTGGAGGCGGCCAAGGCGGTGTTCAGCGTCGGCGGCGCCGAGGCGAGCCTGGAAGCGGTGGCGCGCCAGGCCGGCGTCGGCATCGGCACGCTGTATCGTCATTTCCCGACCCGCGAGGACCTGTTCGAGGCCGTGTACCGGCGCGAGGTCGAGCAGCTCGCGGAGCTGGCCGAGGAGCTCAAGAGCGAGCCGTCGGCGGTCGAGGCGCTCCGGCGCTGGCTGCGCTCGACGGTGCAGTTCGTCGCCACCAAGAAGGGCATGATGGCCGCGCTCGCGATCGTCATGACCGCGAACTCCGAGCTCGCCGCCTATTCGCACGGCCATCTCACCCGCTCGATCGGCGCGCTGCTCGCCCGCGCCGTCGACGCCGGCGAGATTCGCGGCGACATCAGCGCCGACGACGTCCTGCGCGCGCTGATCGGTATGTGCTACATGCACGACCAGACCGGCTGGCAGCAGAGCGTGCTGCGGCTGCTCGACGTGTTCGTGGATGGGTTGCGGGTGCAACGTTGATGGCTTCCGTCAGGCGAGAATGATGCGAATCGTCGTCATCCTTGTCGCCCTCATCGCACTGGTCTATTCAGGCGAGTGGGTCTATCGCAGCTTCATCCGGCCCATTGATCCAATGCCTGCCGAGATCGTCGCGCTTGCCGACCATTTCGATCGGAATGGCATCAAGGTCTCTCCCTACGCCGTCCGGCACGGCTTCAGACATTCAGAGGTCGAGGCCGTCGCCGCCTTCAAGGTTGCGGAGCTTCCGATCCCATTTGTCGTGCTTGTTTGTCCGGACAAGCGATCGGCGGCGGTCCAACTTGATGCGCTTAGACGCGATGGCGTGACGCGTGCCGGACAGAATGGCCGCATGGTGCTGGAACTCGGCCTGTGGGCTGATGACGATCAGGATCGCGCGCTGAAAATCATCGAGCTCTTCAATGCGTTCGACGGCTCGCAGGCGTCCTAACCGATCCAATCACCCCCGCAACCACTCCATCAGCGCCTGCGCCGTCTCCTCCGGCTGCTCGGGTTGCGGCAGGTGGCCGCAATTCTCCAGCACCACCAGCCAGCTGCCGTCGATGCCGTCGGCCATCTCCTTCGACAGGCTGTTCGGGATGGTGTTGTCGGTGTCGCCGGTCAGCACCAGGGTCGGACAGCGGATCGCGGTCAAGGTCGGCCGCGAATCCGGGCGCGACATGATCGCCGTCAGCTGCCGGATGAAGCCGATGACGCCGACCTCCTCGGCCATGTCGTGCACGAGCTGGCGCAGTCGCGGATCATCCTGGCGCGACGGATGGACGAAGCCGGAGAACAGCTCGTCGACCACGCCGTGGTAGTCGCCCTCCTTGGCGCGGGTGATCATGGTGCGGCGGCGGGCGCTCGCCTCCGGCGTGTCGGGCCGCGCCTGGGTGTTGATCAGCGCCAGCCGACCCACGCGCTCCGGCGCCTGGCGCATGATCTCGAGCGCGATGTAGCCGCCCATCGAATGTCCCGCGAGCGCGAAGCGCGGCGGCGCCTCGGAGAGGATGCGGCGCGCGATCGCAGCCATGCTGTCGTCGCGGACGTGGTTCGCCACCATCACCGGCCCGAGCCGCCACAGCGCCGGGATCACCGGCGCATAGATGCGGGGCGACGAGATCAGGCCAGGCACCAGCACGAGCGGCAGCGCATCAGTCATGGGTCTTCCCCCCGGAAACGGCGTTCACCTGCATGTCCGGGTGTCGTCCGCCCGGCATGCCATTTACGCGCGAGAGGCGGCCGATGTCCAACGATGTGCTGCGGCTCGCGCCCGGCGTCCCAGGGCGACGACCTCGTCCCCAGCCTTGTCCTGGCTCATCCTGCGCCTCTTCGCGACAGTGGATGGCCAGCCGGATGATCGCTGTGATCGGGGCGCACGCGATGCTGCTTGGGCCGCGGCGCCTCTGGCTTTCGTGATTACGGCGTCATTCGCGGCAATCTGGTGGCGTCGTCCGCAATTCGCGCGCGAGGAAGGGGGCTAACTACTTCCGCCCCGGATCATGCCACCATCGCATGCAGCGCGATGATACCTGGATGGATCGTCAATCGTGGCAAACGAGGTCGGGCGTCACGATAATATCACGTAATGGGCGTGGGGCCCGGCGTCGCAAGGCCTGCGACCACAACGATTAGTTCGAGCGGCTGGTAACTTCACGTGGCTGTTGACGCCCGGCGCTCTCGTTCCGTCGCGGCGATGAATTGATAGCACCGGGCTGTCGGCGATGACATCGGAGCGATCGTCGCACCCGGAGGAAACATATCCGCGCGAAGTCTAGCTCTTGCCGGAGCAGCGCGGGCCGACGCTGTTGATGGAACGAGAGACGACTGCTCGCTCGGCAGCAGCGAGGACGCGTCCGGCGACGTCGCTGCCGGATGAAACAGTGGCACTCGCGGCAGCGAGGTCGATGCGAAGCTTAAGGTGCTGTGGCCCAATGCGCGAGCACGAGCCGGCACGGCTGCAGCCGAGCCCGGTGCCTCTTGTCGAAGGATCAGACGAGCAGTGGCTGCGCCGTGGCGGCGAGCTTCTTCAGCAGCGGCAGGAAGCGCTCCTTCATCTCGTCGACGCCGATGCGATCGACGTGGCCGCCGATGTTGGCGGCGGCGATGATGCCGCCGTCATAGCGGCGAATCGGCACGGAAATCGAGCGGAAACCCTCCTCCGCCTCGCCGTCGACGAGCGAATAGCCGTCGTCCCGAACGGCCGTGACCGACGCGATCAACGCGTCCTTGTCGGTGATCGTCTGCGGCGTCATCTCGGTCAGCGTCATGCGCTCGACGGCCTGGCGCAACTGATCGTCCGGCATCCGGCTCAGCAACACGCGGCCGACCGACGTGCAGAACGCCGGCAGCCGATAGCCGATCTCCAGGCCGGTGGAGAACATGCGCGCCGGCGTCGCGCGCGCGATGAACACGACCTGGTCGCCGTCGAGGACGGCGAGAGAGCAGACCTCGCGGGCCTCGCCGGCCGTGCTGTCCATCAACGGCTGCATCACGCTGTTGACCTGGTTGGAGGCGAGATAGCTGGAGGCCAGCAGCAGCACGCGCGGCGTCAGCGAGAACAGCCGGTCGTCGCCATGGACGAAGCCGGAGGCTTTCAGGGTCAGCAGAATCCGTCGCACCGTGGCGCGGGCGAGGCCGGTGAGTTCCGCCGCCTTGCTCAGCGTCATCGGCCGGCCCTCGCGGCTGAAGGCTTGTATCACCCGCAGGCCGCGATCGAGCGCTTCCACGAACTCGGGACCGTCGCCCCGAGCCTGCTTCTTCTCCTCATCAGTGCGCTTCAGTTTCGGCATCGGCCTGACATGATCCGCTGTTGTTGTTTTCGGCCGCAGTGAAGCTGCAGTCCGTTGGCCCCTCGGCTTCGGTTGTAGCTTTTTCACTTGCGCTTCTCCCCACTTAAAGCGAATCTAATCTGGGCGAACATATGTTCGTCTAGCGAACATTATTAGATGATCGCGTGACGCT
The DNA here is from genome assembly GCF_051168175.1 of Bradyrhizobium sp. HKCCYLRH2047. Classification (NCBI taxonomy): domain Bacteria; kingdom Pseudomonadati; phylum Pseudomonadota; class Alphaproteobacteria; order Hyphomicrobiales; family Nitrobacteraceae; genus Bradyrhizobium; species Bradyrhizobium sp. HKCCYLRH2047. The sequence goes on from NZ_JBNPUM010000002.1 coordinate 191,392, forward strand.
CAACGCCCGACTTGCGACGGAACAGGAGAGACGGCCATCATGATGAGCCAGGAGCAGAACGACCTGATCACGCGCGTCGGACCCGGCGCGCCCGCCGGTAAACTAATGAGGATGTACTGGCAGCCGGCCGCGCTGGTCGATGAGCTCGCGGGCGAGCGCCCGGTGCGCGCGGTGAAGCTGCTCGGTCAGGACTTCGTGCTCTTCAAGGATGCGCAGGGCCGCTACGGACTACTTGATCGCGATTGTCCGCATCGCGGCGCAGATCTCGCCTTCGGACGGCTGGAGAACGGCGGGTTGCGTTGCGCCTTCCATGGCTGGCTGTTCGACGCTGACGGCAATTGTCGGGAGACGCCGGCCGAACCGGCCGGCTCGCCACTGTGCAAGAACGTCAAGCAGCGCGCCTATCCCGTGATCGAGAAGGGAGGCATCCTCTGGGCCTGGCTCGGCGATGGTGCAGCCCCGGCGTTTCCCGATCTCGACTGCTTCACCGCGCCCGATACCTACACCTTCGCCTTCAAGGGCCTGATCGAGTGCAATTGGCTGCAAGCGCTGGAGGTCGGCATCGACCCCGCGCATGCCTCGTTCCTGCACCGCTTCTTCGAGGACGAGGATACGTCGACCGCCTATGGCAAGCAGTTCCGCGGCGCCTCCGCCGACAGCGAGCTGCCGATGACCAAGGTGCTGCGCGAGTACGATCGTCCGATCATCAATGTCGAGCGTACCGAATACGGCCTGCGCATCATCGCACTGCGTGAGATCGATGCCGAACGCACCCATGTCCGCGTCACCAATCAGCTGTTCCCGCATGCCTTCGTGATTCCGATGAGCACGGAGATGACGATCACGCAGTGGCACGTGCCGGTCGATGACGAGAGCTGCTACTGGTACGCGATCTTCACCAGCTATGGCGCGCCGGTCGACCGGGCGAAGATGCGGGCGCAGCGGCTCGAGCTCTATGAGCTGCCCGACTATCGCTCGCGCAAGAACAAGAGCAACGATTACGGCTTCGATCCACGGGAGCAGGCGACCGCGACCTACACCGGCATGGGCAACGACATCAACGTGCACGACCAGTGGGCGGTGGAGTCGATGGGCCGGATCCAGGACCGCACCCGCGAGCATCTGGGCCAATCCGACAAGGCGATCATCCAATATCGTCGGCTGCTGCGCGAGCAGATCGAGAAGGTCGCGAGCGGCGAACCGCCGATGCTGTTCCTCGATGCCGCCGGGGCCCGCAGCGTGCAGGGCCCGGCGACGATGGACGGCATCGGCCCGACCCGCGGCTGGGAGACCTACTGGATGGAAGTCGACGTCCGCCGCCGCCGCAACGCCCCCTGGGCAGCGCCGGTGCCGGCCGATATCGTGCGTCTCGCACCGCATCTGAGCGCTGCGGAGTGATGGCTGGCGTGAGCGGGCATTTGATTGGGGGCCGTCGCGACGAGCAGCCTTGTCAATTATTCACTCCGTCATGCCCGGGCTCGTCCCGGGCATCCACGCCGTCCTCAGGATGCCGAACGACGTGGATGGCCGGGACAAGCCCGGCCATGACGACGTGGAGACAGACGGGTGCTAAACTCCGATCTCTACATGCGGTGACTTGGCCGCAGGCGAGGAGAGGCCGGGACCGAGCCAGCCGCACCGCCGCGGACTCGATTGCGCAATCAGTCATGCTCATCAGGAGCCATCGTTGAGTTTCGTCGACAAGCATCAGTTGTGGACCGCCGAGCAGGCCGAGGCCGCAGTGCGCATGCGCCGCCTCGCCGAGGAGCACGGCCTCACCACCATCCGCTTCTCGTTCCCGGACCAGCATGGCATCCTGCGCGGCAAGACGCTTTCTGTCGATGCTGCGTTGTCCTCGCTCGAGGACGGCTGCTCGATCACGACGACCCTGCTCGCCAAGGACACCTCGCATCGCACCGTGTTTCCGGTGTTCACCGCCGGCGGTGGCTTCGGCATGGCCGAGATGCAGGGCGGCAGCGATGCACTGATGGTCGCCGATCCCACCACGTTCCGCGTCCTGCCCTGGGCGTCCGGCACCGGCTGGGTGCTCTGTGATCTGTACTTCGCCAACGGTGCGCCGGTCCCGTTCGCCACGCGCAATCTCTACCGGTCGGCATTGGCGACGCTCGAACAGCGTGGCTATCAGTTCATGGCCGGCCTCGAGGTCGAGTGCCACATCTTCAAGGTCGAGGATCCCAGGCTCGCGCTCGGTGATGCCGGCTCGCCCGGTCAGCCCGGCGTGCCGCCGACGGTCAGCCTGCTGACCCAGGGCTATCAATATCTCACCGAGCAGCGCTTCGATCAGATGGAGCCGGCGCTCGAGATCATCAGGGCCAATCTCGTCGCGCTCGGCCTGCCATTGCGCTCGATCGAGCTCGAATATGGCCCGAGCCAGTGCGAATTCGTGCTGCAGCCGGCGCTCGGGCTCGCGCCTGCAGATACGATGGTGCTGTTCCGCAGCGCCGTGAAGCAGATCTGCCAGCGCCACGGCTATCACGCCACCTTCATGTGCCGGCCGCGCATTCCCAACGTGATGTCGTCGGGCTGGCATCTGCACCAGTCGCTGGTGGCGCGCGACGGCGGCAACGCCTTCATGACGGAGGATGCCGAAGGCCTGTCCGCGCTCGGCCGCCACTACATGGCGGGTCTGCTCGCGCATGCGCGCGCCTCGGCGCTGTTTTCGACGCCGACGATCAACGGCTACCGGCGCTACCGCGCCTATTCGCTGGCGCCGGACCGTGCCATCTGGGGCCGCGACAACAGAGGCGTCATGATCCGCGTGCTCGGCGGCCCCGGCGATCGCGCCACGCGCCTGGAGAACCGCATCGGCGAGCCCGCCGCCAATCCCTATCTCTACATGGCGTCGCAGATCGCAGCCGGCCTCGATGGCATCGACCGCAAGCTCGAGCCGGGACCGTCGGCCGATGTGCCCTATGAGACCAAGGCGAGCCTGCTGCCGAAATCGCTGCGCGAGGCCGTCGATGCGCTGAGGGACGACGCGTTCTTCCGCCAGGCGTTCGGTTCGACCTTCGTCGACTACTACACCTTCATCAAGAACGCCGAGCTCGAGCGCTTCCAGGCGGAGGTCTCCGACTGGGAGCAGCGCGAATATTTCGAGATGTTCTGACGGCGATGCACCGCCTCACCGGCTGCGCACCAGCCCGCCGTCGACGTGGTTGTTTTGCCCGGTGACGTAGGCCGCGGCCCCTCGGCGCGGGTATTTCCTTATCCGCCGGATTCGTTCCCGCGCCGCCGCGTCGCATTTTCGTGAGTCCTGTGTCCGTTATTCCGCGCGCAAGCAGGCCTGCGGGAACCCGATCCCATCCAGCGGCATATCGAAGGAGGCGTTGCACAACTCACGCCGGTGCCGGCGCGACCCTGCATGTCATGGCGATGGAAGGCGGAGCAAGGAAGCATGTTGGAACACGGGCCGCAGCGCGATCGCGCGATTGTCGACAGCGGCGATGCATCCGATCTGTCGTCTGAGCGCCACGACATCTTCTTCGCGGCCGTCGAGACCACGCGGATGCCGATGATCGTCACCGATCCGCGCCAGCCTGACAATCCGATCCTGTTCGCCAACCGGGCGTTCCTGGAGATGACCGGCTACGCGCTGTCCGAGATCGTCGGAGCCAATTGCCGTTTCCTGCAGGGGCCGGACACCGACCGCGACACCATCGCGGCGATCCGCACCGCGATCGCCAACCGCCAGGACATTGCGGTGGAGATCCTCAATTATCGCAAGAACGGCGCTGCGTTCTGGAATGCGCTGTTCGTCAGCCCGGTCTACAACCGCGACGGCGAGCTGGTCTATTATTTCGGCTCGCAGCTCGACGTGTCGCGCCGGCGCGACGCCGAGAGCGCGCTGGTGCAGTCGCAGAAGATGGAGGCGATCGGCCAGCTCACCGGCGGCATCGCGCACGACTTCAACAACATCCTGCAGGTGATCATCGGCTACACCGAGACGCTGCAGGGCGCCGTCAGCGAGCTTGCCCCGCGGCACCGCCGCGCCGTCGAGAACATCCGCTCGGCCGCCAACCGCGCCGCGACCCTCACCCAGCAGCTGCTGTCGTTCGCGCGCAAACAGCGGCTCGACAGCCGGCCGATCAACCTCAACAACATGATCGAGACCATGGTGCAGATGGCGCGCCACACGCTCGGCGACAGCGTGCGCATCGTCGTCAAGGCGCAGCCCGGCCTGTGGAACAGCCGTGTCGACCAGACCCAGGCAGAGGTCGCGCTGCTCAATCTGTTCGTCAACGCGCGCGATGCGATGCCGCACGGCGGCACGTTGACCATCCGCACCGAGAACAAGGAGATCGCGGAGGAGGACATCGTGCAGTTCGGCGTGCCCAAGGGCGGGCGCTATGTCGCGCTGAAGGTGTCCGACGACGGCGTCGGCATTCCGCACCACATTCTCGCGCGGGTCGCCGAGCCGTTCTTCACCACCAAGGAGGAGGGCAAGGGCACCGGGCTGGGCCTCGCCATGGTCTACGGCTTCACCCGCCAGTCCGGCGGCAGCACCTATATCTACAGCGAGGTCGGGCAGGGCACGACTGTGCAGCTGCTGTTTCCGGCGACCGAGCAGGCGATCGCTGCGCCGTCGATCCGGCCGCAGATGGCGATGGACCGCACCGGCAGCGAACGCATCCTTATCGTCGAGGACCGCCATGAGGTCGCCGAGCTGGCGCGCTCGATCCTGGAGGATTTCGGCTATCGTACCGAGGTCGCGGCCAATGCGCATGCCGCGCTCGAGCTGTTGGATTCGGAGGTCCGCTTCGATCTGCTGTTCACCGATCTCGTGATGCCCGGCGGCATGAACGGCACCGTGCTGGCGCGCGAGGCGCGCAAGCGCCAGCCGAAATTGAAGGTGCTGCTGACGACCGGCTATTCCGATGCCGCGGTCGAGCGCGCCGACGCCAACATCGGCGAGTTCGAGATCATCAACAAGCCGTACCGCCGCACCGATCTGGTCCGCCGCGTCAGGCAATTGCTCGACGGCCCGACCGGCGTGACCTGATGCGACGCTTGACCAGGCGACTCCTCGCATCGAAAGTCGGGCTGGAGAGCGGAGATCCAACCATGCGTCACGTCACGGTGCAGACACCGGCCGATGCGCCAGTCCTTCAGCCCCGCGGTGAGCCACGGGAACTGGGCGTGGTCGCAGCCGGTGCCTATGCCAATGGCCGCCGCGTCGCCGACATTCAGATCGAGGACGCCGGCGCCTGGAGCAAGCGGCCCGGCCACGTGGTGTGGATCGGGCTGCACGAGCCCGACGCGGCGCTCCTGCAGCGCGTGGCGGACCAGTTCGGCCTGCACGAGCTCGCGATCGAGGATGCGTCGAAGGCGCATCAGCAGCCCAAGGTCGAGCGCTACGGCGATGCGCTGTTCGTCGTCGCCCGCACCGCGCAGCTCGTCAAGGAGCACATCGTGTTCGGCGAGACCCACATCTTCGTCGGCCCCGGCTTCGTGGTCTCGGTGCGCCACGGCGCCTCGACCTCCTATGGCGCGGTGCGCGAGCGCTGCGAGAGCTGCCCGGGCTCGCTCGCCAAGGGCGAGGACTACATCCTCTATGCGATCCTCGACTTCATCGTCGACAACTACCGGCCGGTGACCGAGAGCATCATGGCGGAGGTCGAGACGCTGGAGGAGGTGGTGCTGCAGCGGCCGCTGGCGCGCCACGAGGTCGACCGGCTGTATCGCCTGCGGCGCGACCTGCTGCGGCTGCGCCGCGCCGTCGGCCCCGTGGTCGACGTCTGCAAGCGGCTCGAGCATGTCGACAACGTCGCGATCGATGCCGAGATGGCGCCGTTGTTTCGCGACGTGCTCGACCACGCCAAGCGCGCCGAGGAGGATGCGGATTCCCTGCGCGAGATCCTCGCCTTCGTGTTCGAGGCCAGCATGATGGCCGGCCAGGCGCAACAGACCGACATCGCGCGGCGGCTGGCGGCGTGGGCCGCCATCCTCGCCGTGCCGACGGCGGTGGCCGGCATCTACGGCATGAACTTCGAGCACATGCCGGAGCTGAAATGGCAATACGGCTACTATGCCGTACTGGGCTTCATCGCCACCGTGTGCAGCGTGCTGTATTGGCAGTTCCGCCGGCGCGGATGGCTGTGAGGGGATGGGCTGTCGGTCCTCCTCGCGAAGCGGGTCCAGCCGCTTGCGCGCGGTGCGAAGGCGTCGCTCCAAATCCCTTGCTTCAAATCCCTTGCGGCAAAGCGAGGCGCGGTGCCAGGGCGCTGAGTGCGGTGGCGCCAAGACCGCCGAGCACGACGTGCCGCGTGTGACATCGAAATCGTCTGCCGTTGAGGGAGCAACGCGCCTGCCATGGCGCAGCGCTCACGCCGCGGCGGATCGCCCGGGATGTGCGGACCACCACGCGGCGATGGCCTCCGTCAGCTCGTCCCAGATCGCGGTCGGCAGGTCGGGCACGGCGACGCGCACGCTGTAGCGATCCGTGGTGGCGTCGTGAAACCATTCCGTCGCAGCGAAATCGAAGCCGAAGCTGCCGGCGTGGCGGATCGGCAGCCCGGCGCGCCGGAGATCATCACTCATGGCGGTTGCGGCTTGCCGGGCGGTGGCCTCGTCGAGCGGCGCGCGACCGGCGAGCGTGACGTAGAGGCCGTGCGCGAAGTCGAGCTCCGCGGTCAGGCCGCGCAGCGTGGTCGCGAAGTGGCGCCGCGCCCGCCGGCTGTTGCGCAGGATGGCGGCCACGCGTCGCGCGGTCAGCTCGCGATAGGCCGGCAGGCCGACGTAAGGCGGGAAATGCGCCGGCAGCGCCGCGCCGCCAAGCAGCCTGACGGCGTTGCGCGTCTCGTCCGGCAGCGCCTGAAGCGCAATACGCCCCGCGGCGCCGGCCTTGCTCCAATCGGCGAAAGCGACCGAGCCGAGCCGGCCATATTCAGCGCCGAGCGAGTCGAGCTTGGTGTGGCTGCGCACCATCACGACCGGCACGTCCCAGCGCCGCGTCCAGGCCAGCACGCGGCGAATGCGGCCGGAGCCGTTGGCAAAGCAGGTGGTGTCGAAGATCAGGAGATCGATCGCCGGGCGGTCGCAACCCAGCACGGCTTCGAAGCGCGGCGCGGTCGCGCTGGAATCGATCAGCAGCAGCCGCGGCGCGGGCGAGCGCTGCGCCAGCGCGGCGGCCAGGTCGCGGGTCAGCGTCACCGGGCGCAGATGCCGCGCATGCGCCGCGACCAGCTCCTGCGTCTCGCCATAGGAGCCCGGCAGCATCAAGAGGTCCGCCGTGCCGAGAACGGGCCGCGTCGCCAGCAGCAGTGCCGCGATCGCCGCCATGCCGGAGATGGTGTAGATGGTGTCATGGCGGCTCTCGCCCGCCGCGTAGAACGACGGCCCGCGCACGTCGAGATCGGCGCGCTGATAGTCGTAGCTGAAGGCGAACGGGCCGGCGCGATGATCGCCCGCATCCGCCCAGGCCGTCTCGGTCGCGGTCCAGTCGCTGAGCGCGTGCTCGGCCTTCAGCGCGGCCGTGAGCTGAAACTTGCGCCGGATGACCTCCATCACCGAGCGCGGCGCCGGCAGCGCATGCGGTCTCCGCAGGCAGCAATTCAGGAGCTGCAGCTCCTGATGCTTGCGGGCGAGATAGGCTTCGATCGTCTCCATCGGGCTCTTCATGGGTGATGCTGGCGGCCGGGATGCAACGCGTGGGGATCGCGATGGGTCCAACGGAGTGCGGCAACGCGGCGCGGTTTGCTGTAGTCTGGCCGGACAAGGAGGAGACGATGGGCAGGGAACTCGAAGGCAAGGTGGCGGCGGTCACCGGCGCGGCGTCGGGCATCGGCCTGGCCAGCAGCGCGGCGATGCTGGCGGCCGGCGCGCGCGTCGTCATGATCGATCGCGACGCCGCGGCGCTGGCGAAGCTGCGCGAGACCCATGGCGACGCCGTGATCCCCGTCGTGATCGACCTGCTCGATCCCGCTGATTGCGCCACCCTTCTGCCGCGCGTCCTCGATGCGGCCGGACGGCTCGACATCCTCCACGCCAATGCCGGCAGCTATCTCGGCGGCGATCTCGTCGACGCCAGGACCGACGCGATCGACCGCATGCTGAACCTCAACGTGAACGTCGTCATGAAGAATGTGCGCGACGTTCTCCCGCACATGATCGCGCGCGGGTCGGGCGACATCATCGTGACCAGCTCGCTCGCGGCGCATTACCCGACGCCGTGGGAGCCGGTCTATGCGTCGTCGAAATGGGCAATCGACTGCTTCGTGCAGACGGTGCGGCGCCAGGTGTTCAAGCACGGCATCCGCGTCGGCGCGATCTCGCCCGGCCCGGTGGTCACCGCGCTGATCGCCGACTGGCCGGCCGAGAAGCTGAAGGAGGCGCGCGAGTCCGGCAGCCTGCTGGAGCCCTCGGAGGTCGCCGAGGTGATCATGTTCATGCTGACCCGTCCGCGCGGCATGACCATCCGCGACGTCGTGATGCTGCCGACGAATTTCGATCTGTAGGGCCGTCCAAAATTTCCCGAGCTGGACTCAACCCCAAGTCGTCGCCGCGCGTAAGGACATTCTTCGAGCGGGGCGGGATGACCTGTCCGGCGCCCGTGTCTCCGATCAAGGACGCGCGACGTCTCCGTGGAACTACGGGGGTCGAATTAAGCGCAACCTTAATCATACGGAACCTAGCGTGAGCCCGCGCAATCCGGGGGCAATAATGAAGATCGGCCGACTTTTCGCAATTTCCATGCTGTCGGTGACGGCTTTGGCCGTCCTCCCTTCTGCTCAAGTCGTGATCGAGCAGGTCAGGGCTGTCAGCAACAAGGCCGAGGCGATCAAGACGGTCGAGGCGTTCGGCGCCGTGCTGCTCTACGCGCAGGACGTGGTCGGCCATCGCGCCCCCTACATCACACCCATCTTCCAGGATTCGCCCGCGACGCCCGCGCAGCTCGAAGGCGTGCGCAAGATCAGGCAATCCGCCGAGGCATCCTTCGCCAGGGCGCGCGCGCAGCTGGCGAACGTCTCCAACAGCGAGGCGATCACACGCAGCCTGGACCAGGCCTCGTCCAAGCTGAACGAGATCCTCGCCAAGGTGGACCCCACGCTGGCTGCGCCGCTGAACGCGCGCGATCCGGCCGTCATCAAGAGCTTTCTTCCCGGGGTCACCCAGGTCGCCCTGGCGATCGAGCCGATCCTGAACCAGCTGCAGAACCGCATCGCCAACGCCGACGCGTCGCTGACGACGCTGCTCGACGTCGCCCGCACCGCGCAGGACCTGCGCGTGACCGCCGGCGGCCGGGCTGCCGCGCTGTCGCCGGCGCTCAGCGCCCGCCGCGCCGTCACTCCGGCCGAGAAGGCGGCGATGGACCGCGCCCAGGGCCGCACCGAGGCCGACCGCGAGCGCCTGGATGCCGGCATCGACCAGCTCGGCAATCCGGAGCGGCTGCTCGCGGCGTTCAAGGAGGCGCGTGACGCTTATTTCGGGCGCGCCGTTCCGATAGTCGACAAGGACATCGCAGCCGGGCTCGGCGATCTCAACTACGCCCTCACCGCCGACAGCCTGGCCGAGGCGGTCGTCCCGGCCGTGCAGAAGTTCTTCGTCGTGCGCGACGCCGCGATCGGCGAGGCCCGCGACCGCGCCGTCGCGGCGCGCGATGCGGCCTATCTGATGCTCGCGCTGGCGACGGCGGTGGTCGCGGCGCTCGCCGGCATTCTCGTGTTCGTCACCCTGCTGCTACGCCGCCGCGTGATCAACCCGATCGTGGCCCTGACCGGCCTGATCGGCGAGATGGCGGCCGGCCATGACGACGTGGCGATCCCGACGATCGATCGCGACGACGAGATCGCCGCGATGACCGGCTCGCTGCAGACCTTCAAGGAGGCGCTGCTGGAGAAAAAGCGCGCCGAGCAGGCGGCCGCGGCCGACGCGCAGGCCAAGATCGAGCGCGGCCAGCGTGTCGAGCGTTTCACCCGCGAGTTCGAGATGGCGATCGGCGAGGTCGTCGGCATCGTGTCGTCAGCGTCGGCCGATCTGGAGCGCTCGGCCTCGTCGCTGACGACGACCGCCGGCCGCTCGCTGGAGCTCGCCACCGTCGTCACCCAGGCGTCCGAGGAGGCCTCGACCAACGTGCATTCGGTCGCCGCGGCCGCCGAGGAGATGAGCTCATCGGTCACCGAGATCAGCCGCCAGGTGCAGGACTCCGCACGCATCGCCAACGAGGCGTTGGCGCAGGCGCGCAAGACCAACGACAACGTCGCCGAGCTCGCCAAGGCCGCCGCGCGGATCGGCGACGTCGTCGAGCTGATCAATGCGATCGCCGGCCAGACCAACCTGCTCGCGCTCAACGCCACCATCGAGGCCGCCCGCGCCGGCGAGGCCGGACGCGGCTTCGCGGTGGTCGCCTCGGAGGTGAAGGCGCTGGCCGAGCAGACCGCCAAGGCCACCGGCGAGATCGGCCAGCAGATCGGCGGCATCCAGGCGGCGACGCAGGAGTCGGTCGGCTCGATCAAGGAGATCGGCGAGACCATCGCCCGGATGTCGGAGATCGCGTCCGCCATCGCCTCCGCCGTCGAGGAGCAGAGCTCGGCGACGCGCGAGATCTCGCGCAACGTCCAGCAGGCGGCGCACGGCACCCAGCAGGTGTCGGCCAACATCGCCAGCGTCCGGCATGGCGCCGACGAGACCGGCTCGGCCTCGTCGCAGGTGCTGTCCGCCGCGAAGTCGCTGTCCGGCCAGAGCAGCCGCCTCCGCGACGAGGTCAGCAGGTTCCTCGACTCGGTGCGGGCGGCGTGAGGGTGCATTTTGCGTGGCCTCGACGAGGGCCTCGCATCGCCACCCGATCGCAGCAGCTGTAGCCCGCATGAGCGCAAGCGACATGCGGGGCCGGCCCCCTCAGATATCGGTGCCGCTCATGCGGGCTACAGCTACTCAGATCTGCGCTGCTGCCGATGCTCCGCGATCGGACTGATCGCGCCCTTTGTTCTTCTCGGCTGCCCCGTTCTCCCGCGAACGCGGGAATCCACAACCCCAGGCGGATGTTAGCTTGCGAGACACGTTCAACTGAAGTGGACCCCACGCACGGGACCATGGATCGCCGAAAATGAAGGTGTGATCGCGCCTGCCTTGTCGTTCAAATCAAGCAGCTTCCTGCTGCTGCGTTTGGGCCTGCTGTGGGGATGTGGGCAACGCGTTTGCGTTGTCCAAGCGAAGCGGCATATCCACAGTCTGGGCCGCCTCGATCACATCCATGCCGGCGCGCCATGCCGCCATGGGAAACTGATTGTTCATCGCCTGGTGCGGGCGGCGATGATTATAAAAGGTCATCCATGAGCCGATGCCGTCTCGCGCTTCGCGCCCGTCAGCATAGGCTTTCAGATGCACTTCCTCATACTTGATCGAGCGCCACAATCGTTCGATGAAGATGTTGTCCATGAAACGGCCGCGTCCGTCGATCGAAATCGCCATGCCTGCAGCCTCCAGCCTGCCGGTGAAGGCTGAGCTGGTGAACTGCGCGCCCTGATCGGTGTTGAAGATCTTAGGCCGGCCGTGCCGCGCCATCGCCTCGTCGGGCGCAGCGATGCAAAAGCCCGCATCCATCGTGTTCGACAAGCGCCACGCCAGCACCGCCCGGGTGGCTCAGTCGATGATCGCCACCAGATACAGGAACCCCTGCGCCATCGGAATGTAGGTGATGTCGGCCGCCCAGACGTGATTGGGCTCGGTGATGCTGACGCCGCGCAGCAGATAGGGATGGATCTTGTGGCCGGAGACGGCCTTGCTGGTGCCGGGGCGCGGGACCAGCGCCAGTACCGTTAACGGACCGCCGGACAATGGTTGAAGTTTCCGATACAGGTGCTCTTTGAGTTTTCCTTCCAACCCTCTCCCTTTGAGGGGTTTCCAAGACATGTCTTGCAAGAAGTGGTCGACGTCGTGCCCTTGCAACCTAGGTTTTTGTAGCAAGTGCCCGCATGGACGGTCCAAGGAATGAAAACAATCGCGACTAGTGCGGCGGCGGTGCAGATATTTCTCATCGTTTTTTCCCATTTGAAGCGGTGATGGTCTCGATCGAGCCGATAAGCGAAGGGCTCGACCAGCATTTCGGTCGTCAAAGCGGGCACGACATTGGTAGCTACCAATGCTAACGCTGGAGACTTAAACCGACATCGGGGTCGCACCCCGTTTTCGCATTGGGAGAATCCCCCATGGGCCGCCCAGCTTCGCACGCGTGAACTTGCCGGACGCAGACGGGCATGGATCAAGGCGCCGGTGCGCCGTAAGGGTCGCCGAGCAGCCGCTGCGGATCGCCACCAGAAGGTCTTCCGTCATCTCCCGCTTGGCGACGTAGCCGTCGGTGCCGGATTCGAAAGCGCGGCGGACGTATTGCGGCGAATCATGCCTGTTCAATCCAGGTAGCGGCAGACGAACAAAGCGCGCGCGAACGTCTCTCACCAGATCCAAACCATTGCTATCGCCAAGGAACAGATCGACGATCCCTAGATCCGGTTTCGTGGCCGCGATGGCCACGAGCGCATCCCGTTGGATGGCCGCCAAGGCACATACGACAAGATCGGGCTCAGCATTGATCAGCGCGGTCAGCCTGCGCCGCATCAGGGGTGACTGTCCACAATGAGCAGACGCCGCTTGCGCCGTGCCGATCGCGCAGTCCGCTTTAGCACCATGGACCAGACCGCGTGTTCGGCCGTCGCGCTTGCCGGAAAGCGGCTTGGTCGAGAAGTCATCAGCGCCATGGCAGACGTGTATGACACTAACCGCGCACTTGGGCGAACTTTATGACTCAACCCAATCGGGCGATTGTAACCCATTGAGCCGCGCGTTGGGCGAGTTCAGCAGCCGATTCGATCGCCAGCTTATTCTTGATGTGCTCAAGATGGGATTCTACCGTTTTGACGCTGCGGTTCAGTAGACCAGCGATCTGCCGCGTGGTTCGGCCCTGACCAACGAGCCGAAATACCTGCAATTCGCGATCGCTCAGCGTGCGCACCGGCGAGGCGGCCTCGAGCGGTCGCGCGCCGACGCATCGTTCAGCCAGCCGCCGCTGCAGAGCCTCGCTCATGTAGGTCTCGCCTGCAAGCACCCGACGAATGGCAGCGATCACGGTCGATTCGAGCTGTTGTTTGGTGACATAGCCGAGGGCGCCGGCGCAAAGCGCGCGCTCGGCGAACACCTCTTCGTCGTACATCGAAAGCACCAGTGAGCGAACGCCGGGATGACGCGCCTTGATTTCCTTGACGAGGTCTAGGCCGTCCTCGTCGCCGAGAGCAAGGTCTACGATCACCAGATCAGGGCGACTGATCGCGATGGTCTTGAGCGCGGCCACGCGCGTACCGACCGCGCCGTGAACGGCGAGGCCATTTTCCGCCTCGATGAGGGCGATCAACCCGCGGCACAGCACGGGATGATCGTCGACGACAAGCAGCCTCTTCCGCACCGCGTCCGCGGCTTCAGCCAGGCAAGTGGGCATCGCCGATACTTTCCTGCCGTTCGTAATTCGATAACAGCGGAAACGCGCACGCAACCATGACGCCGCGACGGGCCTGCGGCTCCACAGTGAGAGAACCGCCGATCGCCCGCGCGCGGTAGTCCATGGTATAAAGCCCGATGCCGTCATGATCGCGCCATTTTTCGGGAAGCCCGACACCGTTATCCCGGATGCTCAATAGTCCCGAGCCTGCAGTGCACGCCAGACGGATCTCGATTTCGTCGGCTCGGCCGTGGCTGACCGCATTGCGGACGGCTTCTTGGGCGATGCGCACGAGGTGGCTCGTGGTTTCGCGGCCAAGATCGGGACAAGGGTTATCTTCCACAAACGCACAAAAGGCGCCATGAGCGGCGCTGACGTTGCGGGCGAGGCTCTCAAGGGAGCCGACAAGATCCGCGCTATTCAGACCGATCGAGCTGAGCCCACGAGCGAGGTCACGCGCCTCGCCGATGGTCTCGTTCAGCAATCGTACGAGTTCGGCCGCGGCCGCGGCGGGACCCGGTTGGCCACTCGCCGCCAAACTTCGCCACAGCGCCGCAGCTAGCGCCGCTAAGCCGGCGAGCGATTGGCAGAGCCCGTCGTGGAGTTCACGCCCGATGCGCTGCCTCTCGCGAGAGGCAATCGCAAGAATTTCACGTTCAAGAATTTCTTGTTGCCCAATATCGCGAGTTATGGCTTCGATCTGCTCCCGTTGCATCGAAGACCAGCCAGGTTTTCTCGTGACTAAGATACACCCTTAGGATGTATCAGCAGTATGATCGAGTCAACTTCAAAGATCGATTTAAACCGCATAACTTTATGTACATTAGAGGTACGCGCCGCACCGTTGTAATTGTCGATCGGCAGGGCGCCGATGAAGCTCATCGCGTCGACGGAGAGCACTGCGCCGCCATTCGTCGTCTTTCCCGACGCTAGCATGAGCCAGTGGACGCTGAGCCTTGCAGCTTCCATACGCATGAAATGTGGACGTGAGGTGAAGGTCTCACAGGCGTTGAATAGCGGGCAGCGGGTTTATCCTCATTCATGATTGATCGCCTCGGCAACTCTGTTGAGGCAATCTCATGACAGGCAAGATCAAACCAATCTCGATCTGTCTCGCGGGCGCCCGACCGCAAGGTACGACCGCCGTGCTTCCACATCAGTTGCGCGAAGCGAAATGCAACGACAGCGGTCGCCACGCTTCCATTAGACGTCCGTGTAGCAGCCAGTCCCCCGGCTTACGTCGGGTTTGGTGAAGTGCGTGCGTGCATTCACGACACCGATGTCTCCAAGGCCCCTGATCTGGATGTCGCCGCCGGAAATCTCGGTGACCGGCGACTTCCGGGCGACTTGCTGCAGGAAGCCGGCGCGGTGGAGGACGGGGATTACGGTGACGCTGCACCAAACAAAGCCCCCTCCGCCGCCCGCATCCCAGCTCTGCTAAAACTGCCCGTCGTGCCACTCTGCCGCACTCATTTCCCTTGCACCGTCGGGCAAATCACCCGCACATTTTCGGCCGTCCCGTGCTCATCGAAGAGGGGCGTTCGCGAGTCGTCACGAGCGTTGGGTGGGGGATGCGGTGGCCGGGTCGGAGTTGCAGCGCGCATTCGCGAGCGGACGAACAACTTCGATACGGACGGTGAAATCGCGTGGTCCTGGCCTCCCGACGCTGAGGTCAAGCTCGCTGGTGTGCGTCGCGCGCATCGCGGGTGATGGGGGCAACAAAGCCCGGTCCCCAGGGAGAGCGCGTATAAGCCGTAAGCCCATTGCGCAGGGAGGGCCGGGTGTGTTCGGCCAGACCTGTGGTACCTGCCGCCTGCATTTTCTTTCGCAGGCGGGCCACGGGCGCGGCCAGCGCCCGGCCTTCCCTGCGCCCTCGATTTCCGGAGAGGGCGGTGCTGCAGCAGAGCTCGGACGCAAATTGCGCCGCGAGGCCGATGACGCGCATCCGCGCGTGGCCTGTGGTCCCGAGGGGTCGCCGAAGATCATGTTGGGGGAATGATGCCCTGGTGCTGCCGGACAGGATTGAACTGTCGACCTCTCCCTTACCAAGGGAGTGCTCTACCACTGAGCTACGGCAGCAAACGGACTGGCGGGGACCGGCCCGAAGGGCGCGACCGAACGCGGGCGGTTCTTGCCACAAGGTCCCCGCCTGCGCAAGCGCGGCTCGCCCGGTTTTCCGGGAAAGACGTCAGCGTGATGCATGGAAATGGAGCGAAAGACCTCCGAATCGGCGCGAAATCGCCCGCTCGCGGCGGATTCTCGCGGTTGGCCGCTCAAGGTGCCCAACTGGCCGTCGCCGCGGCGGCAACTCCCCATCCGGGCAGGCGACGGCCGGCCGGGCGGAACCTACCGTCTGCGTCGCCAACGCCTCTTGGCTTTCGCATCTGCGGCCCCAATTGTGCCTCTGGTATGGGGTGACCGGGGGGAAGGGATGACGGATAAGACCGGGAAGGCGGCGCCGAAGGGCGCGCGCGAGGAGCGGCTGAAGCAGGCGCTGCGCGAGAACCTGAAGCGCCGCAAGGCACAGAGCCGCGCGCGCAGCCAGCCGGTGACGGCCGAGGAGCGCGGCCTGGACGAGGCCGCTGCCGGCGGTCCGGACGATTCGAAGCGTTGAGCAGATGGCAGGCGGGGTGGGCGTGATGGCAGCGGATGACGGGATGACGGCGGATGCGGCGGCACAACGGGCGGAGCTCGCGAAGACGCTGCCGCGCTTCGACCAGACGTTTCCGGAGCTGACGCCGCCGGAGATCGCGCGTCTGCGCGGCTTCGGCGAGATCCAGAGCTATCGTGACGGCGAGCTGCTGTTCGAGACCGGCAAGCCCGGCCCCGGCATGTTCGTGATTCTCAAAGGCCATGTCGCGATCACCCAGCGTGACGGTCTCGGTCACGTCACGCCGGTGATCGACCAGGGGCCAGGGCAGTTTCTGGCCGAGATCGCCCAGCTCTCCGGCCGCGTCGCGCTGGTCGACGGCCATGCCGAGGGCGACGTCGAGGTCATCCTGATTCGTCCCGAACGGCTGCGCGCGCTGTTGATCGCCGAGGCCGAGCTCGGTGAGCGCATCATGCGGGCGCTGATCCTGCGCCGTGTGAATCTCATTCAGGGCGGCGCCGGCGGCCCGGTCATGATCGGCCCGCCGCAATCGGCCGCGATCGCGCGGCTGCAAAGCTTCCTCACCCGCAACGGCTTTCCGCACCATCTGCTCGATCCCGCTGTCGATCACGACGCGGCCGACCTGATCGCGCGCTATTCGCCGACGCCGGCCGAGCTGCCGCTGGTGGTGGTGTCCGACGGCAGCGTGCTGCGCAATCCCAGCGAGACCGAGCTGGCGCGTGCCGTGGGGATGATCGGCGGTCCGCGCGGCGAGAAGGTCTACGACGTCGCGGTCGTCGGCTGCGGGCCGGCGGGCCTCGCCACCGCCGTGTATGGCGCGTCGGAGGGGCTGACGGTCGCGGTGCTGGATTCGCGCGCGTTCGGCGGCCAGGCCGGCGCCAGCGCGCGCATCGAGAACTATTTCGGCTTCCCGACCGGCATCACCGGCCTCGCGCTGACCGCGCGCGCCTTCAACCAGGCACAGAAGTTCGGCGCCGAGATCATGATCCCGGTGTCGGTCAATGCCCTCGACTGCGAGCGCAAGGCCGGCGCCTTCGTGCTGGCGCTCGAGGGCGGCGACGAGGTGCGGGCGCGCTCGGTCGTGGTCGCGAGCGGCGCGCGCTATCGCCGGCCTGATCTTGCCCGGCTCAAGGAGTTCGAAGGCAGGGGCGTGTGGTACTGGGCCTCGCCGATCGAGGCGCGGCTGTGCGCCGGGCAGGAGGTTGCGCTGGTCGGCGGCGGCAATTCCGCGGGGCAGGCCGCGGTGTTTCTGTCGGGTCACGTCAAGAAGGTGCGGATGATCATCCGCGGCGGCGGGCTCGCCGCGTCGATGTCGCGCTATCTCATCGAGCGCATCGAGGCGACGCCGAACATCGAGCTGTTGTTCAACACCGAGGTGGTCGCGCTCGATGGCGGGGCAGACACGGGGCTCGAACGCATCACCTTGAAGAGCCGGCTGTCCGGCGAAGAGACGCCGGCCGACATCAGCAATCTCTTTCTGTTCGTCGGCGCCGATCCCGCCACCGGCTGGCTCGACGGCTGCGGTATCACGCTCGATCGCGCCGGCTTCGTCGTCACCGGCGCGCAGTCGGAGCAGAATGCCGGGCGGATGGTGTCGCCGCTCGAGACCTCGGTGCCCGGGGTCTATGCGGTCGGCGACGTCCGCTCCGGCTCGGTCAAGCGCGTCGGCGGCGCCATCGGCGAGGGCGCCCAGGTCGTCGCCGCGCTGCACGGGTTTCTGGCCGATGCGCTGGTCCCGCCGGTCTGATTCGCGCCGGCAGCCCGCACCGCCGGGGGATGACTTTCCCGACGATGCGACCTGCCGTTGCGAACTCATCAAATCGCCGTAATGTCGGTCCTGTTGCGCCCATCTCACCCAATTTCCCGGCCAGCCAGCAGGACCAGCATGGATCGCATTCGCATCGTCGGCGGCAACCCGCTTCACGGCACCATCCCGATTTCGGGCGCGAAGAATGCCGCCCTGCCGCTGATGATCGCGGGTCTTCTGACGCCGGAGACGCTGATCCTGGACAACGTCCCGCGGCTGGCCGACGTCGCGCAACTGCAGCGCATTCTCGGCAATCACGGCGTGGACATCATGTCGGTCGGCAAGCGTCCCGGCGATGGCCAATACCAGGGTCAGACGCTGCAGATCTCCGCGGCCAACATCATCGACACCACCGCTCCTTACGAGCTGGTGTCGCGGATGCGCGCCAGCTTCTGGGTGATCGCGCCGCTGCTCGCGCGCATGCACGAGGCGCGGGTGTCGTTGCCCGGCGGCTGCGCCATCGGCACGCGGCCGGTCGATCTCCTGATCATGGCGCTGGAGCGGCTCGGGGCCAGCATTGACATCGACGCAGGCTATGTCGTCGCCAAGGCGCCGGGCGGCCTGCGCGGCGGGACGATCGATTTTCCCAAGGTCACCGTCGGCGGCACCCATGTCGCGGTCATGGCGGCCGCGCTCGCCAAGGGCACGACCGTCATCACCAACGCCGCCTGCGAGCCGGAGATCACCGATCTCGCCGAGTGTCTCAACAAGATGGGCGCGCGTATCTCTGGCGCCGGCACGCCCCGCATCGAGATCGAGGGCGTGGCGTCGCTGCATGGCGCGCGCCATACCGTGCTGCCCGACCGCATCGAGGCCGGCACCTATGCGATCGCGACCGCCATGACCGGTGGCGACGTCCGCCTTGCCGGCGCGCGGCCGGAGTTGCTGCAATCGGCGCTCGACGTGCTGACCGAGGCGGGCGCCGAGATCTCGAGCGATGCCGAGGGCATCCGCGTCGTCAGAAACGGCCACGGCATCCGCCCGGTGCAGGTGACGACCGCGCCGTTCCCCGGCTTCCCGACCGACCTGCAGGCCCAGCTGATGGCGCTGATGGTCTGCGCGCAGGGCGCCTCGGCGATCACCGAGACCATCTTCGAGAACCGTTTCATGCACGTGCAGGAACTCGCGCGGTTCGGCGCGCGTATCAGTCTCGACGGCGAGACCGCGCGGATCGAGGGCACCTCGAATCTGCGTGGCGCGCCCGTGATGGCGACCGACCTGCGCGCCTCGGTGTCGCTGGTGATTGCCGGCCTTGCTGCGGAAGGCGAAACCATGATCAATCGCGTCTACCATCTCGATCGCGGCTTCGAGCGGCTGGAGGACAAGCTCAAGGCCTGCGGCGCCACGATCGAGCGCATTCGCGAGTGAGGTTGAAGGGATGATGCCGTGACCGACCGGCTCAAACTGATCGCGCTCGACGCCGACGATCTCGCCGTCATCTCGGCCCATGTGCAGGACGCGCGGGTGCAGGCGGCGGATATCATCTGGCGCCAGGCCGAGAAGCGGCTGGTGATCGGCATGAACCGGCTCGACTGGGATCAGGCGCTGCATGGCGAGAGCGAGCCGCGCCGGCTGCTGGCAGCGCTGCGCTTCGACCGCGTGCTGGCCTGCAAGTCGCGCCGCATCGACCTAGCCGCGCCCGAGGCCGTGCTGGAGCTGATCGGCATCGAATTCTACGCCGGCGCCGAGCCGCCGGCCGGCAGCGCGCTGCTGCTGTTCTCCCACGGCGGCGCATTGCGGCTGGATGTCGAATGCCTGGAATGCGAGCTGACCGATCTTGGCGAGGACGACCTCGGCACCAGCGATATCGATGGCGTCCCGCCGCTGACCGGGTAGGCGCCTGTTCAAAGGGTTGACGGCCTCGCGCTGCCGCGCCATTGAGCAGGGGGTCGGGGGCAGCCACCCCTTCGGAAAGTGCCAGAGATGCCCATTCGCCTGTCCCGCGCCAGCACCGATTTCGACGCCCAGTTTCGGCAGTTTCTCGCCGCCAAGCGCGAGACCTCCGCCGACGTCGAAGCCGCCGCCCGCGCCATCGTGGACGACGTCGCCAGGCGCGGCGATGCGGCGCTGCTCGAGGCGACGCGCAAGTTCGACCGGCTCGAGCTGACCGCCGCGTCGCTGCGCGTGACGCCCGCCGAGATCGAGGCCGCGGTGAAGGCCTGCGACGCGGCTACCGTCGACGCGCTGAAATTCGCCCGTGACCGCATCGAGGCCTTTCACCTCAAGCAACTGCCGGCCGACCAGCGCTTCACCGACGCCGCCGGCGTCGAGCTCGGCTGGCGCTGGAGCGCGATCGAATCCGCCGGTCTCTACGTTCCCGGTGGCACCGCGGCCTATCCGTCCTCGGTGCTGATGAACGCCATTCCCGCCAAGGTCGCCGGCGTCGGGCGCCTCGTGATGGTGGTGCCGGCGCCGGACGGCAAGCTCAATCCGCTGGTGCTGGCGGCCGCCCATCTCGGCGGCGTGTCCGAGATCTACCGCGTCGGCGGCGCCCAGGCGGTGGCCGCGCTGGCGCATGGCACCGCGACGATCGCGCCGGTGGCGAAGATCGTCGGTCCGGGCAATGCCTATGTCGCCGCCGCCAAGCGGCTGGTGTTCGGCAAGGTCGGCATCGACATGATCGCCGGCCCCTCCGAGGTGCTGGTGATCGCCGACGACAGCGGCAATGCCGACTGGATCGCCGCCGACCTGCTCGCGCAGGCCGAGCACGACGCCAGCGCGCAGTCGATCCTGATCACCGACAGCCGCCGCCTGGCGGATGACGTCGCCCGCGCCGTCGAGGGCCAGCTCAAGACGCTTCCTCGCGCGGAGATCGCCGGCGCGTCCTGGGCCGATTTCGGCGCCATCATCGAGGTCGACCATCTCGACCAGGCCGTGCCGCTCGCCGACGCCATCGCCGCCGAGCATCTGGAGATCATGACCGCCGACGCGGACGCGTTCGCCGCGAGGGTTCGCAATGCCGGCGCCATCTTCCTCGGCGCGCACACGCCGGAGGCGATCGGCGACTATGTCGGCGGCTCCAATCACGTGCTGCCCACCGCGCGCTCGGCGCGGTTCTCCTCCGGTCTCGGCGTGCTCGACTTCATGAAGCGCACGTCGCTGTTGAAATGCGGCCCCGAGCAGTTGCGCGCGCTGGGACCAGCGGCGATGACTCTAGGCAAGGCCGAGGGTCTCGACGCCCATTCACGCTCCGTGGGAATACGCCTCAATCTGCCATGACCCAGCACCCGCCAGGCGACGACCGGACCAATCGCATCGTGGCGGTGACGCTCGACGAGGAGTCGATCGGCCGCTCCGGTCCGGACATCGAGCATGAGCGGGCGATCGCGATCTACGACCTCGTCGAGGAGAATTTGTTCGCGCCCGAGGGCGCCGACGGCACCGGCCCCTTCACTTTGCATCTCGGCATCACCGCCAACCGGCTGATGTTCGACATCCGCAGGGAGGACGGCACGCCGGTGGTGACGCACCTGTTGTCGCTGTCGCCGTTCCGGCGGATCGTGAAGGACTACTTCATGATCTGCGACAGCTACTACCAGGCGATCCGCACTGCGACGCCCGACAAGATCGAGGCCATCGACATGGGCCGCCGCGGCATCCATGACGAGGGCTCGCGCACCCTGCAGGAGCGGCTCAAGGGCAAGGTGCGGGTCGACTTCGAGACCTCGCGCCGGCTGTTCACTTTGATCACGGTGCTGCACTGGAAGGGCGAGGGCCAGTGATGCCGCCGGCCGCGATGCGCGCCTCCCAGCTTTCGGCCAAGGGCGCGTAGGCGCATGGCCGAGGGGCCGCCGCGCGCGCGCCAGCCGCAGGCGGTGCTGTTCGCCTGCGGCCAGAACAGCGTGCGCTCGCCGATGGCCGAGAGCCTGCTGCGCCAGATGTTTCCGCAGGCGCTGTACGTCCGCTCCGCCGGGGTCAAGAAGGGCGAGCTCGACCCATTCGCGGTGTCGGTGATGGCCGAGCTCGGCCAGGACATCTCGCAGCACAAGCCCACCACCTTCGAGGAGCTCGAGGACTGGGAGGGCCTGAACTTCGACCTCATCATCACCCTCTCGCCCGAGGCGCATCACAAGGCGCTGGAGCTGACCCGCACCATCGCCGCCGACGTCGAATATTGGCCGACGCCGGACCCGACCGGCGCCGACGGCAACCGCGAGCAGAAGCTGTCAGCCTATCGCGAGGTCTGCGACGGGCTGTTCACGCGGATCCGCAAGCGCTTCGGCAAGCCCGGGCCCGCCGGTCTGTAGGTTTTCGGTTCCCGAGCCGGTGTCATCGAACCGAAATACCAACGTCGTCCCCCGCTCAAATTCGCGCCGTAGAGCAGGCCTGTCGCAGCCTTGTCGCAGCCTTCGGGTTGTGGAATGACAGCCCTTCCGATAGGTTCCGCGCGCCCGCCCCGCCGCTTCCGAATCCCTCAGCGAAATCAGCATGCTCGGCCGTCCCAAAATCGTTCTTGCATCCGGTTCGCCGCGGCGTCTGGCGCTGCTCAACCAGGCCGGCATCGAGCCCGACGCGCTGCGCCCCGCCGACGTCGACGAGACGCCGAAGCGCGGCGAGCTGCCGCGCGCCTGCGCCAACCGCCTCGCCCGCGCCAAGGCCGATGCGGCGCTGAAATCGGTCCAGCTCGACGACGAGCTGCGCGGCGCGTTCATCATCTCCGCCGATACCGTGGTCGCCGTCGGCCGCCGCATCCTGCCCAAGGCCAACCTGGTCGACGAGGCCTCGCAGTGCCTGCGGCTGCTGTCGGGCCGCAACCATCGCGTCTACACCGCGATCACCCTGGTGACGCCGAAGGAGGCGTTCCGCCAGCGCCTGGTCGAGACCCGCGTCCGCTTCAAGCGGCTCAGCGAGGACGACATCCAGGCCTATATCGGCTCCGGCGAATGGCGGGGGAAGGCCGGCGGCTACGCCGTCCAGGGCATCGCCGGCTCGTTCGTGGTGAAGATGGTCGGCTCCTACACCAATGTCGTCGGCCTGCCGCTGTACGAGACCACGACGCTGCTCGCCGGCGAGGGCTTCCCGATCCGCTTCGGCTGGCTGAACACGGTCGGCGTCTGACGCGAACGAGGGGATGCATCGGTCGCCGCGCGCGCCTAGATAGCGGCCATGCCCGACGAATCGACCAGCCCGAAGACCGCCACCCCGGCCAAGCCCGTCCGCCGCTGCCCGATCTGCAACCGGCCGGCCGCCGAAGGCTCGCGCCCGTTCTGCTCGCCCCGCTGCCGCGACGTCGACCTGCATCGCTGGCTGAGCGGCTCCTATGTCATTCCGGCCACTGAGGGCGACGAGGACGACGTCGAATAGATCAATATTCTCATGCTGTTGCGGCGGCGGTGCCGGGCGGCATCGGCGCGCACTCCGCGTGGCTGCGCAACCGCAAAAGGAATGTGAAAACTTCGCCTCAGGGCGGTAGACAGCGCCGCCTGCTCTGACTATAACCCGCCGGCTCGCCGGGCTTTTCTGCCCTTCACGAGACCTGCCCAGGTAGCTCAGTTGGTAGAGCATGCGACTGAAAATCGCAGTGTCGGTGGTTCGATTCCGCCCCTGGGCACCACGCTTCGCCCTTCGGGCTACGCGTGGCGCAGCCGCGCAGTAGTCCGCAGGGCGAAGCGTGCCCGGCGTAGCGCCTTCGCGAAGCCGGGCGTTTGAGCCCCCAGCTCTTGCTTGAGCCCCCCGCTCTCTGATCTCCGATCAACCCTGTCAAACAGCCCGCTACTCGCCGCAGCCGTAGCTCGCGCCCATGCCGCCGCGATCTCGCGGCCAAATCAGCCCGAGCTCTGCTGCAGTTGGCGTCCTCTTGAAAAGAGAGGGCGCAGGGAAGGCCGAGTGCCGACTGGCACCCATGGCCCCCGTGCGAAAGAAGTGCACGGGGCAGGAACCACAGGCTCAGCCGGAATCAACCCGGCCTTCCCTGCGCAATGGGTTTACGGCTGCTCCGTGCTCTCCCAGGGGACCGGGCTTGCTTGCCCCCGTCATCGGGATGTCGCCGACCAAGACACCAGCGTCGGGGTGTCGGGACCACACGGCTTGACCGTCCACGGCGCGACGTTCGTCCGCACCCCCAAGGAGATGCTGCGTCGCCCCGCGGCCACCGCTCCCCGCCCGCAACGTCCCGTGACGATCGCGATACGCCCCTCTCAGTGCGGGCGGGATGGCGGGATAAAACCACTGATTTGGGGGCTGTGTCAACAAATTTTCTGGTATTCAGAATTCACGAATGAGCCTTTGCGTTGTTACTCCGATGCCAAGAGAAAGCGCGGTTTCACCCAGTTGGAGTGCTTCTTGGATCTAAGCGACGTGACGCTGGTGAACATCTGCCGGACGACCAGTGGCCGACACGCGTTGATCGGGTCAGGAAGCCTTCCGTTGGTGAAGGCCAGGATCGGTACCGACGACCGTAGCCGCTCAAGTTCTGCAGGCTCAGCGGGGCCGCAACGATATTCGGATCGAGTCGCATTGCTGCGGCGCATCCTACGAGGTTGACGATCTGGGCCGTAAAGATTTTCGCGGGAAGTTGTAAGGAAGCTTATTCGGTCTGGACACGCGAGCGCGCGGTACATAGTTTCTGCATAGATCGACGCAATCAGAGGTTTATTTGTGCGTTACATCATTGCCATTTCTGGACCGGTTGCGGTCGGAAAGTCGGCTTTGGCCGACGAACTACTCAAAAGGTTTAGCTCCTATCGGATTTCGACTCGACAGTTGTTGATCGACGCCGGTTGCCTAAACGAGCGTGACGCTTTGATCCAAGCCGGCAAGCGACTGGATATTGAGACCGGTGGTAGATGGGTCCGGGACGGCATCGCGCGGTACATGACCGAGCATGCGGGCAATGACGTGATCCTCATCGATGCAGTGAGGACTGCGCCGCAAATCGCGTTTCTTCGCGAAACCTACGGCGAGCGGCTCGTCCACGTCCATGTCAAGGCGCCGTTTGATGTGATCAAGAACCGCTACGAGGAGCGCGGGTCGGTCGCCGATACCGGCATAACCTACGATCAAGTCAGGGCCGATCCCACCGAGGCCGGTGTCTGGTTGCTGGACAATAAGGCCGATCGGGTCGTTGTGAACCACAACAGAGAGCCTTCCTCGTTGTTGGCTCTGGCCGTGGCTGGGTTGGGCCTTTTTCCGCTGGAGCCGACCCCGAGTGTGGACGTGATCGTCGGCGGGCAATACGGCAGCGAGGGTAAGGGTCATGTCTGCGCGCATCTGGCCCCGGGCTACGACGTGCTAGTGCGTGTTGGCGGGCCGAACGCCGGACATCGCGTGGCCTACCCGCCCTATGACTACATCCAGCTTCCTTCGGGCACGCAGTCGAATGTCAACGCCAAGATCCTCATCGGACCCGGCGCGACCATCAGGCCGTCGCAGATGATGAAGGAAATACGAGAATGTGCCCTGGAACGCGCGGCCCGACTCGTCATCGACGAGCAGGCGATGATCATCGAGGACGCCGACGCCGAGATCGAGGCCGGCCCACTGGAATCGATCGGATCGACCAAGCAGGGTGTTGGAGTGGCGACCGCGCGCAAAATCTTGAACCGCGGCGACCAGCCAATATTCGGCGCGAAGGTGCGGCTCGCGCGGCATCATCCTGATTTGAAGCCCTATATCGGGTCCACGGCGCGCCATCTCGAAGACGCTTACTCGGCGGGTCTGAAGATTATGCTCGAAGGCACGCAGGGAACGGGGCTGAGCATCCATCACGGCAGCTATCCGCACGTCACCTCGCGCGAGACGACCGCGGCCGGCTGTCTGGCGGATGCAGGTATCTCGCCGAGGCGGGTCCGCAAGATCGTCATGCTGACCAGGACTTATCCGATCCGAGTCGGCGGCACCTCCGGACCGATGGGCAAAGTGATTGATGCCCAGACCATCGCGGATCGAGCGGGGCTGCCGGTGTCGCAGATCGAAAAGACCGAGGTCGGAACCGTGTCCGGCAAAAAGCGGAGAATGGCCGAATTCGATTGGGAGCAACTGAGGCGCTCGGCCTCGCTCAACGGCGCAACCGACATCGCGCTGAGCTTCTCGGACTACATCACCGCCGAAAACCAGAATGCGACGCGCTACGACCAGTTGTCGGTTGAGACGCATGCTTTCATCGCCGAGGTCGAGAGGGTCGCCAACGCGCCGGTCACGTTGATATCGACCAAGTTCGACCGCTTCGGCGTCATCGATCGAAGGAATTGGCGGTGAAGGAAGAAGATTTGTTGAGGAACTATCCGCGCCTCTACCACATGGCGGAGGACGCGAGTTGGGAGTCGATCGTCGAGCATGGCCTTCTTTCGACGACCGAGCTGCTCGATCTGTACGAATTCGAGGGCGAGGAACGGCGGAAGCTGGAATCCGAACGCAGGCCGGAATCGGTGAAGATTTCTCGGGAGGGTTTGCCCGCGGCTGTAGTGCGCGACCAGAAGCCGATGACGCGCTCCGCCCTGGAGAAGTGCCTGAAAGACGGTACGACGCCCGAAGAGTGGTTCGAAGCCTTGAATGCGCGCGTGTTCTTCTGGCTGTCTAGGGATAGGCTTCAAGGACTTCTCGGTGCGCGGGCCTATCGAGACAAGCCGCAGACTGTGATCACCCTGAATACGGCGAGTCTGGTCGGCGTCCATCGCGATATCATTGCGCTCAGCCCGATTAACAGCGGCGCCACGATCTACAATCCCGTACCGAGGGGACGCAGCACCTTCATGCCTATCGCCGACTTTCCGTTCGACGATCGCCGCAAGATCAAGAAGAAGGCACTTAAGGATGCCGTGGTGGAGCTGACGGTCTTGGGCGGCGTGCCCGATATCGAAAGGCACGCGCTCGCGGTTCATCGGGTGTGCAAAGGCGTCAAAACCGAGCTTTGGCGCCGTAAAGGCGCCGATCCTTCCGAGGGACCCTAGGCGGTCTATAGCGCCGAACTCTCACTCAGACGCGCAGGGCGCTGGTGCTTGCGGAGGAGGTCGGCAACGTGACTCGTCAATCCGACCTCGCCGCGGATACGGACGCCGACACCCGACGGCAGTCGGTGCAGCAGGCTGCGCAACTCTTCCAGGCCGCTCGAAACATCGAACGTCTCCCAACGTTCCGCCTCGCCCGGAACGAGAGTCGACGCAGCGCTGTCGGTGGCGCCCTTGTGGAGTTGCACAATCCAGACGCGCTTGCCGTCGTGGACCCACTCGAATCGGACAGGCCCGAGCCGCTCCGTTATCCGGTGATAGATCGCCTCGACGTCTTTCACGACATCCCTCGGCAGGCGTTCCGGCACCTTTTGGCCGAGCATGAAGCGATCGCCCTCGCCGGCGGCACCCTCTATGACGATCTCACCGCGTGCGTCCGTGATGGCCGCGCCCGCAAACGAGGCAGGTACTGCGGCTTGAGAGAGGACTGCCGAGATGGCTTCGCCCGTCGGATCTTCGGCGTTCAGTAGACGGAACGGATCCAGCCACCCCTTGCGCGTGGTGAACCTGCCGGGCTCCTGCTCTCGGGGGCACGTGCGCGTCCACACTTCTTTGGAAGACGTCGTCTCGCCGAACGTGAAAGGAGCTATGCGCCGTGTGATGCAGGTTGTACGGGGAACGGGCAGGCCAACTACGTGAGCGATCAACAGACCGAAAGTCTTGTCGCCGATCAGCCGGCTAAAGCGGTTCGGCCATTTGACAGCCGCCCTAGCCGGGGCGCTGTTCGAGCCTTCATATTCCCACATCAAGGTGTGGGTTCGCCGCCAGCCGCGCGGCTTGGGGTGGACGCTGAATTCGAGCCGTCCACGACCGGCATCAACCGTTTCGACAGGAATTCCGTACACACGCTCGATGAACGCGAGAGCCCACTCCAGTGGAAGAGACGCGGTGCCACCCTTCTCCACGCAGCGCGGCGTGTCGTCAGGTGCAAACTCGGCCACTCCGCCCTGGATGACGCCGGAAACGCCGCCGTCGGAGACGTCAACGGTCTCGTTAGCGATGACGAATAGACCCTCAGCCGACATGCTTCGGACCAGTGCCTCAATCTGTGCGAGATCGGAGAGGCCGTAGTGGAAGTCGCGGCTTCTCGGACTGTCGGGTGTGAAGCTTCGAAGATTTATCGTCCCTTCGGGACTGTGCTCAATCAGCCCGCGAATTGCGTCCGACAGCGACGGGAACTTATGGTTAGGGTCGAACCCGGTGACTCGGCAGAATTCCTGCCGCGGCCGCTGCGCGTCAGGGGAAAAGCTCACGAACTGCGCGACATTTCCAACCCGCGCGAGCTCGTCCAACGATATGTCCTTACGCAATGACATCAAATCCCGCCCCTGTTACGCGTCCCGTCCAGACGTAAAGACGTAAACAGCGGCCTCCTCCAGCCGACCTCGGGAAATATCACCACCTTTCACCGAACTCACCGGGACTGGGATTGCCCCTTGACAATCCTCTACTGCCAGAGCGCCTCGAAACGCTCGAGCCACATCCTCTTGGCGATCTCCGGTGGCAGATGTCGGACCACAATGGGAGCCGGAGTGATCGACAATTCGCTGAGCCAGCCATCGGTCCCGGCCGGCATGATCTGCCGTTGTTCGGCAGCCAGCACCCTCAGGTCGGCCTCCTTGATCTGCGGCGGAAGAGGAGAGGTTACACCGAACCGCTTCAAGATTGCATCCTGGACGCCGGCTTCGATCCGCTTGAAGTCAGGAAGCATCTGTTTCAGCGGCCGCGTTATGTCGCCAATAAAAGCCTCGGCGGCATCGTGGAGGAGCGCTTCAAATTCGCATCCTTCGGCGACGTCGCTGACCAGGAGGCTGTGCTCGGCGACCGAGTAAAATCGGCTGCATTGACCCGAGTACCGGCAGATGTGAGCGAGGCCGTGGGCGATGTCTTCGACCGTGAAGTCGCTAGTGTGTGGCGATGCGAAGTCGAACCACGCGCCACTATGGAGCCTGATCGACGGTCCCACCTCGACCTTGACTGCGACCATCACGCTGTTCTTCCAAGACATCGATCTCACCAATATAAGTCAGCGCGCGAGATGGCGCCATTGGTCGGATCTTGCACGGTTTATGTTGCAAATAAAACAAAAATGAAGCAGATATTCGCTATTATCCTCTTCTCAGAACGCTGTCATGCCCCGAGGAACGGTCGGTCACCCCGCGGTCGCGCGGTTGCGAGAGCTTGCGGACGAGCGCTCTTGGAGCAAGCGTGAGCTGGCTAGGCGCCTTGGCTTAAATCATTCCCTCGTCACAAGGGCGCTTGCCGGTCATCCCGTAACGCAGACCAACGCCAGTCTAATCGAGCAAGGACTTGATCGCCTGCGGCATGGCGAAAGGCCGAAGATCGATGTTTCATTTGCAACAGAATTGTTGCTTTTGATGCAGCGAGCTTTGAGAGCCTATGAATTGTCGCAAGATACCAAGAAGCGCAGTCGAAAGCCCTGACGCTGGATGCCTTTCTTGCCAGGGATTGCGGTGACGCTCCACTAACGCCGAGGCATCCGGCATACCGAGGCCCACCTCCGCGAACAAGCCGGCCGGTACTCAGGAGCCGAAATAGCGGCTTGATGTTGATGTGACCTCTCTCACAGCCCGCCACGTGATCGGGCGTCAACGTCGTCCCACCTGGTCCTGGCACGTCGAACAAGGAGATGATGACATGCGCTGGAGTGACTCAGCCAAGGGATTTGCGGTCGTCGTGGTGGTGACCGTCGCCGGAGTTCTATCCACGACCTATGTCGACCACCGATTTGCCGCGCTTGAAGCATCCACGGACGCGACAACGAGTCCGTCCCCGGCATCCGCCGCTTGCGTCGGCGAAGATGGCCGCTGGCACAATTGGCCGTGGGCGAACGTGCCGATGCTCTCGCCGGCGTGCCGGCAAGATCGATAGCGCGTCGGGCGGATGGAGCGTCATCCGCCATGCGGGGATCATCGATGACGGCGTTGGATCGTCGGCCGCGAGCTCGACGAGCAGCTCCTCGGCGATCCAGCGGGTTCACGGCAGGAACAAGCGTCCTCCCGGAATGAGCGGCGACCGTTGGCAAGCAACGCAAGCCGGCGGCGGATGACGCTTCGCTCATCCGCCCTACGAATTACGCTGACGATTGCCGACTCGACGTTTCAGGCATCCCACGGCCGCCGCGAATCCGGCTTTGACTCCAGGTTGCCGAAGTGATCATCTTCTCCGCTGACGGGAGAAGCGGGGCTCCAGCCAATCACACGCACCCAGGGAGGCGATGATGAACGGCAACAACAACAAGCTCGTGGCGGAGGCGATCGGGACGTTCTGGCTCACCTTCGGCGGTTGCGGCAGTGCGGTGATCGCGGCCGGGGTGCCTGATGTCGGGATCGGGATGCTCGGCGTGGCGCTGGCGTTCGGGCTCACCGTGGTGACGATGGCCTATGCGATCGGGCACATCTCGGGCTGTCATCTCAATCCGGCCGTGACGGTGGGGCTGGCGTGCGGCGGGCGGTTCCCGAGCAGCCTGATCGTGCCCTACGTCATCGCGCAGGTGGTCGGCGCGATCGTCGGTGCGGCCGTGCTGTATGCGATCGCCAGCGGCGCGCCGGACTTCAGCATGGCCGGCGGCTTTGCCGCCAACGGCTATGCGGAGCATTCGCCCGGCAGATATGGGCTGGGGGCCTGCCTGCTCAGCGAGGTCGTGCTGACGATGATGTTCCTGTTCGTCATCATGGGCGCGACCCATGGCAAGGCGCCGGCCGGATTTGCGCCGCTGGCGATCGGGCTCGCGCTGACGCTCATTCATCTCATCAGCATCCACGTCACCAACACCTCGGTGAACCCGGCGCGCAGCACCGGGCCGGCGCTGTTCGTCGGCGGCTGGGCGCTGGCGCAGCTCTGGCTGTTCTGGGTGGCGCCGCTGCTCGGTGGCGCGGCCGGCGGCTTCATCTATCGTTGGCTGAGCCCGGAGCCGGCCGGCGAGGTGACGGGCGAGCGCGCCGGGCAGGGCGTGGTCGCGAAGAGCGCCTAGCGAGATTTTCCCACGCGGTCGCGCTCACACCTTCATGTCGATCACGGTGCGGCTCATCTCGTCGCTCGCCTTCAGCACTTTCGCGTTCGCGGCAAAGCTGTATTTGGCGACGAGCTGGCTGATCATCTCCTGCGCGAGATCGACGTTGGGCGCGGCGACCAGGCCGTCCTTGTTGGCGAATGGCGCGGAGGGATCGTAGCTCGCGGACGTGCCCGAGCTCGACCGGGTGATGGTCGTCTGCGTGCCGCCGCCGGCGACGTCGCTCTGCACCAGCGCGAGCGGGTCGTAGGCCTTCGGCGCGCCGGCCGGCAGCGTGCCGTCGGCATTGGGCAGCGCGCCCGTGCTCCGGGCATTGGCGATGTTCGAGGCGGACACCTCGAGCCGGCGCGAGGCGGCCTGCATGCCGGAGACTGCGATGGTGGCGGTGGGGCTCATGGCGGCGCTTGCTGGTGACGTGATGCGTCAGCTAAGCCCGCGGCGCACCAAGCAAGCGTCAAGACCGCCGATGAGACTCGAGCGTCCGGCGTAAGGTCCTGTTCACCATCACGATCTCAACCCGGCCTGTTCGGATCATCGCGCAGCAGCGCCAAGGCGCTGGGCACGTCCTTGGCTGCGGAGACGAGTACATATTCGCCACGCGCCGCGCGGACGCCGCCGGTGACCACGACCGCCCGCTTCGGGCACAGGCCGAAGCAGCTCGTCATGACGATGCGCGCCGGCTTCTCGCCCGCGCCGTTGCCGGGGCCGTCCGGGGATTTCAGCGCGTTCTTGATGGCCTTCCTGATTTCCTTGGGGTCATCGCTGCGCTTCAGGCATTTGCGGCAGACGAACATCGGGGCGGCGCGGCGGGGGCGGGCGAGAGCAGGGAGGGCCATGCCTCCGAGCTAAGCGGCCGGCCGAGGCGCCGCATCCCTCGCGGATGCGCAGCCGTCGTGCGGCGAGCGAGGTTCCGGGGCTTGGGTTGCAACCTTCCGAGCTTGGGCTATTGCCCATGATCGGGGCATATGATCTGGTCCGAATGACCCGGCCGCGTCCGGCTGGGGATGGTGGCGGGCTTCGGTTCCCGGCGCCGTGGCGGCCATGCCATAGTGCCGGCCGATCACCGTCGTGCCCCTGCTCGGCCGGGGGACGACGTGTCTGAGAAGGAGACCGCTCTGCGTCATGGCAGGCGACAGCGAAAAATCCCGGCTCGACGACGCCGCCCGCGCCGGCTGGCTGTATTTCATCGCCGGCCACACCCAGGACGAGATCGCCCGGATGCTGCAGGTGTCGCGCGCCTCGGCGCAGCGGCTGGTGTCGCTGTGCCTCGCCGAGCGGCTGATCACCTTCCGACTCGAACACCCGATCGCGTCCTGCATGGCGCTCGCGGCGCAGCTCAGGGAGCGGTTCGCGCTGGTGCATTGCGAGGTGGTACCGACCGATCCGGCCGCCCCGGCGGGCGCCGCGGGGATCGCCGAGCGCTGCGCCAACCTGCTGGAGACGACCTTGCGCGCCGAGACGCCGGTCATCATTGCGCTCGGAACGGGGCGGGCGGTGCGCGCCGCGGTCGAGCGCGTCTCGCCGGTCGACCGTCCCGAGCACCAGATCGTCTCGCTGGTCGGCAACATCCTGGCCGACGGCTCCGCCAGCTTCTTCGACACCGTCGGCCGGCTCGCCGACCGCACCGGCGCGCGGCATTATCCGATGCCGCTGCCGTTCCTGATGGGCAGCGAGGACGAGCGCGACCGCATGGTCCGGCTGGATGCCATCGCCAAGGTCAAGGCGGTCGCCGACAAGGCCGATCTCAAACTGGTCGGCATCGGCCAGATGGACCAGAAGGCGCAGATGCATGTCGACGGCTTCGTCACCCGCGACGAGCTCACCGAGATGATGCGGCTCGGGGCCATCGGCGAGATCACCGGCTGGGCCTATGACGCCGGCGGCAAGGTGATCGCTGGCGGCACCAACCGCCGGCTCACCAGCATTCCGCCCGAGGTGCCGGCCCGCGCCATGACCATCGCGGCGGCGCTGGGGCCGGCGAAGATCCCGGCGATCCGCGCCGCGCTGACCGGTCGTCTCATCAATGGCCTGATCACCGACGAGGCCACGGCGCGCGCCGTCCTGGGGTGAATGCCCGCGGCGCTGCGCTTCCTTCTATCAAAGTCCGATCTCTGTCGCGCCGCACAACCTGTGGGCGCCGGCGCATGCTTGACAAAGCCCGACCAGTGTTGTGAACATCAGCTCAGCCCGTGAGCATATATTCAAAAGACACGGGAAGGGAGGAGACCGTGAAGACCATCTTCACTCGGACGAGCACGCTTGCCGCCCTGATGGGCGCCGCCACGCTGCTGACAGTTACGCCCGCACTGGCGGAGACGAGCCTGACCATCGCCACCGTCAACAACGGCGACATGATCCGGATGCAGGGCCTCACCAGCGAATTCACCAAGGCCAATCCCGACATCTCCGTGAAATGGGTGACCCTGGAAGAGAACGTGCTGCGCCAGCGCGTCACCACCGACATCGCCACCAAGGGCGGCCAGTTCGACATCCTCACCATCGGCACCTACGAGGTGCCGATCTGGGCCAAGAAGAACTGGCTGGTGCCGCTCGACAAGCTCGGTGCCGACTATGATGCCAACGACATCCTGCCGAAGATCAAGGACGCCGTGTCCGTCGACGGCAAGCTCTACGCCGCGCCGTTCTATGGCGAGAGCTCGATGGTGATGTATCGCACCGATTTGTTCGACAAGGCCGGGCTGAAGATGCCGGAGAGCCCGACCTGGGACTTCGTCATCGACGCCGCCAAGAAGCTCACCGACAAGCAGGCCGGCGTGTTCGGCGTCTGCCTGCGCGGCAAGGCCGGCTGGGGCGAGAACATGGCGTTCCTGACCGCGATGTCGAACTCGTTCGGCGCGCGCTGGTTCGACGAGAAGTGGCAGCCGCAATTCAACACGCCGGAATGGAAGAAGACGCTGTCGACCTATGTCGAGCTGATGAAGGAGGCCGGCCCTCCCGGCGCCAGCTCCAACGGCTTCAACGAGAACCTCGCGCTGTTCAACTCCGGCAAATGCGCGATGTGGATCGACGCCACCGTGGCGGCCTCGTTCGTGACCAATCCGAAGGAGTCCAAGGTCGCCGACAAGGTCGGCTTCGCGCTGGCGCCGAACACCGGCCTCGGCAAGAACGCCAACTGGCTGTGGGCCTGGAGCCTCGCGGTGCCCGCCGGCTCCAAGAAGGTCGAGGCGGCGGAGAAGTTCATCGCCTGGGCGACCAGCAAGGACTATCTCAAGCTCGTCGCCTCGAAGGATGGCTGGGCCAACGTGCCGCCGGGGACGCGCACCTCGCTCTACAAGAACGAGGAGTACCTGAAGGTCGCGCCGTTCGCCAAGCTGACCTTGGCTTCGATCGACGCCGCCGATCCGAACCATCCGACGGTGAAGCCGGTGCCTTATGTCGGCGTGCAATACGCCGCCATTCCTGAATTCCAGGGCATCGGCACCGCGGTCGGGCAGCAGTTTTCTGCCGCGCTCGCCGGATCGATGACAGTGGATGCGGCGCTCGCGGCGGCACAGTCCGCCACCGAACGTGAGATGAAACGCGCCGGCTACATCAAATAGGCGCGCCAAGTCTATCAGCTCGACAAGAAACTCCTCCCGAGCTGATCACTGGCGGCCATCCCTCCCCACAGGGATGGCCGCATTTTCTCTCCGATGCGGATGGGACCTGCGAGCATTCGTAGGGTGGGCAAAGCGAAGCGTGCCCACCGCGTCACGACAACGGTTAAGATGGTGGGCACGGCGCTTTCGCGCCTTTGCCCACCCTACGGGAAGCCCCGGACTCCGTCATTGCGAGGAGCGAAGCGACGAAGCAATCCAGAGTCACGCCCGCGACCCTGGATTGCTTCGCTTCGCTCGCAACGACGGCGGTTTTTACCGAGCAAGCAGTTCATCGAGCAGACGGACAGCAGCAATGGCCACCAGACAGACGCAACTGCTCGCCCGGGCGCTGATGTCGCCGGCGGTGATTCTGCTGTTCATCTGGATGATCGTGCCGCTGGCGCTGACGATCTACTTCTCGACCTTGCATTACAGCCTGCTCGATCCCGGCTCGGAAAGCTTCGTCGGCTTCGAGAACTTCACCTACTTCCTCACCGATCCGGCCTTCCTCGCCTCGCTGCAGAATACGCTGGTGCTGGTCGGCTCGGTGCTGCTGCTGACCATCGGCCTCGGCATTCCCCTTGCGATCCTGCTCGACCAGCCCGTGATCGGCCGCAACATCATCCGCCTGATGGTGATCGCGCCGTTCTTCGTGATGCCGACGGTCAGCGCGCTGGTGTGGAAGAACCTGCTGATGCACCCGGTGTCCGGCCTGTTCGCGTGGATCGCGACCTCGCTCGGAATGACACCGGTCGACTGGTTCACCGACGCGCCGCTGCTCGCGGTCATCTTCATCGTGGCCTGGCAGTGGCTGCCGTTCGCCACGCTCATCCTGCTGACCGCGCTGCAGTCGCTCGACGAGGAGCAGAAGGAGGCCGCCGAGATGGACGGCGCCAGCGCGCTGTCGCGCTTCATCTACCTGACTGTGCCGCATCTGGCGCGCCCGATCACGGTGGTGATCCTGATCGAGACCATCTTCCTGCTCACGGTGTTTGCCGAGATCTTCGTCACAACCGGCGGCGGGCCGGGGCTGCAGACCACCAACATCGCCTTCCTGGTCTATTCGCAGGCGCTGATCCAGTTCGACGTCGGCACCGCCTCGGCCGGCGGCCTCGTCGCGGTGGTCATCGCCAACATCGTCGCCTTCTTCCTGGTCCGCATCGTCGGCCGTAACCTCGAGGCGTAACACCATGGCGCGCAAGGTCACCGGACGTCATGTCGCGATCTCCACCGTCGCCGCCTGGCTTGCGGGCTTCGTGATCTTCTTCCCGATCCTGTGGATGGTGCTGGCGAGCTTCAAGACCGAGCTCGAGGCGTTCGCGACGCCGCCGTCGTTCCTGTTCTTCCACTGGACCACCGAGAACTACGTCACCGTGCAGGAGCGCAGCGACTATCTGCACCACGCGCTGAACTCGCTGATCGTCGCCGGCGGCTCGACGCTCATTGCGATGCTGATCGCCATTCCGGCGGCGTGGTCGATGGCGTTTGCGCCGACCAAGCGCACCAAGGACATCCTGCTCTGGATGCTGTCGACCAAGATGATGCCGCCGGTCGGCGTGCTCGTTCCGATCTATCTGATCTACAAGAACATGGGGCTGCTCGATACGCGGACTGGGCTGGTCTTCATCCTGTGCCTCGGCAATCTGCCGATCGTGATCTGGATGCTGTTCACCTACTTCAAGGAGATTCCCAAGGACATTCTCGAGGCAGCGCGAATGGACGGCGCCACGATCGGGCGCGAGCTGATCTACGTGCTGACGCCGATGGCGATCCCGGGCCTCGCCTCGACCCTGCTGCTCAACCTGATACTGGCCTGGAACGAGGCGTTCTGGACCTTGAACCTGTCGACCCTGGAGGCGGCGCCGCTGACGACCTTCATCGCCTCCTATTCGAGCCCCGAAGGCCTGTTCTGGGCGCGGCTGTCGGCGGCTTCGACGCTCGCGATCGCGCCGATCCTGATCATCGGCTGGTTCAGCCAGAAGCAGCTCGTGCGCGGGCTGACCTTCGGCGCAGTGAAGTAATAAAGGGGCTGAATCATGGGACGGATCACGCTTGAGGGTGTGCAGAAATCGTTCGGGCCGGTCCACATCATCAAGGGCGCCGACCTCGACATTCCCGACGGTGCCTTCGTGGTGTTCGTCGGCCCCTCCGGCTGCGGCAAGACCACGCTGCTGCGCCTGATCGCAGGGCTGGAAGATGTCTCCGGCGGCCGCATCCTGATCGACGGCAACAATGTCGTCGACGTGCCGCCGGCCAAGCGCGGCCTGTCGATGGTGTTCCAGTCCTATGCGCTGTATCCGCATATGAGCGTGCGCGGCAACATCGCCTTCGGCCTGAAGATGGCCGGGCTGCCAAAGGCCGAGATCAACAGCAAGGTCGAGGCCGCCGCGGCGACCTTGAACCTCACGCCCTATCTCGACCGCAAGCCGCGCGAGCTCTCCGGCGGCCAGCGCCAGCGCGTCGCGATCGGCCGCGCCATCGTGCGCGAGCCGAAAGCGTTCCTGTTCGACGAGCCGCTATCCAATCTCGATGCCGCGCTGCGGGTGCAGATGCGGCTCGAGGTGACGCGGCTGCAGAAGCAGCTCGGGACCACGGCGATCTACGTCACGCACGACCAGGTCGAGGCCATGACCATGGCCGACAAGATCGTGGTGCTGAACGCCGGCCGCATCGAGCAATATGGCTCGCCGATCGAGCTCTATCAGCGACCCGCCAATCTGTTCGTCGCCGGCTTCATCGGCTCGCCGAAGATGAACTTCATCACCGGCGCGGAAGCGGACAAACACCATGCGACCACGATCGGCGTGCGGCCCGAGCATGTCGCGGTCGTCGATGAGGGCGGCGGGGGCTGGCTCGGCAAGGTCGTGATCGCCGAGCATCTCGGCAGCGACACCTTTCTCTACGTCGACGCCGGCGCGCTGGGCACGCTGACAGTGCGCGTCGTCGGCGAGAAACGGCTCAGTGCCGGCGACGCTGTAACGCTGCGGCCCGAGCCCAGCCGCATCTACCGCTTCGACCAGAGCGGCAATTCGATCTTCGCATGAGAGGTGACGTCCCCTCCGGGCGTCAACGACAACAACGGACCACGACGATGTATCTCGAAAAATTCAAACTGAACGGCAAGACCGCGTTGGTCACCGGCGGCGGGCAGGGCATCGGCCTGGCCTGCGTCGAGGCGCTGGCGGAGGCGGGCGCGCATGTGGTGATCGCCGATCGGGATGCGAAGGCGGCCGCGGACGCGCAGGCGGCGATGAAGGCCAAGGGCTTCACCACCGAGACCGCGCTGATGGACGTGACCAATTCGGCGCAGGTTGCGGCGGTCGCCGACGATCTGGTGGCGCGCTACGGCAAGGTCGACATCCTCGTCAACAATGCCGGCATCGCGCGCAGCGAGACACCGGCCGAGACCGTCACCGACGAGCACTGGCTCAACGTGCTCGATGTCAACCTCAACGGCACCTTCTGGTGCTGCCGCGCCTTCGGCCAGCACATGCTGGCAGCCAAGAGCGGCAGCATCGTCAATATCGGCTCGATGTCCGGATTCATCGTCAACAAGCCGCAGGAGCAGTGCTTCTACAACGCCTCCAAGGCTGCGGTGCACCATCTGACCAAGTCGCTGGCGGCCGAGTGGGGCGCGCGGGGCATCCGCGTCAACGCGGTGGCGCCGACCTATATCGAGACGCCGCTCAACGCCTTCGTGAAGAGCAATCCGCGCATGTACGACGCCTGGATCGGCGGAACCCCAATGGGCCGCATGGG
The DNA here is from genome assembly GCF_051168175.1 of Bradyrhizobium sp. HKCCYLRH2047. NCBI lineage: Bacteria > Pseudomonadati > Pseudomonadota > Alphaproteobacteria > Hyphomicrobiales > Nitrobacteraceae > Bradyrhizobium > Bradyrhizobium sp. HKCCYLRH2047. The sequence continues at coordinate 229,590 of NZ_JBNPUM010000002.1, forward strand.
TCAGGTCGAGGAGATCGCCTCGGTGGTGCTGTTCCTGGCCTCCGAGGCGGCAAGTTTGATGACCGGCAGCGTCGTCGTTGTCGATGGCGGCTACACTTGCTGGTAAGCTCTCGTCAAATTGACGGGAGCGAAACATGCGGCAGGCGTTCATCGGTGTCGACGTCGGCACAACCAGTACGCGCGCCGGGATTTTCGACGGTCACGGCCGGCTGCTTGCCGCGGCGCGGCATCCGATCCAGACCTGGCACGAGGCCGGTGATGTCGTCGAACAGTCGTCCGACGACATCTGGCGCGCGTGCTGCGCGTCGGTCAAAGCCGCGCTGGCGGAAGCGGGGATCGCGCCGGATCTGATCAGGGGCATCGGCTTCGATGCGACCTGCTCGCTGGTGGCGCTCGATCCCACGGGCGCGCCGGTCACGGTCAGCAGCTCCGGCGACGCCCGCCGCAACGTCATCGTCTGGATGGATCATCGCGCGCTGACGGAGGCACGCGACATCAATGCGACCGGGGACGACGTGCTGCGCTATGTCGGCGGCTCGATCTCGCCGGAAATGGAGATGCCCAAGCTCTTGTGGCTGAAGCGGCATCTCCGCAAGAGCTTCGACGCCGCCGGCCACTTCTTCGATCTGGCCGACTTCCTGACCTGGCGCGCGTCAGGCTCGCTGGCGCGCTCGATGTGCACCGTCACCTGCAAATGGAATTATCTCGCGCACGAGACGCGCTGGAGCGCGGCCTATTTCCGGCGCATCGGGCTGGACGATTTCGTCGCAGACGACTACGCGCGGATCGGCACCGAGATCGTGGCACCCGGCACGCCGCTCGGCCGCGGGCTGTCGCTCGCTGCGGCGGACGAACTTGGGCTGGCCCCGGGCACGCCGGTCGGAGCCGCGCTGATCGATGCCCATGCCGGCGGCATCGGCGCCATCGGCGGCCGCGCGGCCGACGGCGGTGAGGTGAATGTCGGCGACCGCCTCGCCTACATCATGGGGACCTCGGCTTGCATCATGGCGACGACGCAGGCGCCGTCCTTCGTGCCCGGCGTATGGGGACCTTATTATCAAGGCATGGTGCCCGGGTTCTGGCTCAACGAGGGTGGCCAGTCCGCCGCGGGCGCGGCGATCGACCATCTGCTGCGCTCGCACCCGGCTTCTGTCGAGGCGACCGCTGCGGCGCGCGCAGAAGGGCTCGACCTGATCAGCCTGCTCGAAAAGCGGATCATGGCGCGGGTGCCGAATGCCGGCAGCGCGGCGCTGCTGGCGCGTGATCTCCACATTCTCCCAGAATTTCTCGGCAACCGCTCGCCCTATGCTGACCCAGACTCGCGCGCCATCATCGCCGGCCTCGATCTCGATGCCGATATCGCGGCGCTGGAGCGGCTGTTCGTGGCGGGGTTGTGCGGGCTCGCCTATGGCCTGGCCGACGTCATCGATGCCTTCGCCGCCAACGGTGTCACCAGCCGGACGCTGGTCATGGCGGGCGGCGCCTCGCGCAGCCCGCTGGTGCGCCAGATCATGGCCGATACGACGGGATTGACGGTGGCGCTGCCGGGCACCCAGGAGCCGGTGCTGCTCGGGGCGGCCATGCTGGGCGCGGTCGCCAGCGGCGCCTTCCGCTCGATCGGCGACACGATGGCCTCGATGTCCTCGCTCGGGCGTCTCAGCGATCCGACCGATCCGAACATCGCGGCCTTTCACCGCCGCAAGCGGCGCATCCACGGCATGCTGCGGACGCTTGATCGCGACAGCCGTTCCATGATGCATGGGGGCCACGGGGAGGCATGACCATGATCCTGAGCTGCGGTGATGCGCTGATCGATTTCGTCCCGGCCAGATTGCCCGACGGGCGCGATGCCTTGCGGCCGGTGGTCGGCGGCTCGTGCCTGAACGTCGCCGTCGGCGTGGCCCGGCTCGGCGCGCCGACGGGCTTCGTCGGCGGCATCTCGACCGACCTGTTCGGCAGCATGATCGCAGCGCACGCCCAAGGCTCGAACGTCGACCTCGGCTACGCCACGCGCAGCCCGGACCAGACCACGCTCGCTTTCGTGCGCCATGTCGGCAGCGAGGCGCAGTATGCCTTCTACGACGCCGACACCGCCGCGCGGAAATGGACGTTCAGACCCGGCAGCATCCCTTTTGCTGACATCGACGCCATCCATGTCGGATCGACCACGCTGATCCACGATCTCGGTGCCGCGGAGACCCGTGCGCTGATCGCCGCCACGCAGGGCACGGTGACGATCTCCTTCGACCCGAACTGCCGGCCGAATCTCGTGACCGACAAGGCCGCCTATCGCGCCGGCATGGATGAGTTTGCGGCGAGTGCCGATCTGATCAAGATGTCGGATGTGGATTTCGACTATCTGCATGGGCACGACGACTACGCCGCACGGGCCGACGCGCTGCTTTCGCGCGGCACCAGCCTGGTCGTCCTCACCCGCGGCCCCAACGGGGCGCTTGGCTGGCATGCGCAGGCCGGCGCGGTCGAAGTCGCGGTCCCCCCGGTCGAGGTGGTCGATACGATCGGCGCCGGCGATACGTTCCAGGCGGGGCTCCTGTTCGCGTTGCGCAAGCTCGGGCGCATCGGCCGGGAGGCCCTGAAGGAATTGAGCCAGGGCGAATTGCGCAAGGCGCTCGCCTTTGCCGGGGCGTGTGCGGCCGTCACCTGCACCCGCGAGGGCGCCGACCCGCCGCGCTGGGACGACGTGGCTGCAACCTGGGATCGCCTGGGCTGAAGCTCCCCATTGCACTCGTCATTGGGAACTGGTTGGCTGTTCCCCCGTCATATGTGAGTACCGGACGAGGAAGCGCGATCGCGAGACTCCTCTGCCCGGGCCGCGGAAATCTTGACGCGACAACGAGTTGCAGGGAGGAGAACCATGGCACCCGCCGCACGGACCGAGCCGCTGTCCCGTCACGCGCTGGCCTTCGTGTTGGCTGGCGGGCGCGGCAGCCGGCTGCTGGAGCTGACCGACCGGCGCGCCAAGCCCGCGGTCTATTTCGGCGGCAAGTCGCGCATCATCGATTTCGCGCTGTCGAACGCCGTCAATTCCGGCATCCGGCGCATCGCCGTGGCGACACAGTACAAGGCGCACAGCCTGATCCGCCATCTGCAGATGGGCTGGAATTTCTTCCGCCCCGAGCGCAACGAGAGCTTCGACATCCTGCCGGCGAGCCAGCGCGTCTCCGAGACGATGTGGTACGTCGGCACGGCCGACGCCGTGTACCAGAACATCGACATTCTCGAGACCTACAACACGAAATACATCGTCGTGCTGGCCGGCGACCACATCTACAAGATGGACTACGAGCTGATGCTGCAGCAGCATGTCGACCAGCGCGCCGACGTCACCGTCGGCTGCCTGGAGATGCCGCGCGAGGAATCCTCAGGCTTCGGCGTCATGCACATCAATGAGGACGACACGATCCGCGACTTCATCGAGAAGCCGGCCGATCCGCCGCCGATGCCGGGCAAGCCCGACAAGTCGCTCGCGAGCATGGGCATCTACGTGTTCGACGCCAAATTCCTGTTCGAGGAGCTGAAGCGCGACGCAGCGGACCCCAATTCCAACCATGATTTCGGCCGCGACATCATTCCCTACATCGTCAGGAACGGCCGCGCCGTGGCGCACCAGTTCTCGCGCTCCTGTGTCCGCGCCGCCCACGATCAGGGCAGCTACTGGCGCGACGTTGGAACGGTGGACGCCTATTGGGCGGCCAATCTGGATCTGACGGACGTCGTGCCCGAGCTCGATCTCTACGATCGCTCCTGGCCGCTCTGGACCTATTCCGAGATCACGCCGCCGGCCAAGTTCGTTCACGACACGGATGGCCGCCGCGGCGAGGCGACCTGCTCGCTGGTCTCCGGCGGCTGCATCGTCTCCGGCGCGCAGGTGCAGCGCTCGCTGCTGTTCACCGGCGCGCACCTGCATTCCTACGCCAGAGTGCAGAACGCGGTGCTGCTGCCCTACGTCAACGTCGCCCGCCACGCCCGCCTGACCAACGTCGTGGTCGACCGCGGCGTGCAGATTCCGGAAGGGCTGGTTGTCGGCGAGGATCCGGAGTTCGACGCCAAGCGGTTCAGGACCACGGAGAACGGCGTGACCTTGATTACCCAGCCGATGATCGATGGGCTCAATTCATGACGCCGCTGCGCGTTCTGTCGGTTGCCTCCGAGGTCTATCCCATCATCAAGACAGGCGGCCTCGCCGACGTCGTCGGCGCGCTGCCATGGGCGCTGCTGGCCGAGGACGTCGAGGTCCGCACGCTGATTCCCGGCTATCCCGCGGTCATGACCGCGCTGGAGCAGGCCAGCGAGATCAGCTCGCTGCCAAACTTCTTCGGCGGCAACGCCAGGCTGCTTGGCGGCAGCCATGGCGCGCTCGATCTGTTCGTGCTCGATGCGCCGCATCTCTACGACCGCGAGGGCAACCCCTATCTGGGGCCCGACGGCAAGGACTGGCCGGACAATGCGTTCCGCTTTGCCGCGCTGGCCCGCGCGGCCTCCTATATCGGGCTCGGCGCGGTGCCGGCCTTCGTGCCCGACATCGTCCACGGTCACGATTGGCAGGCCGGGCTGGTGCCGGCCTATCTGCTCTACAGCCACCGGCCGCATCCGGGCACGGTCATGACCGTGCACAATCTGGCGTTCCAGGGCCGCTTTCCGCGCCACTTCCTGCCGCCGCTCGGACTGCCGCCGGAATCGTTCTCGATCTACGGCCTCGAATATTACGGCGACATCAGCTTCCTCAAGGCGGGGTTGCAGTTCGCCGACAAGATCACGACGGTGTCGCCGACCTATGCGCGGGAGATCCAGAGCGACGAGCACGGCATGGGCCTCGGCGGCCTGCTGCGGCAGCGATCGTCCGACCTCGTCGGCATCCTCAACGGGATCGACACGGCGGTGTGGGATCCCGGCAGCGATCCGGCGATCGTCTCGCATTTCGGCATTGACCGGATCGAGGCGCGGGCGCCCAACAAGGCCGCGCTGCAGACGCGCATGGGCCTGCAGGTGGCGCCGGAGACGTTCCTGCTCGGCGTCGTCAGCCGGTTGACCTCGCAGAAGGGGCTCGACCTGCTGCTGTCCTGCCTGCCGACCTTGACCAGTAGCGGCATCCAGCTGGCGCTGCTCGGCGACGGCGAGGCCGAGCTGCGCGACGCGTTCCGCGCAGCGGCTGCGAACGATCCCGGAAAGATCGGCGTCGTCATCGGCTACGACGAGGGCTTGGCGCATCTCGTCCAGGCCGGCTGCGATGCGCTGGTCGTGCCGTCGCGGTTCGAGCCGTGCGGGCTGACACAGCTCTGCGCGTTGCGTTATGGCGCGCTGCCGATCGTCACTGCGGTGGGCGGTCTCGCCGACACCGTCATTGACGAGACGGAGGCCGGCGTCGCCGCAACCGGGTTCAAGTGCGCGTCCGTGACAGCGGAGGCGCTCGACCAGACCCTGCGCCGCGCCGCCGCCGCGTTCTACGCCGCGCGCAGCAACGCCTCGAATTGGACCCGCATGCAGCTCAATGCGATGCTGACCGACGTCTCCTGGCGCCACCGCGCCGGTCGTTATGCCGAACTTTACCGGCAGATCGTCGCGCAGCGGCGTCCGGCAGGCTGAGCGCCGCGGCGTGCGGGTCAGGACGCCTATGTCTCGATGAGAACCTTCAACGCATGGGTCTTGGCCGCGGCGCCGAACGTCTCGTAGGCATCGAGGATCTGATCAAGCCTGAAGCGGTGGGTGATCAGCCGGTTCGGTTCGAGCTTGCGCGACTGCACCGTCTTCAGCAGCATCGGCGTCGTCACCGTATCGACCAGCCGCGTCGTGATCGCGATGTTGCGGTCCCACAGCTTCTCCAGATGCAAGTCGGCCTTGACCCCGTGCACGCCGACATTGGCGATCACGCCGCCGGGGGCGATGATGTCCTCGCAGGTCACGAACGTCGCGGGCATGCCGACCGCCTCGATCGCTGTGTCGACGCCGCGCCCGTTCGTCAGCGCCATGACCTTCTCGACGGCCTTGCCGTCGGCGTTGTTGACGACGCTGGTGGCGCCGAAACGGGTGGCGACCTCGAGGCGGTTGTCGTCGAGGTCGATCATGATGATTTCGGCCGGCGAATAGAATTGTGCCGTCAGCAGCGCCGCCAATCCGATCGGACCGGCGCCAACGATCGCGACCGTCGAACCCGGCTCGACCTTGCCATTGAGGACGCCGCATTCGAAGCCGGTGGGGAGGATGTCGCTCAACATCACCAGCGCCTCCTCCTCGGTGTCGGCGGGCACGTGATAGAGGCTGGTGTCGGCATGAGGCGTGCGAACATACTCCGCCTGCGTGCCGTCGATCCTATGGCCGAGGATCCAGCCGCCATGGCGGCAATGCGAGTACATGCCGCGCCGGCAATAGTCGCAGGTTCCGCAGGCCGAGATGCAGGAGACGATGACGTGGTCACCCGGCTTGAACGCGCGCACGGCGCTGCCGACCGCGTCGACCACGCCGACGCCCTCGTGGCCGAGAATGCGGCCCGGCGTACATGTCGGCACGTCACCCTTGAGAATATGAAGGTCGGTCCCGCAGATCGTCGTCTTCAGGATTTTGACCACCGCGTCGCCCGGCTCGATGATGGTCGGCTTCGGGCGCTCGTCGAGGGATTTCTTGCCGGGACCATGATAGACCAGGGCTTTCATGACTTACCTCCGCAGGTTTCTGCCCGGAGGATGGATGGCGCAAGAGAGGTCGCGCGCCGTTGAGGCGTATCAATCCTGACCAGAGTCCCCATCACTATCGTGTGTCCCGGGTGGCCAGGGCGAAATGCGGACGGCGGACGCGCGTCGCGCCTCCAATGCAGTCCAGCCCGGCTCAGATCACATGCGCATCGCTCTGGACGCATCGGCGCGGCTCGCGGATAGTCTCGCGGCTTCCTACCATTCCGCGCGAGATTTCATGACCGACAACCAGCCTTCGTCCGTGTCCTTCGACCTGATCATCCGCGGCGGCACCGTCATCGACGGCACGCGTGCGCCACGCTTCGAGGCTGATGTCGGCATCAAGGATGGCCGCATCGTCGCCATCGGCGGGCTTGACGGCCGGAAGGCCACGCGCGTGATCGACGCCTCCGGCCTCATCGTTGCGCCGGGCTTCATCGACTCCCACACCCATGACGACAGCGCCGTGCTGGTCGATCCCGACATGACCTGCAAGGTCTCGCAGGGCGTGACCTCCGTCGTGACCGGCAATTGCGGCGTCAGCATCGCGCCGCTGAAGCCGGGCTCGCCGCGGCCGATGCCGCTCGGCCTGCTATCGCCAAGCGAGGGACAGGTGGTCGAGTATGCCGCGTTCGCCGACTACGTCGCCGCGTTGCGCGCGGCGCCGGCTGCGGTCAACGTCGCGCCGATGGTCGGCCACACCGCGCTGCGCGCCTCGGTCGTGAGCGATCTCGGTCGGGCCGCGACGGACGTGGAGATCGCCGAGATGCGCGCGCATGTGCAGGAGGCGCTCGACGCCGGCGCCATCGGCGTCTCGACCGGGACGTTCTATCCGCCGGCGGAGGCGGCGCCGACCGAGGAGATCATCGAGGTCTGCCGTCCGCTCACCGGCAGCGGCGGCGTGTATGCGACGCATATGCGCAACGAGGCGAACGAGGTCATCCAATCGCTGGAGGAAAGCTTCGCCATCGGCAAGGCGCTCGACGTCCAGGTCGTGATCTCGCATCACAAGGTGGTGGGCCCTGCCAATTTCGGCCGCACCAGGGAGACGCTGCCGCTGATCACCAAGGCGATGAGCTGCCAGTGCGTCGCGCTCGACTGCTATCCCTACAACGCCTCCTCGACCATGCTGCATACCGATCCGGCCAAGCTGCAGGTCAAGGTCGTCGTCGCGGCCTCCGGACCCCATCCGGACGTGGCGGGGCGCGATCTCGCCGACATCGCCGCCGATTGGGGCGTCGACCGGCTCGAAGCCGCGAAGCGGCTGCAGCCGGCGTCGGCGATCTACTTCGCGATGGACGAGGCCGACGTGCAGACCATCCTCGCCTACGAGCCGACCATGATCGGCTCCGACGGCCTGCCGTTCGGCGAGCGTCCGCATCCGCGGCTCTGGGGCACGTTCCCGCGTGTGCTCGGCTACTACTGCCGCGAGCTCGAGCTGTTCTCGCTGGAAACCGCGGTGTGGAAGATGAGCGGGCTGACGGCGCGGAATTTCGGCATCAAGGGACGCGGCACGCTCGCGGTCGGCAACCATGCCGACATCACGATCTTCGATGCGGCCAGCGTGCGCGACAGCGCGACCTATGATGCCCCCTGCGTGCCGGCCGCCGGCATCGAGGCCGTCATCGTCAATGGCGCGCTGACCTGGTGGCAGGGCGCGCATCAGAAGGCGCATGCGGGGCAGGTGATCACCCGCGGCGCGCTGCAGTGAGCTACGCGGCCATCGCGCGCGCGAATTCCGGGTAGCATTCCGCGAGCTCGTCGCGGATCCGGCCGCGGATCAGCTCGACCGTGGCGCGATCGGGGGCGGCCGTCGCCGGCACGAGTTCCGGCGCCGCGTAGTCGAACCCGGTGCGATCGCGCACATCCTCGGCCGTGTAGCCGGGATGCACCGAGCGCAGCCGGAAGCCGCCGCGCTCGCGGTCGAAATCGAACAGCGCCAGGTTGGTCAGCAGCGCGTGCGGGCCGCCGCGCCGCTTCACCTCCGGCGTGGTCGCGGCGGCGCTGACGAAGTCCACCTTCGGCACCAGCACGCGCGGCGAATGCTCCTCGCGAAACAGGATCACCCGCGGGATGAGATGATAGAGATAGGCCGAGCCGAACGAGCCCGGCCAGCGTACGTCCATCCGCGGATAGTCGCCGGTGCCGACCAGGTTGATATTCCCGGCACCGTCGATCTGGCCGCCGCCGAGAAAGAACGCGTCGACGCGGCCCTGCGCGGCGCAGTCGAACAGCTCGACGCCGCCATTGGTGAAGAAATTGTGCCGGCTGGAGCCGAGGATCGAGATGCGGACCGGCGGCTTGCCCCTTTGCGCGTTGCGTGCGCGCAGCAGCATCGCGCCGGCCGCCGGGATCGGCGACGAGGCGCCGACGGCGACGTGGCGGACGCCGTCGAGCAGGTCGGCGATGACGGTGATCAGCAGTTCCTTGCGCGCGCGCTCGTCGTGCATGGTCATGCCACCTCCTTGCTGCGGCTCAGGAAGGCGGAAAGATAGGTGCGAAAGCCTTCGTCCGTACGCGCCATCGCGGCGTAGCGCGAAAGCTCCGCGCCATCGGTCTCGTATTCGTCCCACAGCGGCAGTGGCCAGGCGCCGTTTTCGGCGACCGCGATGGCATCGACATAGAGCGCCGGCAGCACGCCGGCGGCCGAGTCTTCGGTCGCCATCAGATCGCGATCGACGATGCGCTCGACGGTGACCAGCGTGCGCTTCGCCGCATAGGCCATGGTCGCCAGCTCACGGTAGCGGCCGATGCGGACGTTGCCGAAGCGGTCCGCCTCGGGCGCGTGGAACAGCGCCACGTCGGGCGTGATCGCCGGCACCACGACGACCTTGCCGGGCTCGCCGATTGGACTGTCGATCACCTTCCAGTCGGGGCGGACCCGCAACAGGTCGCTGCCGATGATGCCGGCGATCGGCATGAACGGCACGCCCTTCTGCCCGGCCAGCAGGCCGGCATGGATCGCAGGGCAGGTGGCGTCGCGCAAGATGATGCTGCCGTCGCGCACGGCCGCGACGAAGCGCGGTGCGCCGCCGGCCTCGCCGAGCGAGACGGCGCTGGTTTCCACCACCGTGGCCACGCCGGCGCCGATCAGCAGATCGGCCTGCAGGCCTGATATCGGTACGCAGACGAGATGCAGCCCGGTGAGGCCGGCCTCGATCATGGCCGCTGTTGCCGCCATCGAGACGCCGGCACGGTCGACCGGGATCGCGATCGATTGCCCCGATGCGATTGATGCGACGAGCGCCTCCAGGCCGACCATCTCCGTCATCGGCTTATCCTCCCGTTGTTGCTTGGCCGCCGAGTGTAGCGATGGGCCGCGGGTCTGTCAGTGCGCGTATGCGATCGTCGAGCCGCGGATGATGAGCTCCGGCGCCAGTACGATGTGGTCGGTCACGGCCTCGCGCCCGGCAAGGCGGTCGAGCAGCAGCCGCGCCGCGGCTTCGCCCATGTCGCGCTGGGCGATCCGCACCGTGGTCAGCGGCGGCGCGACCATGTCGACGAACGGCATGTCGTTGTGGCCGACCACGGAGACATCGCCGGGGCAGGCGAGGCCGCGCGCGGCGAGCGCGTCATAGACGCCGAGCGCCAGCAGGTCATTGGCGGCGACGATGGCGGTTGGGCGCGTCCGCCGCGCGAGCAGGCGCAGCGCAGCCTCGCGACCCGCAGCCCGCGTATAGGCTTCGACGGCTTCGACCGGCGCATGGCGGGCGGACAGTCCCGCAGCCGCGATGCTGGCCTCGAAGCCGGCGCGGCGGCGCGCGCCGGTCGAGATGTGCTGCGGGCCCGCGACGTGACCGATGCGGCGGTGGCCGAGCGCGACGAGATGCTGGACGGCGAGACGCATGCCGGCGGCATCGTCGCTGGCAGCCGACGGCAGCAGTCCGGCGGCATCGACGCGATTGACCAGCACAACAGGGAGCGCCGCGTCCAGGCAGTGCTTCACGACATCGTCGCGCAGGCTCACCGTCGCCAGCACCAGACCGTCGACGCCGCGGGCAATCAGCCGGTCGACCAGATCCTGCTCCGAGCCCTTGCTGCCGACGTCGACGACGATCGTCGCATAACCCTCGGCGTTGAGATGATCGGCGATGCCGGACAGCACGGGCGGGAAGCCGGGATCGGCGATATCGGGCGCGAGCACACCGATCAGGCCGCTGCGCCCGGTGCGCAGGCCCTTGGCGGCCATGTTCAGCCGATAGCCGAGCGCGTTGGCGGCGGCCTGGATCCGCTCCACGACATCGCCCGCCACCAGATGCTTCATGGCCGGGCTGAGCGCGCGCGACACCGTGGAGGGATGCACGTCGCAGCGCGCCGCGACATCCTTGATCGTCGGACGTGAGGACGCCGCTGCGCGCGGGCTCCTTGTCGATGGCGACGTCCTTTTCATCTCCGCTCCCTGATGCCGCAGCGCAACGACGTTTTGATCGCGCGGTACCTTGACACATTTTGCGTGCATGCAATAAACCCGGCTCTGCAATCGATTGCAATAGCACAATGGGAAACGCCCACATGACAGCCAGCGCGTTGAAGCCGCATCTGGTCAGCCCGGAGCATCTCGATCCGCATTGGCGCTGGGGGCGGGCGATTCCGTCGCATGGCCATGTCTCGGTGGATTTCGAGCGCCGCGTCGATTTCGACAGGTTGCGGCGCTACCGGCTGGCGCGGGCGCGCGCAGCGCTGAAGGCGTCGGGCTATGGTGCGCTGCTGCTGTTCGACGTCAACAACATTCGCTACGTGTCCGGCACCAAGATCGGCGAATGGGAGCGCGACAAGCTGTGCCGTTTCGCGCTGCTGGCCGGCGACGGCGAGCCGATCGTGTGGGATTTCGGTTCGGCAGCCGTCCACCATCGTCTGTTCTGCGACTGGCTGGCGCCTGAGAACTGCCGCGCCGGCATGCTCGGCATGCGCGGCACCGTGCCGCCGGCGGTCGGGCTGATGAAGGCGCATGCCGAGGAGGTGATGAGCCTTTTGCGCGCAGCCGGCGTTGCCGACATGCCGGTCGGCGTCGACCTCGCCGAGACCGCGATGTTCTTCGAGTTGCAGAAGGCCGGCATGAAGGTGGTCGACGGCCAGCAGGTCATGCTGGACGCGCGCGAGATCAAGAACATCGACGAGATCATGCTGTTGAATCAGGCCGCGGCCATGGTCGACGGTGTCTATCATTCGATCTACGAGCACCTGAAGCCGGGCGTGCGCGAGAACGACATCGTCGCGCTCGCCAACAAGATGCTCTACGAGATGGGCTCCGACGACGTCGAGGCGATCAATGCCATCTCCGGCGAGCGCTGCAATCCGCATCCGCACAATTTCACCGACCGCATCCTGCGTCCGGGCGACCAGGCGTTCTTCGACATCCTGCAGTCCTATCAGGGCTACCGGACCTGCTACTACCGCACCTTCAACGTCGGCCGCGCCACGCCGGCGCAGCACGATGCCTACAAGCAGTGCCGCGAATGGCTCGACAATGCGATCGCGCTGATCAAGCCGGGCGTCTCGACCGACACCGTCGCCAAGGTCTGGCCAAAGGCCGAGGAGTTCGGCTTTCCCTCGGAGATGGCGGCCTTCGGCTTGCAGTTCGGCCATGGACTTGGACTTGCGCTGCATGAGCGTCCGATCATCTCCCGGCTGGTCTCGCTGGACAATCCGATGGAGATCAAGACCGGCATGGTGTTCGCGCTCGAGACCTACTGTCCGGCGACCGACGGCTTCTCGGCTGCGCGGATCGAGGAGGAGGTCGTGGTCACCGACAAGGGCTGCCAGGTGATCACGCTGTTTCCTGCGGAAGAGCTGCCGATCGCCAACCGCTACTGAGCGGATGGGCAATGCGCCCAATAGAGCGATCTTTGTGATTTTCGTCATTGCGAGCGAAGCGACGTGTCCGCCGTAGCTCGAAGAGCGAAGGCGGAAGCAATCCAGGGCGGGAGTCGTGACTCTGGATTGCTTCGTCGCTTCGCTCCTCGCAATGACGAAGACTGTGATCAGTAACGAGGAGAGGACGATGACCGCGACGCATTCGCTCGGCTGGATCGGCATGGGGCGCATGGGCTATCCGATGGCTGAGCGCCTGCTCAAGGCCGGCCACAAGGTGTCGATCTACAATCGCACCCGCGCCAAGGCCGAGCCGCTGGCGGCGAAAGGCGGCGTCATCGTCGATCATCCCCGCGATCTCGCCGCGTGCGACATCGTGTTCACGATGGTGTCGACCGGCAAGGATCTCGAGCAGGTGTATTTCGGCGACCACGGCCTGGTGGCCGCAAGTTCTGGATCGCGTCCCCAGATCCTGGTGGACTGCTCCTCGATCGGTATCGAGCAGTCGGAGGCGATCGCCGCCAAGCTGAATCAGCTCGGTTGCGAGTTCGTTCGCGCGCCGGTGTCCGGCAATGGCAAATGCGTCAAGGCCGGCAAGCTGTCGTCGGTCGTCTCCGGCCCCAAGGCCGCGTTCGATACGATCGAGCCGTATCTCGCCAAGATCGCCGTCTCCGGCGTGTCCTATGTCGGCGAGGGCGAGCTCGCGCGCATCTGCAAGATCGCGCACAACGTGTTCCTCGGCGTCGTGATCCAGAACCTCGCCGAGATCACCATCCTGGCGCAGAAGGCCGGCGTGCCGCGCCATGCCTTTCTCAACTTCATGAATGCCAGCGTGATGGGCTCGACCTTCACGAAGTACAAGAGCAACGCGCTGGTCAATCTCGATTGGACCACGACCTTCACGCCGCCGCTCTTGCGCAAGGATCTCGATCTCGGCCTGTCGGCGGCGCGCCAGCTCGACGTCGCCATGCCGGTGACGGCGGCGACGCGCGAGGCGCTGCAGGCCCATGTCGGCGCCGCCTCGCTGCAATCGGACCCGGCCGCTTATCTGGAGAAGGATTTTGCGGCGCTGCTGGAGACGGTGGCGCTCGCCGCCGGTCTCAAGCTGCAGCCGGAAAACGTGCCGATGCCGACCGGGCTGGAAACCGAGGGCTAAGCAGGCGCAGGGGTCGTGAGGGCCCGCCAGCGCGTGTCGCGCGCCGACGGCCGGCGGTGCAGGCGGGTGTCGAGCACCTCGCGGGCCTGGGTCAGCGCGCCGCTGCGGATCAGGGACAGGATGTAGGTGTCCTCGATCACCTCGCGCTGGGCGTGGCTGCCGCCGATGCGGGCGAGGTCGCCGATGACAGGGGTGAGCTCACGCGCGCAGGCGCGCCAATTCTCTTCGGCGAAGGCGCGCAGCGCCCGCAGCATGTGCGGCACGATGCGGCCCGCCGGCAGCGTGCCTTCGGTCTGCCGCCGCTCGATCGCGGCGAGACGGCCCTTGAGCGCCGCGGTATCATCGGTGGCCGCAGCGATCATCACCAGGTGCATCTCGATGAAGGCGAGCGTCGAGCCCGTGAAACGGGGGCTGGCATAGGCCGCCACCTCGGCCCAAGCGCCACCCGGCACGGTGTAGTTCTCCGCCAGCAGTCGCCACAGCAGCGAGGCGCAGTCCGACAGCGTGTTGAGCGGCGGCGCGGTGTCCATCGTCGGTACCAGCACGTCGGTGTAGACTTTGAGTGCCCCGGCGGCATCGCCGCGGTCCAGGGCGCCGAGCGCCTGGTGCCAGCAGATATGACCGTGCAGCATCCCGGTGCGATCGTAGTCGCCGATCCACCCCTCGACGAGCGCATCGGCCTCGTCCAGCGCACCAGCCTCGAACATCGCATGAAGCAGCGCATGCACGGCATAAGCGTTGTGCCGGCGCAACGCGAAGCTGCGCTCGGTGACGGCGCGTCCCTGCGCGATATCACCGGCCTCGGTGAGCGCCCAGCCGTGGTTCGATAGGAACCACCAGTCCTCGCCATAGGCGGCGGCAAACCGGTCGCACAGCTCGCGTCGGGCGGCGTCGTGATCTCTGCGACCGGAAAAGGCCAGCAGGCCGAAGGCGCCGAGCGGCAGCGCCATGATCATGGCGTCACGCGGCCAGCCTTCCAGATGGGCCAAGGTCGCGTCGAGCGCGTCGGTGCCGCGGCCCTCGATGGCGAGCACCAGGGTCGCGACATGGCTCTGCTCGCGCGGCGTGCCGCGCCTGGCGACGAGGTCGCGGGCGCGCTTGATGGTCTGCAGCGCCGCCTCGCGCTGCATATAGATGGCATGAATGCGCGCGCGGGCGGCGTGCGCCAGCGCGAAATCCGGATCGAGCATGATCGCCCGCTCGAACGCATCTGCCGCGCTGGGCCAGAAGGCGAGCAGCAGGTCGACGCCCTCGCGATAGGCCGCGGCCGCATCAGTGGAGGCGGTCGACAGGGGCAGGCCGTAGCGATCCTCCTCCATCTCAGCCCACCCGCGGCCTGCGGCCCTCGATCGGATAGGCCGGATCGTTGTAGCCGGGCGTCGAAGCGTGACCGGTCACGACCAGCCGGTCGATCAGCGCCTCGTCGTCGGCGGCGAAGGGATAGTCGAGCGCGCGGATGTAGTCGTCCCATTGCGCCTCGGTGCGCGGACCCGCGATCACCGAGCTGATGAAGGCGGAGTTGAGCACCCAGGACACGGCGAACTGCCCCGGCGTGAAGCCCTTCGTCTCGGCGTGGCGCTTGATCTCCTGCGCCAGCTTCAGCGATTCGGGCCGCCACTCGGTCTGCATCATCCTGGTGTCGTTGCGGCCGGCGCGGGTCTCCTTGTCCGGCGGCGCATCGGGGCTGTACTTGCCGGTGAGCACGCCGCGCGCCAGCGGGCTGTAAGGCACGACGCCGAGGCCGTAATAGCCGCAGGCCGGCAAGTGCTCGACCTCGGGCATCCGGTTCATCGCGTTGTAGTAGGGCTGGCTGACGACAGGACGGTCGATGCCCATGCCGTCGCAGAGATTGCAGATCTCGGCGAGCCGCCAGGCGCGGTAGTTGGAGACGCCGAAATACCGGATCTTGCCGGCGCGCATGAGGTCGCCAACGGCGCGCACGGTCTCCTCCAGCGGCGTCGCGTGGTCCTCCTTGTGCAAATAGTAGATGTCGATATGCCCGGTGCCGAGCCGCCGCAGGCTTTCGTCCGCGGCCTGCATTACCCAGCGCCGCGACAGGCCGGCGCGGTTCGGATCGTCGCCCATCGGGTTGGCGAGCTTGGTGGCGACGATCCAGCGGTCGCGCTCGCGCGCGATGGTGCGGCCGACCACCTCCTCCGACGCGCCCTTGTTGTAGGCATCCGCAGTGTCGATGAAGTTGACGCCGGCGTCACGCGCCTTGGCGATGATGCGGGCCGATGTCGGCTCGTCGGTGGGACCTCCGAACATCATCGTGCCCAGGCAGATCGGCGACACTTTCAGGCCGGAACGGCCGAGCTGGCGATATTGCATTCTTGCCTCATTTCCAAACCATCACCGCCCGCGGACGGAGTGGATACGATAGCTCTCTCTGCGCGTCATTGCGAGCCACCGGGTCCGCGCGGATGCGCGGCCCGATGACAGGCTCCGCGAAGCAATCCAGAGCCGGGGCGGGACTCTGGATTGCTTCCGCCTTCGCCCGATCGGCTTCGGCGGACGCGTCGTCGCTGCGCTCCTCGCAATGACGGCGGAGAGAGTAGGGCTCTCACTCGCTTTTCAGGATCTTGAACACGCCCGACGCCATCGCGATCACGCGATGCCCGGCCGTCACCTCGGTGGTGATGAACACCAGGCTGCGGGTGATCCGCACCACATGCGGCCGCGACACCAGGGTCTCGCCGATCTTGCCGGACTCGACGAAATGCGTGTCGAACTGGATCGTCGCCATGTGCTCCTTGCCCGCGGCATGGCGGGCCATCATGCCGCAACTGCGGTCCGCCAGCGTCATGATCACGCCGCCCTGGACCAGGCCGCGGCGGTTGTGATGCTTGTCCTCGGTGACGATGGCGTATTCATGGGCGCCGTCGACGACGCGCTGCCACAGCGGGCCGATCAGGTGCAGGAAGCCCGAGGTGTCGACGATCTCCCAGCCGTCGGACGTCATCCTGGCCGCGGCTGATTTCGTCATCGCTGAAGACCTTTCCTGTCGCGCCCGAAATCCGGCTCGCAGATCGTTTCATCCGTCGCTGGCCTGGTGTAGTCAAGCTGCATGCCCATGCCGTTCGACGATGCCACGAGGCGGAAAATCGCAGGCTGCTGTGCCGGTTTCGTGCGGCTGGAGGCGACTGCGGGGGCGGCCTCGCTGAAGCGCGCGGCGGTGGTGATCGCGCTGGCGCCCCACCACGAGACCGGCAACACGGCGCTGCTGCTCACGCTGCGTGCTGCAGGGCTGCGCAGCCATGGCGGGCAATGGGCGCTGCCGGGCGGACGCTGCGATGCCGGCGAGACGACGGTCGAGGCCGCCCTCCGCGAGCTCGCGGAAGAGCTTGGGCTGAGCCTGGCGCCGGATGCGGTGCTGGGCATGCTCGACGACTATCCGACACGGTCGGGCTATCTGATTACCCCCGTCGTCGTATGGGCGGCCAATGGCCGCACGCTGCGGCCGAATCCGGACGAGGTCGCGTCGGTGCACCGGATCGGCCTCGACACGATCACGGCGGATGACGCGTTCGATTTCACCGCGATCCCCGAGAGCACGCGGCGCGTCATCCGGTTTCACGCCCGCGAGGGCCTCATTCACGCACCCACCGCGGCGCTGATCTATCAGTTCCGGGAGGTGCTGTCCGGCCGCGACACCCGGGTGCATGAGCTGGAACAGCCGGTGTTTGCCTGGAAGTAGCCGCCGTTTCGGCTACAAGGGCGGCATGCTTCATCAGCCGATTCGCACGCTTGTCCTGATTGTCGCCTGCGCCGGGTCCGGCGCGCCGCCTCTGCTGGCCGCGGAACCCGGCGCACCGGTCGCCCCGCGCGAAGCTTTGGCGCAGATGGCATCGCCCGCCGCGATTGCGGAGTATCGGCGCAAACTCGCCGAATATCAGCAGGCGCGCGCGGAGTTCGACCAGGAGGCGGGCGCCTATTGGAAGGCGATCGCCGACAAGCGCCGTGCGCGCAATGCCAAGCGCCGCGATCGTCAGCCGATCGGGCTCGACGACTATGTGCTGGAGCAGCCGCCGGTCTACACCGGGCCGAAGCGGCCGGTGAATCCCGAGCCGGAACCTGAGGGCGAGCCGCGCGAGCGCAAATACATCCCTGTGGTCGCCGACCTCGTGAAGGCGGCACAGGAGCATTTCCAATGGTCGCCGCAGCGCCCCGCCAGCGACATCGATTTCAAGCGCGCCTATGCGCGCTTCGCCGCGGCGTCGGGACTGACTCGCGAGCAGGCGGTGCGCGTCTATGCCTTCGAGACCGGCGGCAACGGCAAGCACGACTCGCAATCGGGCTTCAAGGGCAACCGCGCGATCTCGACGGCGATCGGCTACAATCAGCTCTTGACCACCAACAGCGTCGAGCTGCTCGCCGAGCAGGGTCCGCTGTTCATCCGCCTGCTCGGTGAACGCGTGGCGCGGACGTCCGGGCCGGCACGCGGCGCGATGGAGCACAAGCTCGCGGTCCTGAAGAAGATGGTCGCAATCGCGCGCTCCGTACCGGACGACTGGTCGGCGCATGAGAAGATCGGCAACACGCCGCAGGGCTGGGCCATGCACGCGATGGTGCTCGACATCGACGTCGGGCCGATGCTGCAGACGCACAAGCTACTGACGTCGGTGCTGTTCGCACGCGCCAAGGGCTACACGAGGCCGCTTTCGGCCGCCGAGCTCGAAATGATGAATCTCACCGGCGACGGCACGGGCTTCGACATGGTGACGATGCCGCTCGAGATGCGCGATCAGGTTCCGACCGCCAACTTCTTCCAGCGCGGCGGCTATGAGCGCAATCCGGTCGCCGTTCGCCACAACACTGTGGCGAAGCTGCTTGCGGTGACGGATTCCAGGATGGACTCGCTCAGCAGCCTGCCCGGCGCCAAGGAGCTGGCGGCCGCGTTCTGAGGCTGCGCGCGCTCGCCTCTACTCATCCGCGCCGAACGAGAAGCTGCCGTCGCCGTCGAGATAGGGGGCGGTCCGCATGTAGAGCTGACCGTTCTGGCCGACGAAGAACAGCGTGCCCTTCGGCACCTTCTTGGCACCCTTGAGCAGCATGTCGGCGTTCTTGGTGCCCATCTTGTAGGCGAGCGTCTTGCCGTCCTTGCCATAGGCGTAACCCATGTCGGGCTTCAGCTCCCACGGCTCCGGCGGTGCGGCGCAGCTCACGCTGGTCAGTGCGCCGAGCGCCCCCAGGGCGATCAGGGCTTTCAGAAACGGGCTCTTCATGTCCTCCTCCAATCGATGTCGTCTCGAACAAATCGCGAACGCGTTGGCATCATCGTGGCCCCGTCGCAGCGCGGTGATCGTTGGCGGATTTTCCATTCGCCGATCTCGCGATTATCCTGCAGCGTGGTTTAGAAACATAGGCCAAGAAAACACTTTGGGGATGATTCGGATGAGCCTCGTCACGAAGATCGGTTGGGTTGCGGCGTTGTCGCTGGTGACGTTGGCATCCGCCCGGGCCGACGACTTCAAGCTGTCCAACAACCAGCGCATCGCCTGCAGCCGCGGTCTCTCCGCCGGCAAGCTCAATACGGCCGTTTGCAAGTCCTACGCCTACCTCTTCAACGTGAAGACCTCGGAATATTTCCGCTGCCAGGTCTCACTGTCGCTGACCCGGGACAACAAGGAGGTCATCAACGTCCAGACCGACGGCGGCTGCACCAGGAAGCCGCGCGTGTTCGACACCGATTCCAAATACGAGTTCGATGCCACCGAGACCGAGCCGGCGAACACCAACTCCTTCTTCGGCAATGGCGGCTATTCGATCTGGGTGGCGGATACGACCCAGCAGAAAGTGCGCGGCTGCATGACGATCTCGTCCGGGCTCGGCTCGGACATCTCCAAGTGCGTCGACATGACGTTCCAATGAGCGGCGGCCTTGCGAGGGAGGCAGCCCGCCGCTCTGGGCTGCACCTGCGGTTCAAGCTGGTGTTACTGTCAATGTAAGATTGAACGCGGGGGCGCATCGGTCCCGGCCTCGCGCCGTGGGAGCGGGAGAGGCTGGTGCGCCAGTCTTTCGGATGGGTTGACCCCGCGCCCGCAGCCGTCCAATTTGCGGCAAAATCAATGGGAGGATCCATGCGTTTCTCGAAAATCTCTGGCACTGCAACCGGTTTCATTCTGGCGGCCGCCTGCATGCTCGCGGCGCCGGCGGCGCAGGCACAGAGCTTCATCAACGTGCTCACCGGCGGCACGTCGGGCGTCTACTATCCGCTCGGCGTCGCCATCGGGAAGATCTACGGCGACAAGATCCCCAATGTGAAAACCCAGGTGCAGGCGACCAAGGCCTCGGTCGAGAACCTGATCCTGCTGCAGCAGGGACGCGGCGAGCTCGCCTTCGCGCTCGGCGACTCCCTGAAGGCCGCCTGGAACGGCGAGGAGGAGGCCGGTTTCAAGACCAAGCTGGACAAGCTGCGCACCATCGGCGCGATCTATCCGAACTACATCCAGATCGTCGCGACGGCCGAATCCGGCATCAAGACGCTGGCGGACCTCAAGGGCAAGAGCCTGTCGGTCGGCGCGCCGAAGTCCGGCACCGAGCTCAACTCGCGCGCGATCCTCGCCGCTGCCGGCATGAGCTACAAGGATCTCGGCAAGGTGGAGTATCTGCCCTTCGCTGAATCCGTCGACCTGATGAAGAACCGGCAGCTCGGCGCCACCTTGCAGTCGGCTGGCCTCGGCGTCGCATCGTTGAAGGATCTGTCGACCTCGTCGCCGATCACCGTGGTGTCGGTGCCGAAGGAGGTCGTCGACAAGATCGGGCCCCCGTTCGTCGCGGCGACCATCCCGGCCAACACCTATACCGGCCAGGACAAGGACGTGCCGACCGCGGCCGTGATCAACTATCTCGTCACCAGCTCGGCGGTATCAGACGATCTCGCCTATCAGATGACCAAGCTGATCTTCGAGTCGCTGCCGGAGCTCGCCAATGCGCACGCCGCCGGCAAGGAGATCAAGCTGGAGACGGCGGCGCAGGACAGCCCGGTGCCGCTGCACCCGGGCGCGATCCGCTACTACAAGGAAAAGGGCATCCTGAAATAAGGACGCTGCTCGCCCGGCGTGCCTTGCAAGCCGGGTCATTCGCAACCGGCTGCGCGGGAAACCTTCCGCGCAGTCTTGTCGTTCAGGTGATTGCGGCCATGGTCAGCAGCGCCTGATGGGCGCGTTGGGGGGATCATGACGATCGAAGCCGTGAACATGGAAACGCCGGTCAAGGTCGAGTTCGACAATTTCGAGCACGGCTTTCCGGAGGGCTTCGGTCCCGGCCGCTGGGGCTATCTGGCCTACGGCATCGGTCTCGCGTTCGCCCTATTCCAGCTTTATGTCGCCGCCTTCAACTATCTGCCGAGCCAGGTCGTGCGCGGCGTCCATGTCGGCTTCCTGCTGCTGCTCACCTTCGGCCTGATCGGCAACTTCACCGCCAGGACCGATGCGGGGCGCATCGCCGGCTGGACCATCGGCGCCATCGGCTTCCTTTGCGGCCTCTATCAGTGGATCTTCTACGCCGACCTGATCGCGCGCGATGGCGATCCGACCCGCGTCGATCTCGTGGTCGGAACCCTGCTGGCGGTCCTGATCTTCGAGGGCACGCGCCGGCTGATGGGACTCGCGCTGCCGCTGATGTGCGGCGCCTGCCTGTTGTACTGGTTCTTCGGCCAGTATCTGCCGGCGCCGCTCAACCATCGCGGTTATGATTTCGATCAGATCGTCACGCATCTGTCGTTTGGCACCGAGGGCTTCTACGGCGTGCCGATCTACGTCTCGGCGACCTACATCTTCCTGTTCATCCTGTTCGGCTCGTTCCTCGAGCATGCCGGCATGATCCAGCTGTTCACCGACGTCTCGCTCGGCCTGTTCGGTCGCACCCGCGGCGGTCCGGCCAAGGTCGCGGTGTTCGCCTCCGGCATGATGGGCACGATCTCGGGCTCGGGCGTCGCCAATGTCGTCACCGTCGGCCAGTTCACGATTCCGCTGATGATCCGGTTCGGCTACCGCCGCGCCTTTGCGGCCGGCGTCGAGGCCACCGCGTCGATGGGCGGCCAGATCATGCCGCCCGTGATGGGCGCGGTCGCCTTCATCATGGCCGAGACGCTGGGCGTCGACTACTCGGTGATCGTCAAGGCCGCCGTGATCCCGGCGATCCTGTATTTCGCCTCGGCGTTCTGGATGGTGCACCTGGAGGCCGGCAAGCACGGCCTGACCGGCATGAAGACGTCGGAGATCCCGAGCGCCTGGAAGGCGCTGGTGGCGCGCTGGTATCTCGTGCTGCCGCTCGCCGCGCTGGTCTACATGCTGTTCGAGGGCTTCACGCCGCTGTATGCGGGCTCGATGGGACTCGCGCTGACGGTGGCGCTGATCCTGGGCACCTCGATCACCATGGGCTTCTCCAACCAGGTGCTGCGCTACGTATTCTGGATCGGGCTCGCGCTCGTCGTCGGCGCGCTGTCGCGCAACGGCCTGCAGATCATTCCCGTCGCCTCCGTCGTCGTCGCGCTCATCGTCATCACCGGCTTCGTGCGCGGCGGCATGGGCACCTTGCACGCCTGCCGCGATTCTCTGGCGGAAAGTGCGAAGTCGGCGCTGACCGTCGGCATGGCCTGCGCCATCGTCGGCGTCATCATCGGCATGATGACCCAGACCGGCGTCGGCTCGATCTTCGGCAGCTGGGTGATCGGCCTCGGCAAGACCAGCCTGTTCGCGGCGCTGATCATGACCATGCTGCTGTCGATCCTGCTCGGCACCGGCATCCCGACCATCCCGACCTACATCATCACCGCAGCGCTCGCAGCCCCCGCGCTCGCCAAGCTGGGCGTGCCGCTGATCGCGAGCCACATGTTCGCGTTCTACTACGGCATCATGGCCGATCTTTCACCACCGGTCGCGCTGGCCGCGCTGGCCGCCGCCCCGATCGCCAAGGAGAATCCCGACAAGATCGGGTGGGAGGCGATGCGGATCGCGCTCGCCGGCTATGTCATTCCGTTTCTGTTCGTCTACTCGCCCGCGCTGATGCTGCAGCCAGGCGACCCGATGGAGGCGCAACTCGGCTTCATCGGCGCGGTCGCCTATGCCTCCGTCAAGGCGCTGATCTCGATCGGCTTGTTCGGCATGGTGGCGATCGGCTTCCTGTACGTGCGCATGACCCTGGTCGAGCGCCTGCTGGCGTTTGTCGCGTCGGTCTGCCTGCTTGGCGAATTTCCCTACAGCGACATGCTGGGATTTGCACTGGCGGTGGTGATCGTGGCGTGGCAGTGGCGGCAGCGGCCGCCGGCTGCCGTGGCGGCCTCCGCTTGAGCCTCTGCCTCGCGTCATCGGGTGTGGTGAAGGCGCTGGCCCTCGCCGGCTTCACCTTGGCCTGGACCCACTCGGTCGAGAAGACCGCGTGGCAGGAGGACTGGCGCGTCACGCCTGACGGTCTCGAACTGGTGCAGGCCCGCGTCAAGGGCTCCGGCGCCGGCATGGAGCCGCCGCCGGAGGCACGGCTGGTCGATGGCTGGTTCCAATGGCAGGCCCAGCGGGGTCCGCTGTCGCGGATCGTGCTCGCCAATTCCGGCGCGGCCGGCGAGTGGCGCATCTGCGCGGACGGGCAATGCCGGACGCTGTCGGACATCTTCGGCCATGACATCGGCGCCGCGACGATCACGATGAGCGCCTGTACCGAATAACGAACAAACGACGGGAGAACGCGATGGATCGTCTCAGGGGCAAGGTGGCGCTGGTGGTCGGTGCGGGCTCGATCGGGCCGGGCTGGGGCAACGGCAAGGCCACGGCCGTGACCTTTGCGCGGCAGGGCGCCAAGGTGTTCTGCGTCGACCGCAACAAGGACGCCGCCGCGGAGACGGCCTCGATCATTTCAGGCGAAGGCGGGCAGGCCGAGGCGTTCACCGCCGATGTCTCGAAGGCCGTCGAGGTCGAGGCGATGGTGAAGGCTTGCGTTGCCGCCTATGGCCGCATCGACGTGCTCGACAACAATGTCGGCATTGCCGAGATGGGCAGCGTGGTCGATGTCGATGAAGCGGAATGGGACCGCGTGTTCGCGGTCAACCTGAAGAGCGCCTATCTCGCCATGAAGCACGTCATTCCAGTGATGATCGGGCAGGGCGGCGGCTCCATCATCAACATCTCCTCAGTGGCCTCGATCCGCCAGGTCGGCATTTCCTATGTCAGCTATGGCGCCAGCAAGGCGGCGATGAACCAGATGACACGCACGACCGCGGTCGAGTTCGCGCCGAAGCACGTCCGCGTCAATGCGATCCTGCCCGGGCTGATGAAGACGCCGATGGTCGAGCACTCCGCGGGGCTGGCCGCGAGCTACGCCAAGGGCGATGTCGAGGAGATGTGGAAGAAGCGGGATGCGCAGGTGCCGATGGGACATATGGGCGACGCCTTCGACGTCGCCAATGCCGCCTTGTTCCTCGCCTCCGACGAGTCGCGCTATGTCACCGGCACCATGCTTGTGGTGGATGGCGGGCTGACCTGCAGGAGCTAACTCTCTCTGCGTCATTGCGAGCGAAGCGAAGCAATCCAGGGCCGAGCAAGGACTCTGGATTGCTTCGTCGCCTGCGGATCCTCGCAATGACGAGGTGCGATACACTGCGCGATTATTGCGCCATTGCCAGCATGCTGCCGCCGATCGCGTGCCACGCCGACGTCACGCTGATCGGCCAGTTCAGCAGCTTCACGGCGATCAGCGCGAGTCCGCCATAGATGTAGACCGGGTGGACGCGTCCGAACGTGCGGCGGTCGTGGATGATCGCGACGACGAGCAGCAGGTAGGCGACGAAGGCCGGCGGGATCGTCACGAACACCGGCGGCGGGCCGAGCGGACCGGGGGGCGCCAGGAATGTCAGGAACCAGCGCGCCACGGCGGCGTCCAGCAGCGAGATGCCGGCGAGCAGCATCAGCCGCTTGTGGGTTTCCGGCCGGCGCAGATGGATAACCGCGAGCGTAAAGACCACGGCAAAGAAGGCGATGCCGCTGAGCGGCACGATGGCGAAGGCGGTGCCCTCGTTGGCCTGCCCCATCGCCGCGGAACGCTTCATCGCCTCGATAGCAACGAGGAAGCCAAAGATCGTCATCGCCGTGGCGAGCGATACGCCGAAGATGCCGAGCGAGCGGTGCCACGCCGTGCGTCCGGATGCGGCAAGCCAGCTCTGCAGCGCGAAATACAAGGTCCAGGTGAAGAACAGGAAGCCGTGGAAATGAATCACGGGCGCGCCGGAGAATGAGCCGCGGGCCAGTGGCAGCCAGTAGGTCGGCGCGAAGCCGATGATCGCAATGGCCATGCAGGCCAGAGCCATGTTGAAATAGAAATAGCGCGCAGGGGACGCAACGACGCCGCGTGCGCGCGAATTGTCGGTCAGAATAGTCATGCGGTTGTGTCTGCGGGAACCACAACAGGTTCAAATGACGACCGAGGACGTCGCCGGGGCGCGCATCCACAACATCTTGAGCGGAATGCGCGGCACGATCACGCGCATTTCAGCCGGGGCCGCGATCGGCTCGCGAGCCCCATTCGCAAGGGTTGCCTTCTGCAGGAAAGGACTGTCGCCCCGCTGCTGCCGCTGTATAGTTGAAGTCGCCGCAGAGGCGGTTACGCCCCGCGTGCCATGCCGGATCGCCCACCACCTGAGAGAGCCATCTGCCTTGATCTCATCCGCCTCCTCATGGGCTGCAGCCGGTCGCCGGGATGGGCTGCTGCGCCTTGCCGCGCTGGTCACGCTCGGATGGCTGGCTTCGACCCAGGCCCATGCGGTCGGCGCGGCCGAGCCTGGCAAGGAGCCGGCGGTGGATGCCGGTGCCTGCATGGCGGCCTCGGAGGCGCGCGATGGCGACAAGGTGCTCACCGAATGCGGCGCCGTGATCGACAATCCCAAGGCCGCGAGGGCCGATCGCATCAACGCACTGATCGCGCGCGCCTCGATCTTCATTACCAGGGGTGAGATCGATCGCGCCATCGCCGATTACGGCGTCACCTTGCAGCTCAACCCGACGCTCGCCAGCATCTTCAATGCACGCGGCGAACTGCATCGCAAGAAGGGCGACCGTCCGAAGGCGCTGGCCGATTTCGCCGCGGCGCTGCGGCTCAATCCGGATCACGCCAGCGCCCGCAGCAACTATCACGCGCTCGCAGTGGAGCTCGAGCGCATGGGCGCGCAGATGGCCGTCGCGGGCCGGCCGAGCTTCAATTGCGCCGCGGCGCGGCGCGCCGTGGAAAAGGCGATCTGCGCCGATCCGGAGCTCGCCAATCTCGATCGCGAGATCGACGGCGCGCAGGCCCGCGTCGTTCGCGAGGCGGCCGGCCCCGCCGCGGCACGCGCCCTGCAGCGCGAACAGGACGCGTTCATCGCGCGGCGCAACGCCGGCTTTGGCAGGCCCGGCTACGATCTCAAGAAGGCGATGCAGGACCGCCTGCGGCGGCTGAACGGCGTCGACGGCTATTGATCATCGGCGTGGCCGCTTGAACCGGGTTCCGGCCGGAGACGACAACGGGGAGATCAGCGTCTCAACCCGCAACAGTCGAAATTCCGAGCCCACGCCGATGCACGCTTTCATCCATTCGATTTCATCCCGCTCATCCTACCTCGCGCTGCGTCTTGCGGCCGGCCTCGTCCTTGGCCTCGGGGCCCAGCCTGCATTCGCTGCGGACCCCGAATGCGCTTTGGGCAGCAAGGCGCCACCGTCCGAACTCATTGCCGCCTGCTCGACCGCAATCGAGCAGGCATCGAGTTCGCCCAAGGATCAATCCATCGCCCTGGTCGCCCGCGCCGACGCCCGTGCCCGCACCTCGGGCGGCATGACCCAGGCCCTGAAGGACCTCGACCGTGCCATCGCGCTCGACGGCAAGAATGCGCGCGCCTACCGGCTGCGTGGCGACCTGATGCGCGAGGCCGGTGGCGATGCCGGCAAGGCGGCGGCCGATCTGAGCATGGCGATCTCGCTCGATCCGAATGACGCCGAAGCCTATGAGCTGCGTGGCGTTGTCTATACCGAGCAGCGCCGTCTCGATCGCGCTCTGGCCGACTACGGCCAGGCGATCCGGCTGAAGCGCGACTTCGCGCAGGCCTATGCCGACCGCGGCGTCGCCTTCTACCTGCGCGGCGACAATGAGAAGGCGGTGCGCGACTATGACGAGGCGATCCGGCTCGACCCCGAACGTCCCCGCACTTTCACCAACCGTGCCGCCGCCTACAAGAAGCTCGGCCAGATGGACAAGGCGCTGGCCGATGACGACGAGGCGATCCGGCGCGATCCGAAGGTGTCGGAATATTACGACAATCGCGGCCTCACCTACGCCGCCATGAAGGAGTACGACAAGGCGATCGCCGATTATGACCAGGCGATCCGGATGGAGCAGCGGGCGAATTTCCTCACCAATCGCGGCGATTCCCATCAGTTCAAGAACGAGCTCGGCGCGGCCCTCGGCGACTACGACGCTGCGCTGCGGATCGATCCGAATTTCGCGCTCGCCTACAACAACCGTGCGGTGCTGTACAAGAAGATGGGCGAACGCGCCAAGGCGCTGGCGGATTACGAGGCGGCGCTGCGGCTGGATCCCGGCAACGACAATGCCATCGCCGGCCGGCGCGTCATGCTGGCCGAGATCAAGACGTTCGGCGCCGAGCCGCCGCGCCCGTTGAATGCGCCTTCGGAGCGCAGCGGGCCGTCGTTCGAATGCACCGCCGCCGTGCGCGAGGTCGAGAAGGTCATCTGTGCCGACCCGCAGCTGTCGGTGCTGGACCTCGGCATCGCCGAGAGCTACGCTCGCCGGCTCAAATCGTCCCGTGGTCGCCTTGCGGCCGAACTGCGCAGCGCACAGCGTGACTTCATCGCCGAACGGAATGCCCGGTTCGGCAAGCCCGGCTACGACCTTCGTCTAGCCCTGCAGCGACGTTTGGACATGCTGCGCGACGCAGGGCATTGATCCGCCCGGGAAAGTGACCGGACTCCAGGTTGCGCCTGATCTGGATCAATTCATGACGGCTTGAACTGTCGCTTTGTCCCGTGACAATACTCGGGAATAAACACAGATCTTGGGGAAACGTCATGAGCGCTGCGAGCCGCTATCACGAGGTCCATGCACGGTCGCTGCAGGACCCGGAAGGGTTCTGGGCCGAGGCCGCCCGCGCGATCGACTGGATCGAGCCGGCCAAGACCATCTTCGATCCCGCGATGGGCGCCTATGGCCGCTGGTTTGCCGGGGCCGTCGTCAACACCTGCTACAATGCGCTCGACCGTCACGTCGCCGCCGGCCGCGGCGATCAGCTGGCGCTGATCCACGATTCGCCGCTCACCGGCTCGGTCACGAAGCTCACTTATGCCGAGATGCTGAAGGAGGTGCAGACGCTCGCCGCGATCATGCAGGATTTCGGCGTGGCCAAGGGCGACCGCGTCATCCTCTATATGCCGATGGTGCCGGAGGCCATGGTGGCGATGCTCGCCTGCGCGCGCATCGGCGCGGTGCATTCGGTGGTGTTCGGCGGCTTCGCCGCCAAGGAGCTCGCCACCCGCATCGACGACGCCACGCCGAAGCTCGTGCTGTCGGCGAGCTGCGGCATCGAGCCCGGCCGCATCGTGCAGTACAAGCCGCTGCTCGACCAGGCGATCGAGCTCGCCGACAACAGGCCCAAGGCCTGCATCGTCCTGCAGCGTCCCGAGCATGTCTGCGAGCTCAAGCCCGGCCGCGACTACGACTGGGCGGCGCTGCGCAAATCCGCGCTCGCCAATGGCAAGCTGGCACCATGCGTGCCGGTGCTGGCGACCGATCCGCTCTACATCCTCTACACGTCCGGCACGACCGGCAAGCCGAAGGGCGTGGTGCGGGACAATGGCGGGCACCTCGTCGCGCTGAAATGGTCGATGGAGAATCTCTACGGCATCAAGCCGGGTGAGGTCTGGTGGTGCGCCTCCGACATCGGCTGGGTGGTCGGCCACAGCTACATCATCTACGGCCCGCTGATCCATGGCGCGACCTCGGTGATGTATGAGGGCAAGCCGGTCGGAACGCCCGATGCCGGCGCGTTCTGGCGCGTCATCAGCGATCACAAGGCGGTCGCTCTGTTCACCGCGCCCACGGCATTCCGCGCCATCCGCAAGGAGGATCCGGAAGGCACTTTCCTGCGCAAATATGATCTATCGCATTTCCGCACCCTGTTCCTGGCCGGCGAGCGCGCCGATCCGCCGACGGTGGAATGGGCCGAGCAGCAATTGAAGGTGCCGGTGATCGACCACTGGTGGCAGACCGAGACCGGCTGGTGCATCGCCGGCAATCCGGTGGGCATCGGGCTATTGCCGGTCAAGCACGGCTCGCCGACGGTTCCTATGCCGGGCTACCAGGTCGACATCGTCGACGAAGCCGCCAAGCCCGTGCCCGCCAACACGATGGGCTCGATCGTGATCAAGCTGCCGATGCCGCCGGGCTGCCTGCCGACCTTGTGGCAGCAGGAGGAGCGCTTCAAGGAATCCTATCTCAGCGAATTCCCCGGCTACTACAAGACCTCCGATGCCGGCTACAAGGACGAGGACGGCTATATCTTCGTGATGGGCCGCACCGACGACATCATCAATGTCGCCGGCCACAGGCTGTCGACCGGCGGCATGGAAGAGATATTGGCGTCGCATCCCGACGTCGCGGAATGCGCCGTGCTCGGCATCAAGGATGCGATCAAGGGCGAGGTGCCCTGCGGCTTCATCGTGCTCAAGGCCGGCGTCTCGCGCAGCCCGTCGCAGATCGAAAAGGAGATCGTGGCGCTGGTGCGCGACAAGCTCGGACCGGTCGCCGCGTTCAAGCTCGCCATCACCGTCGGCCGGCTGCCGAAGACGCGCTCCGGCAAGATCCTGCGCGGCACGATCAAGAAGATCGCCGACGGCGAGCAATGGAGCATGCCGGCCACGATCGAGGATCCCAAGGTGCTCGAGGAAATCGGCGAGGCGCTGAAGAGCCGGGTCTAGCTCGATCCATTGTGCCCGGGCTTGACCCGGGCGCCCATTGTCGTCAAGCAACGGCTCCAGACCAGCCTGATTGACGAGAATGGAACGTTCGATGCGACAGACCTCCGCCCGCTTGGCCCTGGTGCTGATGGCCGTGCTTTCGCTCTCGGCCTGCGCCTCCCGCAGCCAGGGTCCTGCGGTGGCGCTCGGCAATGACGATGATGATGCGGTCTGTCAGGCCGGCGGCAAGGTCGCGCCGGGCTCCGCCGAATATGTCGCCTGCCGCAAGGACCGCGACGTGCAGCGGCAGCGCGCCGAGGCGCGTGCCGACCGCCGGCAGCGCGATCTCGGCGAATACATGATGAACCACCCCGACCGGCCCTGAGCGCCAGTGCAAGCGCCTCTCATGGCGCGTGACTTCGATGCAACAGTTGCGTGACATCGGCGCTGCAACAATGCCGATTGATTAAGATCAAATCCAACTCCATGGCGTCCCTGCCACATCTGTGACCGCAAGGCGCGGCCGTGCCCGCGCAGATGTTGCTCAAGGGTGGCTATGGGGATCTCGATGAACAGGATGTTGAAACTCTCGTCGTCGCTGCTGGTGCTGGCGGCGATCTGCGGAGCCATGGGCTCGGCGCAAGCAGCCGACCTGCAGGCGGCGCCGGTCTACACCAAGGCGCCGGTGGTCGAGGCGTGGAATCCGTGGATGCTCCGTGTCCGCGCGCTGGGCGTGCTGCCGGATGCCGGCGGCTCCACCGTGAACGTGACCGGCGTGCCGGCGCTGTCGTCGCCGAATTCCGGCCTGTCGATCTCCAACTCGGTCGTGCCCGAGCTCGACATCAGCTACTTCTTCACCAGGAACATCGCGGCCGAGCTGATCCTCGGCGTCACCCGGCATTCCATCGGCGGCACCGGTTCGCTCGACGGTCTCAACATGGGCAAGGCTTGGCTGCTGCCGCCGACGCTGACCCTGCAATATCACTTCACCGATTTCGGCGCCTTCAAACCCTATGTCGGCGCGGGCGTGAACTACACGGTCTTCTTCAACCAGAGCGCCGCAAACCAGGTGTGGAACGGCCTTGCCGTCACCAACCTGCACATCTCCAACCAGTGGGGCGCCGCGGTCCAGTTCGGCTTCGACTACATGCTCGACAGGCACTGGGGCCTGAACGTCGACGTGAAGAAGCTGTGGCTGCAGCCGAACTACTCGGCGACCGTCAACGGCGCAATTCCGGTCACCGGCCGCGCCAACATCGATCCGTGGCTGGTCGGCGTCGGCGTCACCTACAAGTTCTGATTTGTCGCGTTCCTCCCAAGACTGCATGGCGCCGGCATCCCCGGCGCCATTTTTTTGGGGGAGAATTGCTGCTGGCTAGTTTTGAGTTTGGCTGGAGCTCACGCCTCCCCCACCGCTGTCGTCCCGGCCTTGAGCCGGGACCCATACGCCGCGGCGGGAATGAAGGACGAGGCGCTTAGCCACGACCGGCTTGGGCCGTTCCGCAAGCCTGTGGTTATGGGTCCCCGCGTTCGCGGGGACGACACCGATGATTGTGGCAGGCGCTGTTGATGGCCGATAGAGATGGACGCCGCGCGTCCTACTCTTCGTCCTCGTCCTGCTTCTTGCCGCCGATGGTCTTGAGCTTGGCGAACACGGCGTCGACGTTGAGATCGTCCTCGTCGCGGCCCGCCGGCTCGTACTCGTCCTTGCGGGTGGTCTCGGAGGCCGGCAGCAGGGTGGCGCCGCTGTAATTGGCGTCGAGCGGCTTTTCCTTGGCGGCGCGCTGGACCTCGAAGTCGAGCTCGATCTGCGAGCACAGGCCGAGCGTCACCGGATCCATCGGCGTCAGCGTCTGCGCGTTCCAATGGGTGCGGTCGCGCACGCTGGCGATCGTGGTCTTGGTGGTGCCGACCAGGCGCATGATCTGGGCGTCCTTGAGCTCGGGATGGTTCCGCACCAGCCAGAGGATGGCGCTCGGGCGCTCGTGGCGGCGCGACACCGGGGTGTAGCGGGGGCCCTTGCGCTTGGGCTGCGGCGGCAGCACCACCTTGCTCTCCTGCAACCGCAGGCGGTAGTTCGGGTCGCGCTCGGCCTTCTCGATCTCCTCGCGGGTGAGCTGCCCGGTCGAGATCGGATCCATGCCCTTGATGCCCTGGGCGGCGTCCCCGTCGGCGATGGCGCGCACCTCGAGCGGGTGCATCTTGGTAAAATCGGCGACCTGGTCGAAGGTCAACGCAGTATTGTCGACCAGCCACACGGCAGTTGCCTTCGGCATCAGCGGGGCGTTGCTCATGGCAAATCTCCTTTGTGCTCCGCCCCGGCCCTGGGAGGCGAAACCTGTGGTCATCGGCGATGACGGGAATTGGCCCTATATAAGCCGTCCCGGGGGCGGGGCGCAATGGCCTGGAGAAAACGGCCTTGACAGCGCTCGAAAGCAGTCCCAAGTCCTACCCAAACGAGTGTCAGACCCAAGCTCTTCGCGTATCGACCGCCCCCGCTTGCCGGCCCGGGGGTCCGTGGTCGCCGAAACCAGCCCGCACAGATCAGCTCAGACCAGCCCCATGGCAGCCAAACCAGACCTCAAAATCGTGCTTTGCTCGCCGCGCGGCTTCTGCGCCGGCGTGGTGCGCGCCATCGACACCGTGGAACGGGCGCTCGCCATCTATGGCGCCCCGGTCTATGTCCGCCACGAGATCGTGCACAACAAATACGTCGTCGACAGCCTGAAGACCAAGGGCGCCATCTTCGTCGAGGAGCTGGCGGAGATTCCCGACAGTACCAACGCACCGGTGGTCTTTTCGGCGCATGGCGTGCCGAAGTCGGTTCCCGCCGAGGCCCAGGCGCGCAATTTCTTCTCCCTGGACGCGACCTGCCCGCTGGTGACCAAGGTCCACCGCGAGGCCGCGATCCATTTCAAGCGCGGCCGCGAGATCCTGCTGATCGGCCATTCGCACCATCCGGAGGTGGTCGGCACGGTCGGCCAGCTTCCGGCCGGCGCCGTGACGCTGATCGAGACCGCCGAGGACGCGGCGACCTTCACCCCGAAGGACCCGGACAACCTCGCCTTTGTCACCCAGACCACGCTGTCGATCGACGACACCAAGGACATCGTCGCGATCCTCAAGGGCCGGTTCCCGAACATCTCGGGCCCGCACAAGGAGGACATCTGCTACGCCACCACCAACCGCCAGCTGGCGGTCAAGAAGGTGGCCCCGGTGGTCGACGCGCTGATCGTGGTCGGTGCGCCGAACTCGTCGAACTCGCAGCGCCTGCGCGAGGTCGCCGAGCGCGAGGGCTGCCCGATTGCGGTGCTGGCGCAGCGTGCCTCGGACATCGACTGGGCGCGCTTCGAGGGCATCAAGAGCCTGGGCATCACCGCCGGTGCCTCGGCGCCGGAGGTGATCGTCGAGGAGATCATGGGTGCCTTTGCCGAGCGCTACGTGCTGCATGTCGAGACGGTGTCGGCGGCCGAGGAGAACGAGTTCTTCCCGCTGCCGCGCTCGCTGCGTCCGGAAGCGGCCGCCGAGTAAGCCGGCCGCTTGTTTTCCGCCCTCGGCGGCCTCTCGGCCTTGAACCCGGCGCCGGCATGCGCGATGAAGGGCGCAACGGGCCTGTCCGGTGATGAAGTTCGCATCGGAGAGGCGGGGGCAGGCGAACTTCGACAACTGGGATAGCGCATGGCGGTCTATACCGACGTCGCCGCCGACGAGCTTGCGGACTTCCTCAAGACCTACGACATCGGCGAATTGCTGTCCTACAAGGGCATCGCCGAAGGGGTCGAAAACTCCAACTTCCTGCTCCACACCACCAAGGGCTCCTACATCCTCACGCTGTACGAGAAGCGCGTGGCGGTGGACGACCTGCCGTATTTTCTGGGACTGATGGCGCATCTGGCCGAGCGCGGCGTGAGCTGTCCGCAGCCGGCGCGCAATCGGGACGGCGCGGTGTATTCGAGCCTGTCCGGCCGGCCCGCGGCGATCATCAACTTCCTGGAAGGCATGTGGCCGCGCAAGCCGAACGTCACCCACTGCGCCGGGGTCGGTGCGGCGCTGGCGCAGATGCACCTCGCCGGACGCGACTTTCCGCTGGTGCGCAAGAATCCGCTCTCGGTGTCCGGCTGGCGCTCGCTGTTCGCCCAGGCGGGCGACCGCGCCGACACGGTGCAGGCCGGCCTCTCCGCGCTGCTGTCGACCGAGCTCGATCATCTCTCGCGCGCATGGCCGACGGATCTGCCGGAGGGCGTCATCCATGCCGACCTGTTTCCGGACAACGTGTTCTTCCTCGGCGACAAGCTCTCGGGGCTGATCGACTTCCCGTTCTCCTGCAACGACATTCTGGCGTATGACGTCGCGATCTGTCTCAACGCCTGGTGCTTCGAGTCCGATCATTCGCTGAACGTCACCAAGGCGCGCGCCTTCTTCAACGCCTATGGCCGCGTCCGGCCGCTGTCGGAGGCGGAGCTGGAGGCGCTGCCGCTGCTGGCACGAGGCGCGGCGATCCGCTTCCTGCTGACGCGGCTGGTGGACTGGCTCAACGTGCCGCCGGGCGCGCTGGTCAAGCCGAAGGATCCGCTGGAATACGCCCGCAAGCTGCGCTTCCACCAGGCGGTGACCAGCGTGCGCGACTACGGCATCGGTGGAGCAGTGGCGTGAGCGAGCATCCGGTCGTCAGCATCTACACCGACGGCGCCTGCTCGGGGAATCCCGGGCCCGGCGGCTGGGGTGCGATCCTGCGCTTCGGCGACAAGGAGAAGGAGCTCAAGGGCGGCGAGCCGCACACCACCAACAACCGCATGGAGTTGATGGCCGCCATCTCGGCGCTGGAAGCGCTGAAGAAGTCGTGCCAGGTCGAGCTCTACACCGACAGCCAATATGTCCGGCAGGGCATCACCGGCTGGATCCATGGCTGGAAACGCAACGGCTGGAAGACCGCCGACAAGAAGCCGGTCAAGAACGCCGAGCTGTGGCAGCGGCTCGACGCCGCGCTGAAGCCGCACAAGGTCAACTGGCACTGGGTCAAGGGCCATGCGGGGCACGCCGAGAACGAGCGCGCCGACCAGCTCGCGCGCGATGGGGTGGCGATGGCGCGGATGCAGAAGAACGTGCGAGGCTGACCCGATCGCCACGGTCGATCGTCATCGATCGTGGCGTCGCCTTCTCGTCACGTCCCTCCGAGTGGGCTGCGCTCGATGGCGAAATCGTCAAGCAAGGGGGAGCTGCGGCCTCCGATCAGCGTCGCGACGAGCTCCGAGGCGAGGTAGCTGAACGTGATTCCATTGCCGCCATATCCGTAGGCGCCGTATACGTTCTTATAGCCCGGGACGACGCCGATCAGAGGCAGCCCGTCATCGGTCGTGTCGAATGTTCCGGACCATTGATAGTCGGTATCGAGAATAGCGTGCGGCCATAGGGCCGAGAGTTCTGCAGCCAGGCGCCGCGACTTCTCCGGGATGGCATGGTCACGAGCGTCCGGCTCGATGAGCTCGTCGTCGTCCTCGCCTCCGAAGATGATCCGCCCGTCCGGTGTGGTGCGGGCATAGTGATAGTCGTCGCTGGCCTCCCAGATCAGAACCTCGTCCTTCCAGAGATTCTGCGGCTGGGGCACGGTGGCAATGGCCCAGCTCGACGTCACGCGATGGATCGTCGGCTTGACGATTCGGGGGATCGCGTAGCCGGTTGCCAGCACGACGTGACGAGCCTCGATCTCGTGACCGTCGTCGAGGCCGACGGTCACCCTTGCTTTCCCGCAGTCGAAGAAGACGGCATTGCCTTGAACAAGGTGTGCGCCTCGCGACAGCGCCAGGGACAGCAGGCCGCCTGCCAACTGCACCGGGTCAGCGTCGGCGGCACCGGGGGACAGGATCGCGCCCGCTCGGGCGAAGCCGAAATTGTCGAGGAGAGTGCGGTGATCAAGGAAGATGCCGGGCAGCCCGGCTCGGGTGCGTTGCGCGAGCTCGTCACGCAAAACCCTCGAGTCGTCATCGCGCGCAAGATAGAGCGACTGGCGGGCCCGCAATTCACCGGGCAGCGTCCGCTCCGAGATCTGGCGCTTCAATTCCGTCACCGCGCGCAGGCTGGCCTGATAGCATCGCGCGGCGCGGTCGAAGCCGATCAGCGACCCAAGCTGCCCGAGTGGTCGATCGATTTCCCACAGCAGCATGGCGGTGCTGGCGGCCGTGCTGCCGCGGCAGGGCTGCTCGCGATCAATCAGGACGACGTCGTGCCCTTCGCGGGTGAGCCGTTCAGCCATCATCGCGCCGGTAATTCCGGCGCCGACGATCAGGACGTCGCAGCGAAAACTCGCGACACCGGCCGCCGTCGAAAACGACGGTACATCCGGCCAGGGCGGCCTGACGCTCCGGACGTCGTCCTGCTGCATTTGTTGCGGCTGATCGTTGAAGATGTCGACCTCCCGGCGAACTGAGGAACCGGCCTCTCTAACGCCGTCATGCAACTTCGGTTCGGCGCAAAATGTCTTCGCGAGGTCACTTCCGAGGCGGTCCATTGCGCGGCCTTTCCCCGGTCGACGGCCGAGCGTGGAGGGCCGGGCTGGGACGTCGACAGCGCGCAAAAAGCAAGGGCCGGGAGAGATTCCCCCGGCCCTTCGCCGCATATCCTGGACTTATCCGTTGGAGTCGGCCGCTCCTAGCGCCTTGACGGTCGAATCCGGATCGAGCCGTCCAGCGCGCCTGATCGCCGTCACAGCTGCCCGAGCAGCGTGTCGCCGCCGGAGACCTCGACCTTGCCCGGGGCGGCTTCGAGGTTCAGCTTGGTGACCGTGCCGTCCTCGACCAGCATCGAGTAGCGCTTCGAGCGGATGCCGAGGCCGGCGCCGGAGGCGTCGAGCTCCATGCCGATCGCCTTGGTGAACTCGGCATTGCCGTCGGCCAGGAACACGGCCTCGTCGCGCTGGTCGGTGTCGCGCTTCCAGGCGTTCATCACGAAGGCGTCGTTGACCGAGACGATCGCGATGGTGTCGACGCCCTTGTCCTTCATCGCATAGGCGTTGAGGAAGATGCTGGGCAGATGCATCTTGTGGCAGGTGCCGGTGTAGGCGCCGGGCACCGCGAACAGCGCGACCTTCTTGCCCTTGAAGATGTCGTCGGTGGTTTTGACCTGCGGGCCTTCGCCGGTCATGACGCGGAATTGGGCCTGCGGCAGCTTATCGCCAACCTTTATGGTCATTCGAGTTACTCCTTCCCCTGGATGTGTCTTGGATCTGTCTTGCGCGGTGCGCGCTACACTATTCGGCAGGCCGGAAACGGCAACGGCCCGCCGCGATCACGACTCCGTCATCGCACAACGCTGCCGCCCCGCCAACGGATCAGGCCGCCGCTGCCGGCTTCTTCTTCTCGTCGCGCAGCTCCCGGCGCAGGATCTTGCCGACATTGGTCTTCGGCAGCTCGGTCCTGAACTCGATCTGCTTCGGCACCTTGTAGTTCGTGAGCTGCTCGTGGCAGTGCTTGATGATGTCCTCGGAGGTGAGGTTGGGGTCCTTCTTCACCACGAACGCCTTGACGACCTCGCCGGTCTTCTCGTCCGGCAACCCGATCACGGCGGTCTCCAGCACGCCCGGATGGGTCGCGATGACCTCCTCGACCTCGTTCGGATAGACGTTGAAGCCGGAGACGAGGATCATGTCCTTCTTGCGGTCCACGATCTTGACCGAGCCGTCCGTGGCCATGACGCCGACGTCTCCGGTGCGGAAGAAGCCGTCCGCCGTCATCACCTTGGCGGTCTCGTCGGGACGATTCCAGTAGCCTGCCATCACCTGCGGGCCCTTGGCGCAGATTTCGCCGGGTTGTCCCAGCGGCACCTCGTTGCCGTCATCGTCGCGGATCGACAGCCAGGTCGACGGCAACGGCAGGCCGATGGTGCCGGTGAACTCCGTCGAGGTCGGCACGTTGCAGGTCAGCACCGGCGCGGTCTCCGACAGGCCGTAGCCCTCGGCGATGCTGCAGCCCGTCACCTGCTTCCACTGCTCGGCGACCGGGCGCTGCACGGCCATGCCGCCGCCGTTGGAGACCTTGAGCTTGGAGAAGTCGATCTTCTTGAAGTCAGGATGATGCAGCAGGCCGTTGTAGAGCGTGTTGACGGCCGGGAAGGTGTTGACCTGATACTTCATCAGCTCCTTGATGAAGCCGGGAATGTCGCGGGGATTGGGGATCAGCAGATTGGCGCCGCCGGCGCGCACTGCGAGCAGGAAGCAGCAGGTCAGCGCGAAGATGTGGTAGAGCGGCAGCGCGCAGACGATCAGCAGCTGATCGACATGCGGCGGCCGGTCCATGACCGGCTGCAGCCAGGCGTCGTTCTGCAGCACGTTGGCGACGACGTTGCGGTGGAGCAAGGTGGCGCCCTTGGAGACGCCGGTGGTGCCGCCGGTATATTGCAGGAAGGCGACGTCGTCGGGGCCGATGGCGGGCTTCTGGAAGCGCTTGCCGCGGCCGGCGGCGAGCGCATCGTTGAACGGCACGGCGCCCGGCAGCGAGAACGCCGGCACCATCTTCTTGAGGCGGCGGACGACGAGGTTGACGATCACGCCCTTGAAGCCGAGCAGGTCGCCCATGCTGGCGACGACGATGTGTTTGACCTGGGTGTGTCCCACCACCTGCTGCACGGTGTGGGCGAAATTCTCCAGCACGATGATCGCCTCGGCGCCGGAATCCTTGAGCTGGTGCTCGAGCTCGCGCGGCGTGTAGAGCGGGTTGACGTTGACGACGGCGTAGCCCGCGCGCAGCACCGCGGAGATCGCGATCGGATATTGCAGCACGTTCGGCATCATCAGTGCGACGCGCGCACCCTTCGCCAGACCCAGGCCCTGCAGATAGGCGCCCATCGCGACCGACATCTCGTCGAGCTCGCGATAGCTGATCGCCTTGTCCATGCAGATGAAGGCGCGGCGATCGGCGAATTTCTTGAAGCTCTCTTCCAGCAGGTCGACGAGCGACGGGTATTTGCCCGGATCGATATCGGCGGGAACGCCGGCCGGATAGTGCTTGAGCCAGATGCGCTCCATGACCCTTCCTCTCTGATCGTCTCTTGTTCGTATATCGGCAGCCGCCTCTCCGGGGCCGGCGGCGCCAATATCGAATTTCCGGCCGTTCAAGGCAAGCGGCCGGCGCGTCGATGAAAGGGGAGGTACAGGCAGTCCGGGCCGAGGGCCCGCGCCAGTTGCCGGCTGCGTCAGCATGCGCCGCGCGGGATCAGCCGTCCTTCGGCGCGGGCTTGCCGTCCGTCTTCGGCTTTGCGGCGGCCTTGGGCTTGGCGGGCTTGGGCGCGTCGGAGCCGGCTTTTTCCGCCGGTTTTCCGCCGGCTTCGTGCTTGGCGGCGACGTGGCGTGCCGCGCCCGGCTTGGCGTTCGACGGCTTGGCATCCGACGGCTTGGCCGCGGCCTTCGCATCCGCATCGGTCTTGGCGGCGGTCCGGGTCGCCGGCTTGGCATCCTTGCGGGCGGCGGCATGCGCCTTCTTGCCGCGGTGCCTGGCCGGGGTCTGCGCGTCGGCATCGGCGGCGACAGCTGCGATCAGCGCCGCGCCGGTGCGCGTCGGGCCGGTGTAGACCACGACCGGCTCGGACGGAGCGGGGGCCGCCGCCAGCAACTCGGACGGCTTCATGGACTGCGCCTGCAGGCCGGCGAGCAGGGTGCCGCCGGTCGCCTCGCCGTCCGCGCCGGCAACGGTGTCCTCGTCCTCGTCGCTGGCCGGCCGGTGGCGGCGGCCGTTGCACATGTCGTCGCGCAGGTTGGGCGGCGTCGCGTCGACCGGGGCCAACTGATCGACCGTGCCGAGCGGCGACTTCAGCCAGCTCAGCTGGTTGCCGTTGAAGCCGCGGTCGAGCATCTGGATCGCGCGCACGGCGCGCATCTGTCCCGAGGAGGCGCCGAGCACCACCGCGATCAGGCGCTTGCCGTTGCGGGTCGCCGAGGCCACCAGATTGTAGCCCGAGGCGCAGATGAAACCGGTCTTGAAACCGTCGGCGCCGGGATAGCGCCCGATCAGCTTGTTGAAGTTCTGCACCACGCGGCGGCCGTAGCGGATCGACGGGATGTGGACGAAGTATTCGTACTCGGGAAGATCGCGGATGATGGCGCGCGCCAGGATCGCGAGATCACGCGCCGAGGTGATCTGGCCGTCGGCAGGCAGTCCGTTCGGATTGACGTAGCTAGTCTGCGTCATGCCGAGCTTGCGGGCGGTGTCGTTCATCATCGCCGAGAAGCCGTCGATGGAGCCGCCGACGCCCTCGGCGAGCACCACCGCCATGTCGTTGGCGGACTTCACCAGCATCATCTTGAGCGCGTTGTCGACGGTGAGCTGCGTGCCCGGCCGGTAGCCCATCTTCGACGGCGACTGCGAAGCCGCGGTCGGCGAGACCGTGAACAGCGTGTCGAGCGTGATCCTGCCCTCCTTGACCGCCTTCAAGGTGACATAGGCGGTCATCAGCTTGGTGACTGATGCTGGGTACCAGGGATAGGTCGCGTTCTGCGCTTCCAGCACCTTGCCGGTGTCGGCTTCGACGAGCAGCAGCGCCTCGGCATGGGCCCAGCGCGGCGCGAGCACGAGAGCGGCAGCGAGAACGATGATCTTGATCGGGGAATAGCGGAACAACAGGCGAAGCGTCTGCACTGGTCAGATCCGGTCCTTTGAGACCCGCCTCGCGCGGCGAGGTGGGCAAACGGGCTTTCGGGTTTCAAGCGTGTCCGGTGCCGCTTCGGTTGCGGCAGGTCGCGAACCTATACCGGCTCGACGCTGGCGAACAGAGCCCAGCCATTCAATTCCACGATGAAAGCGTCCCGCGATCAGGCCTTGACGGTGGTGCCGTCGCTGTCCGGCGCGACAAGCGACGCGCGTGCGTTCTCCTGCACCATGAACTGGGCCCTCGCGAGTTCCGCGAAATGGCCGCCCTTGGCAACGAGTTCATCGAACGTTCCGCTTTCGATCACGCGCCCGTTCTCGAACACCAGGATTCTCGTTGCATTGCGAATCGTCGAGAGCCGGTGTGCGATCACGAAGGTCGTGCGCCCCTTCATCACCTCGTCGAGCGCCGCGTTGAGCTTGGCCTCGGTGACGGCATCGAGCGCGGAGGTCGCCTCGTCGAGAATCAGGATCGGAGGATCCTTCAAGAGGGCACGCGCGATCGAGAGCCGCTGGCGCTCGCCACCGGACAGCATGCGGCCGCGTTCGCCGGCGTTGGTATCGAAGCCCTGGTCGGCACGATCGATGAAGTCGAGCGCCTGGGCGCGCGCGGCGGCGGTGCGCAGCTCCTCGTCGGTCGCGTCCGGCTTGCCGACCAAAAGGTTCTCGCGGATCGAGCGATTGAACAGCAGCGCCTCCTGGAACACGACGCCGATGTTCCTGCGCAGTGCCGCGAGCTTCAATCCGCGGACGTCCATGCCGTCGATCCTGATGAAGCCGGATTGCGGATCGAAGGCGCGATGCAAGAGTGCAATCGCGGTCGACTTGCCGGCGCCGGTCGGTCCGACCAGCGCGATGGTCTGGCCGGGCAGCGCGGTGAAGGTGAGGTCCTCCACCGCCGGACGCTTGCCGTCATAGGAGAACGAGACGTCGTTGAATTCGACCAGGCCCGAGAGCCGGCCGACCTCGATCGCGTCGGGGCGGTCGCGCACGGCCGGCACCGCATCGAGCACGGTGAAGAACTCGGCCAGCCGCGGCGCCTCCATGAACACGTTGTTGATGAAGGACACGACCTGCTCGAGCTTCTGGATCAGCATGGTCGCGAACGACACGAACATCACGATCTCGCCCACGGACGTCAGTCCGGCCTGATGCAGGGCGATGCCCAGCGTGAAGATCGCGAGCACGGTGATGGTGGTCGAGGCACGCGTGATGACCGTCACCAGCGCCCACCAGCCGAGCACCGGCATCTGCACCGACAGCAATTGTCCGGCCACGGTGCGCAGGCCCTGCACCTCGGCATCGATGCGCACGAAGCTCTGCACCAGCGCGACGTTGCCGAGCGCGTCGGAGGCACGCGCCGACAGGTCGCTGTAATGCTCCTCGACCTCGCTCTGCATGCCGTAGGTCTTGCGTACGACCAGGGTCGTCAGCACGGTGAACACCACGCACAGCACGAACAAGAGGATCGCGAGCCGCCAGTTCAGATAGAGCGACAGCGGCAGCAGCACCAGCACCGACATGATCGCGGCGAAGTGCTCGCGGAAGAACGACAGCCACAGCTTCCACAGCGCGTCGGTGCCGTTGATCATCACCTTCATCAGCCGGCCGGAATGGGTGCCGGAATGGAACGTCAGCGGTAGCTGCAAGATGTGCTCGAAATAGCTCGTCAGCACCGCATGGCGCTGCCGGTGCGCCAGCCGGTCGGCCTGCAGCGCGACCCACGCGCTGGCCAGTATCGTGAACAGCCCGAATCCGGCCCAGGCCGCGAGCAGCGGCCAGGCGGTGCTGGTCGAGGCGTTGCCCGAGAGCGAGTCGACAATGCGTCCGAACAGCACCGGCTCGGCGAACTGCGCCACCGCCAGCGCCAGGTTGGCGATCGCGAGAAACCAGCCGAGCCGCGCCTCCTTTCCGAGCAGATGGAGCACGCGGGCATAGATGCGGAGCAGGGACATGGGCGGGGCGCTTCGTGTCGGCAGTTGGAATCAGCGCTGGGCGCGCGGCGCCATGTTAGCAAGGGAACGGCCGCCGCGGCGAGCGCTCAGTTGACCAGCCGGCTGTCGGCGGGCGGCAGGAAGCTGTCGTCGAAGATGTCGGCGGGTTGCGGACGCTTGTGGTGGAATTTGCCGTCCTCGGCGAGTTGGTCGAGGGCCCGCTCGAACCGGGCGGGATCGATGCCGCCGATGCCATCGCGGCGGACGTCCGGCGTCAGCACGTTGTCGACGAGCACGCTCTGCAGCCGCTGCAGCTCGAGCTCGCGGGAGCCGTCATCCATCCGGCCCACCACGTCGGCGATCGCGCCGGCAGGGTCCTTGATGGCAAGCTGGAGGCCCGACGTCAGCGCGCGCAGGAAGCCCTTCACGGCAGCCGGCTGCTTGGCCGCAAAGCCGGGATTGACGATCACCGCATGGCCATAGGCCTCGCAGCCATAATCAGCGAAGCGCAGCACCGCGAGATCGGCGGCGGGCACGCCGCGGTCGCGCAGATTGATCGCCGAGAGATACGAGAAGCCGCTGACGGCATC
This sequence comes from Bradyrhizobium sp. HKCCYLRH2047, assembly GCF_051168175.1. NCBI lineage: Bacteria > Pseudomonadati > Pseudomonadota > Alphaproteobacteria > Hyphomicrobiales > Nitrobacteraceae > Bradyrhizobium > Bradyrhizobium sp. HKCCYLRH2047. Next base: position 272,327 of record NZ_JBNPUM010000002.1, read on the forward strand.
GACCTGGCCGGCCGACAGGATCGGCTCGCGCACGGCCGCGCCGACGCGCGACAGCTTGATGGTCTCGGGCCTGAGATGGTTGTGCCTCACGACCGCCGGCCACAGCCGGATCGAGAGATCGCCCTCGGCGACGCCGAGCGTTTTGCCTTCGATGTCGCCGAGCCCGTTGATGCCGCGACTCCTGCGCGCGATGATCGCGTAAGGCGCCCTGTTGAACAGCACGAACACGGCCTTGACCGGCTGGCTGTTCGACGCGTCGCGATAGCGGATCAGCTCGTTGATGTCGGCGAGCGCCATGTCGGCCTCGCCGGAAGCGACCCGCGCGATCGCATCGGGAGAGCCCTTGGCCGTGGTGATGGTGACCGTCACGCTTTCGGTGGCAAACAGCCCGCGGCTGGCGGCGAGGACCAGTGGCGCCATGCTGCCATCGAGCGGCCGATCCAGCGCGAACATGACGGCGACCGGACGTTTCGGCTCCCCCGCCGCAGCTTCCTGTCGCGACAGGCATGAGGGCACGACGACGACGGCGAGGAGCGCCAAAGCAAGCAGGGTGAGGGATCGTCGCATGCGCATCATGTCACGCCGGTATTCGCAGGCCGTACCGGTCTTGTCACGCCGGTATTCTAATCAGTTCGCCGGCCGTCGCGGGATCGAGCCGCGGGATCGTTATGTCAATTTCGTGACAACGTCGCTGTCTCGCTGCCCGCTCGGGGCCGGCGGTGCCTGATCATGTCGGATCGAATGTGAATGGTCCATGAGCAAGGCCTGCGGCGATTTGCGGCTTCGACTCCGGGTTTCGCGAGGGGAACTGTGGGCGCAGTTCGCGAGTTGGTGCGCGAGATTGGATCGTACGGAGAAAACACATGATCGCACAGCGCGGAAGTTTTTCCCGCTTTGGCCGTGCTACCGTCCTGGCGACGGTGGCCGCGGTGACTTTGACGGCCGTGCAGCCGACACTCGCCTTTGCCGGCTCCGCGCCGGCCGAGAAGGGCGTCGTCGCCAATACGGCCAATGATGGCGGCCTGACCGATGTCAGCGCGCGCCGGCGCCACTATCGCGGCAATGGCGGTGCGGCGGCTGCGGCTGCCTTTGCCGGCATCGTCGGCACCGGCCTCGCCATCGCGGCGGCGCAGAACCGCCGTTCCTACTACGAGGACAATTATTACTATGGCCGGCCGGCCTATTACGGCTACGGGCCGCGCTATCAGTATTACGGCGGCGGCCCCTATTACGGTGGCGGCTATCATCATCACCCGCATTGGTGATGTGAGATCGGATGAGACGATCCGCCGGCCCCGTGCCGGCGGATTTTTTCTTGCCTGCTGCGAACGTTAATATGCGGGCCATCGATTTTAACTAGTGTGGCGAGATGACTGATTCGATCGATCGGCTCTATCGCGCTGTCCTGGCGGCCAGGGATCTCGACCCCGCGCGATCGCGCACGGCCAAGCTGATGCAGCAGGGCACGGCCAAGATGGCCAAGAAGCTCGCCGAAGAGGCGATCGAGGTCGCGATCGATGCCGTCGGCGGCGACGCCCAGGCCGTGGTGCGCGAAAGCGCCGACCTGATCTACAATCTGGCCGTGCTGTGGGCCGAGCTCGATGTCCAGCCCGAGGACGTCTGGCGCGAGATGGAACGGCGCGAGCTGATGCTCGGCATCGCCGAGAAGCTGCCGAAATCGCCCGCGAAGGTCGCCAAGGCCGCGCCCGGACGGGTGGCGGGGCGACCGATCGTCGCGGCCGACCGGACGATCCGCAAGCGGCACTAGTGTGGCGGTCCGATTCGGACCGGCATATGGGCCATGGACAAATCCTGCCCGGTTTGCTTCATCGCCACCATGCTCAGACGGATCTACGACTGGTGTATCGACGCCGCCCACAAGCCGCATGCCATGTGGATCATGGCCGCGGTCGCCTTCGCTGAAAGCTCGTTCTTTCCGGTGCCGCCGGATGTGATGCTGATCCCGATGTCGCTGGCGAAGCCGCAGCGGGCCTGGCTGTTCGCCGGCGTCTGCACCGCGGCCTCGGTGGCGGGCGGCCTGGTCGGTTATGCCATCGGCGCGCTGCTCTACGACTCCCTCGGCCATTGGCTGATCCAGCTCTACGGCCTCGGCGACAAGGTCGAGGCGTTCCGGGCGTCCTATGCCGAGTGGGGCGCCGTCATCATCCTGCTGAAGGGATTGACGCCGATCCCCTACAAGCTGGTCACGATCACGTCGGGCTTCGCCGGCTATAATCTGTTTCTGTTCATCGTCTGCTCGATCATCGCGCGCGGCGGCCGCTTCTTCATCGCCGCGATATTGCTCAACCGCTATGGCGAATGGATCAGGGTGCGCATCGAGAAACATCTCGGCCTGTGGGTGGCGATCGGCGCGGCCGTGCTGGTGGCCGGCTTCGTCATTGCCGTGAAGCTGATCTGATGCGCCCGTTGCGCCCGGGGCAGGGGGCGGCGGGGGCGGCGCTTCTGGTCGTCGTCTCGGTTCTCTCTGCCGTCGCGGCATGGGCGCAAACGACGCCTTCCTTGGGGCTGCGAGAAGCGCCGCAACAGCCACCGCAGCAGGCGCCTGCCGTCCAGCCTGCGCCGCCCTCCAATCCGGGTCTGGTGGAGGAGCTTGGCAAGCTGTTCGAGAAGATGTCGATCATTCCGCTGAAACCTTCGGGCGATGCCCGCGCCGAGCCGCCGGCGGCCGGCAGCGATCCCACCGGCGCTGCCGCGGATCCGCCCGCCGCGACCCCGGTGCAGCCCACTGGCCCGGTCGCGCCGAAGGGCGGCGCCGACACCAAAGACGTGCTGAAGGAGACCGGCGAGACCTTGTCGCGCCTCGCCAAGCCCTCGAGCATGATCACCGGCCGCTCGGTCTGCCCGATTGCCACCAACGGCACACCGGATTGCAAGCTCGGCGCCGACCGGCTGTGCCAGGGCAAGGGCTACAAGGACGGCAAGAGCCTCAACACCGACTCGGCGGAGACCTGCTCGGCCAGGGTGCTGATCCCGGGCCGGCAGCGCAAGCCGGGCGACTGCCGCACAGATACCTTCGTCACCTCGGCGCTCTGCCAATGACGCCTGCATGCCAGCGCCTCAACGCAAGACCGTGATCGGGCTTTTCCGGTCCCTCTGCGGGCGAATTGCCATCACGGCTTGATGTCGGGCATGCTCGCGATCACGAGCGTCTCCGCATTTCACAACGAGGAATTCCCATCCATGTCCATGCCCGCCTTGTTCAAGGGCCGCCTGTCGATCCCGGTGATCGGCTCGCCGCTGTTCATCATCTCCGTGCCCGACCTGGTGATCGCGCAGTGCAAGGCCGGCGTGGTCGGTTCGTTTCCGGCGCTGAACGCGCGGCCGGCCGCGCTGCTCGACGAATGGCTGGCGCGCATCACGGAAGAGCTCGCCGCCTATGACCGGGCGCATCCGGAACGCCCGTCGGCGCCGTTCGCCGTCAACCAGATCGTGCATCGTTCCAACAACCGGCTCGAGCAGGATCTCGCGCTGTGCGAGAAGTACAAGGTGCCGATGATGATCACCTCGCTCGGCGCGCGCGAGGAGCTGAACCAGGCGGCGCATGGCTGGGGCGGCATCGTCTTCCACGACGTCATCAATCAGTTCTTCGCCCACAAGGCGATCGAGAAGGGCGCCGACGGCCTGATCCTGGTCGCGGCCGGTGCCGGTGGCCATGCCGGCACGATCTCGCCGTTTGCCTTCGTGGCGGAGACCCGGAGCTGGTTCGACGGCCCCATCGCGCTGTCCGGCGCGATCGCCAACGGCCGCGCCATCCGCGCCGCGCGCGTGCTCGGCGCCGATTTCGCCTATATCGGCTCGGCCTTCATCGCCACCAAGGAGGCGAACGCCGTCGAAAGCTACAAGGACATGATCACCAAGTCCGGCGCCGACGACATCGTCTATTCGAACCTGTTCACCGGCGTGCACGGCAACTACCTGAAGCCGTCGATCGTCGCCGCCGGCCTCGATCCGGACAACCTCCCGACCTCCGATCCGTCGAAAATGAGCTTCGGCACCGATGCCTCGGGCGAGCGCGCCAAGCCGAAGGCCTGGAAGGAGATCTGGGGATCGGGGCAGGGCATCGGCGCCATCAAGGACGTCGTCCCCGCCGCCGAGCTGATCGCGCGCTTCAAGAAGGAATATGACGAGGCGATCGACCCGCCGCTGTGAGGCGGCTCAGCGACGGACAAAAGGAAAAGCGCGGCAGCCTGGGCTGCCGCGCTTTTTTTTTAACCCGTAATAAGCTGGACGAGTTACTCCAGTTCGATCGCCTGGAACTTGCCGCGCTCGTCCAGCGCCGTGCCCCAGATCTTGTGCGAGGCCTGGTGTTCGGCGCGGCCGAAGCCGAGCTTGGCGCCGAGACCGAGATCGATGTCACGCATGTTCTCCAGCGTATCGATCAGCGCCTCGGTGTCGAGCTGCGGGCCAACCCGGCGCAGCGCCTGGATCAGCACGTTGGCCGAGACGTAGCCTTCGAACGACACGTAGGACGGCGCCTCGCCCGGGAAGTACTTCTCCAGCGCGCTCTTGTATTCGAGCACGGCGCTCGAATAGCCGCCGACGGCCGGCACCACCTGGGTGACGATCACGCCGCTGGCATAGCGCGGGCCGAGCAGCATCAGCTCGTCGGAGAGCTCGGTCGAACCCACGAAGGAGACGTTGGTGTAGATCATGTGCGGGAACAGATCGCGCGTCTTCTCGATGAACTTCGCGGCGGCGCGATAGGTTGCGACCATGACGATCGCCTTGGGCGGGTTCTTCAACGCCCTCAGCTGGTTGACCGCGTCGTCGACGTCGACCGTGTTGCGCTTGTAGTTGAGGCGCAAGATGGACGTATCGGCGAGACCGAGCGAGCGGAAGGCCTTGGCCACGCCGGAGAAGCCGGCATCACCATAGGCGTCCTGCTGCGCGAACACGGCAATGTCCTTGGCCGGCAGGCGGCGCAGCTTGACGAGGTAGCGCACGACGGTGTCGGTCTCTTCCGCGTAGCTGGCGCGATAGTTGAATACATAGCGATCCGGCGGATCGTTGCGCAGCAGGTTGGCGCCGGTGAACGCGCCGTAGAACAGCACGCGACGCTGCAGGGCGTAGGGCATCGCCACGGCAGAAGTTGGGGTGCCGACGTTGCCGACGAAGCCGAACACCTTGTCCTTCTCGTAGAGCTGCTTCATCGCGTCCAGCGTCCGCGACGGCTCGTAGCCGTCGTCGGCCGAATAGAGCCGCAGCGAGCGCCCGGCGATGCCGCCGGCGTCGTTGGCGCGGTTGAAGGCGGCCTCGATGCCCATCTTCATCTGCCGGCCGAGCTCCTTGGCAGCGCCGGAGAACGGAGCGGCGATGCCGAAGCGGATCTCGTTGGCGGTGACGCCCTGGACGTTGGTCGTGGACGCCGGCGGCAGCGTCGCGGTCGGTGCCGTCGCGGCGACAGCCGCGGACGGGGCGATCACCCCGGCGAGGCTGGTGGCGGTCTGGCTCGGCGCGCTTTGCCCGAGCGAGCGCTCGAGCTCGGCGAGCTGGCGGCCCGCGGAGTTACAGTCGGTCTGAGCCGCCCCGACGCGGTTGCGTCCATCGGCGACGTAGCCGTTGAAGACGCGGGTGAGCTCGTCACGATCCGAGCCGCCGGTGGAGGCCTCCCGGATCACCTCGCGAAACTTGTCGACAATGGCCTGAACGCGGCCCTGGTCGATCGCCTGACAGGCGGATGCTGCTCCCACGATCGGCCCGACCCGGCTCGCAAGATTACGCACCACATCCGCATTGGTGCCCGCCGCGCTGGCGGGCGTTGCGAGCAATGCCGCAACCAAGAACACGCTACAACGAAAGTTCATTGCCACTATCCCACTTTGGACCCCATCCAGGTCTTCCGCCTGGTGAATTGACGCCGTGTCTGCGACGGAGAAGACATAAGACCGTCACCATGCACAGACCAGCCTTTCCTAAGAGCATGACCATTTCGGTAACCCGACACGCCTTTTTCCGATCATACTTTAGGACCTGCTAACGAAACGTCTTCACCAGTTCTTCCCCTTCGAAGCTAATTCTACTCAAGTTCGATTGCCTGATACGTGCCGGTTTCGTCGAGTGCGGTGCCCCAGATCTTGTGCGAGGCCTGGTGCTCCGCGCGTCCAAATGCGAGCGTCGTGCCGAGGCCGAGATCGAGGCTGCGCATCGATTCGAGCGTGTCGATCAGCCGCTCGGTGTCGAGCGGATTGGTCTGCTTCAGCGCCTGGATCAAAATCGTCGCCGAGATATAGCCTTCGAGTGACGTGTAGTCCGGTGCCTCGCCGGGCGCGTATTTGGCCAGGGCGTTCTTGTAGTCGAGCACGAGGCTCGAGTACCCGGAAACCGCCGGCACGCCCTGCGTCACGATGACGCCGTTGGTGAAGCGCGGGCCGAGCAGCTTGAGCTCGGTCGCGAGCGAGGTCGAGCCGACGGCGGACACGTTGGCGTAGATCAGGCCCGGCACCGCGTCGCGCGTCTTCTCGATGAACTTCGCGGCGGCGCGATCGGTCGCCACCATGATGATCGCCTTGAGCCCCGGCTTGTGCGCCTTGACCTGATTGACCGCCTCTTCCACGTCCATCGTCGCGCGCGGATAGTTGATGCGCGTCACGGTATCGCCGATGTTCAACTGTCGGTAGGCCTTGGCGACACCGGCGAAACCGTCGTCGCCGAATGGGTCCTGCTGGGTGAACACGGCGATCTGCTTGGGCGAGATGCGCTTCATCCTGATCAGGTAGCGCACCAGCGCGGCGGTCTCCTCGGCGTAGCTCGCCCGATAGTTGAAGACGTAGCGATCCGGCGGATCGCGTCGCACCACCGCCGCGCCGGTGTTAGGGGCGAAGAACAGCGTGCGCCGCTCCAGCGCATAGGGGATTGCCACCTGCGAGTTGGCAGTGCCGACGTTGCCGATGAAGCCGAACACCTGCTCCTTGTCGTAGAGCTGCGTCATCGCCGCCAGCGTGCGGTTCGGATCGTAGCCGTCGTCCGCCGCCACGAGGCGGAGCATGCGCCCGTTGACGCCGCCGGCATCGTTGGTGCGTGCGAACGCGGCCTCGATGCCCTGGCGCATCTGACGCCCGGTCTCCTTGCGGATGCCGGAGAACGGCAGGACCATGCCGAAGCGGATCTCGCGGTCGGTGATGCCGCGCACGGGGCCGGCGGTGACGGCGCCGGTCGTCGTTTCGGCCTTGACCGGTGTGATCGGGGCCGTCGCCGCAGCCGGCTCGCCGAGCGAGCGTTCGAGCTCCGTCAGTTGCCGCTCCGCGGCCGCGCAGGTCGCCTGCGAGGCGCCCGTACGACTACGGCCCTCGGCGATGTAGCCATTGAAGCTGCGGGTCAGCTGATCGCGCTCGCCGTCATTCCTCGTCGCCTGGCGGATGGCTTCGCGGAATTTGTCGACCATGCCCTGGACGCGGCCCTGCGCGATGTCCGGGCAGGCGGATGCCTGTCCCACGATCGGCCCAACCCGGCTGCCGAGCTCCCTGACGACGTCGGGAGCCGCCGCCAGAGCGGGGCTGAAGGGAGCTGCGAAAACACTCCCGATGATCAACGTGGACCAACGCACGGCCATCGAACCTTCCACCTGCTCAGCCTGTTTCAAACCCTCTTCGTTCTACTATTCGTGGCATTTCGAATTAATGTCGGGTTTCTCTGTCGCCCTTTTGTCGTGGTAGTCGAGGCCGTCGCGCCTCCAGCGGTATCCTATTCAAGTTCGACGGGTTGGTAGGTGCCGCTGTTGTCAAGCGCCGTGCCCCAGATCTTGTGCGAAGCCTGGTGTTCGGCGCGGCCGAAGCCGAGCTGCGTGCCGAGGCCGAGATCGACGTTGCGCATGTTCTCGAGCGTCTCGACCAGTTGCTCGGTATCGAAGTTCGGACCGGCGCGCTTCAGTCCCTCGATCAGGATGCTCGCCGCGATGTAGCCCTCGAGCGAGGTGTAGTCGGCCGGCTCGCCCGGGGCATATTTCGCAAGTGCGGTCTTGTATTCGAGCACCAGGCTCGAATAGCCGGAGACGCCGGGCACGGTCTGGCTAACGATCACGCCCTCGGCGTAGCGCGGTCCGAGCAGCATCAGCTCGCTGGCGAGCGCCGAGCCGGCAACCGCCGAGATGTTGGCGAAGATGACGCCCGGAAATACGCCCTGGGCCTTCTCGATGAACTTGGCTGCGGCACGCGTCGTTGCCAGCATCACCACCGCCTTGACCGGGGTCTTCAGCAGCTTCAGCTGATTGATGGCGTCGTCGACCTCGACCGTGTTGCGCGGATAGTTGACCCGGACGATCGAATTGTCGCTCACCCCGAGCGTCCGGAATGCCTTTGCCACGCCGGCGAAGCCCGCGTCGCCGAAGGCGTCGTTCTGCGCGAACACGACGATCTGGCGCGGATGCAGCCTTCGCATCTTCACGAGATAATGGACCAGCGCGTCGGTCTCCTCGGCGTAGCTCGGCCGGTAGTTGAAGACGTAGCGGTCGGGCGGATCGTGGCGCACGACGTTGGCGCCGGTATAGGGCGCGAAGAACAGCGTGCGGCGCTCGAGCGCGTAGGGGATGGCGACCGCGGCGGTGGCCGAGCCGAAATTGCAGATATAGCCGAACACCTGCTCCTTCTCGTAGAGCTGCTTCATCGCATCCAGCGTGCGCGCGGGATCGTAGCCGTCATCGGCGGTGACGAGCTTGAGCATGCGGCCGTTGACGCCGCCGGCCTCGTTGGCGCGATTGAACGCCGTCTCGACGCCGATCTTGAGCAGTCGCCCGCTCTCCTTCACCGGTCCGCTGTAGGGAATGACCATGCCGAGCTTGATCTCGCTCTGCGTCACCCCGCGCACGTTGCCGGCCGGCGGCAGCAGTTGCGCCGGGACGGTCGCGGCCTGCGCCGTCGCAGGTCCGATGCTCACGGCAGGCAGGTTCGCGCGCGCCGGAGGCGGCGCTGCGATGGATCGTTCGAGATCGGCAAGCTGCCGATCGGCGCCGCCGCAATCCATCCGGCCTGACGTGACGAGGCTGCGGCCTTCGGCCACATAGCGATCGAGCAGGCGCGTCAGCTCGTCACGGTCGGCCTCGCTGGAGGCGGCCTCGCGGATGACGAGCTGGAATTTCTCGATGATGGCCTGGATGCGCGGCCGGGCGATGTCGCGGCACGCGAGTGCTGCGCCAATGATCGGGCCGACGCGGCTGCCGAGCTGGCGCGCCACGCTCACACTCTCGCCGGGCGCGGCAACGGCCTCGCCGGCCACGAGGGACGCGAGCAGGATGGCTGCCACACGGGCGTGAGCCAGCGGACGGCGTGCTGCCGCTTTCTGCGGTAGGACGTCGATCATCGTCGCCTGTGAAGTGTTGGAAGCTGGATCAGTCGTAGAGGGTTAGCGAACCCGCTCCATCTGACCCGTCTTCTGGTTCCACTGCATGAACTGCTGCAGCATGGGCTTTTCGGGATTGTCGGAATCTGCCGCGGGCTCCGGAGCGTCCGCGAGCAGCGACTTGAACTGCGACAGCGCCGGGGCGGCCTGAGCCTCGACCCGCTCCGGCAGCGCGCTGGTCTGATCCGCCTTGGCGTCCTGCACGTCGGCGGCGACCGGCGGCAGCGTCTTCATCGACTGCACGGCGGCGACGAAGGACGAGCTCGCGTCGGGCTGGCGCCACACCGGCACGATGTTGACGAAGAACAGCGCGACGACGGCGGCGACGCCGGTTGCGGCGGCGAAGCGGCCGGCCACCTTGAACACGACCGAGCGGCGGTCGCGCTCGCGCTCCAGATCCGGCGGCTCGCGCATGACCTGGGGATTCAGCGATTGGCGAAGGGATTCGAACACGGCGGTCTCCAGGCGAGCATCGAGCGGTCCTTGCTGTCCCGAAGCGGGACGCTCGGCCGCCTCCGCTGCCTTGGCATTGTCACCGACGAGAGATAGACGCGCGGCTTCCGGACGTTCGCGCAGCCACCGCGGTGCATAGTGCAGCGGGTCCTGCGGGTTCATCGGATTCTGTTCACTCAACGAACTCATACGCTACTCCTCTGACGCTCGATTCCGGTAAACTGATACGCTTCTGCCACGGTCGTATGAGAGCTAGTTTCAAACGAAGAGCGGGAGCGGTTCTGCCACTTCAGATCACACGGAATCATTTGCAGAATCAGACGTTTCGCGTCGATCAGCGATCGCACGCCAGCAGTCCCTTCCTGCAAGGCGCCGTGGCACGTTTGCCGTGCCTTGGGCGCCTCTATCGATCCCATGCCCCGCCCCCTGACGAGTGTCAATCGATCGGAACTTCCTAAAGCCGTCGGTTCCGAATTATATGTACGTTAAAGTTATCATCATGATGTGATTAAAATGAGGCATGACAGGTCTTGACGCAGATGCTCATGAATTGCGTCTCATTGATGCCAACATTGCGCCTTGATTCGATCATCATCGAACTATGTCGGGCGGGCCGCTGTCGATTTTTGAGCGGCTTAGCGTCGATTTAACCATCCGTTAACCATCTGGCGCCGACAGTTAACCAATCACTAAGAAGGGTTGGGTCGGATGGTCATGAGTGCCAGCGCTGAAACGGTGCGTCCTGTTATTCGTCTGCGCGGGCGCTCCTACGTCGCCTTCGTGTTTTCGCCGGTTGTGCCGATTGCCGATTGGCTGGCTGAGCTCGATGCAACGCTCGCGGGCTCGCCCGGCTTCTTCGTCGGCAAGCCGATCGTGCTCGATCTCTCGGCGCTGGATCTGAGCCCGCTCGCCATCACCCATCTCATCAAGAGCATCGAGTCGCGCAACATCCGCGTGCTCGGCCTCGAAGGCGTCGAGCAGGGGCGGCTGTCGCTCGGCATGCCGCCCTTGTTGTCCGGCGGCCGTCACTGCGCCGTGCAGGAGATCGAGCCGGAGAAGCCACAGCTGCAGCAGCCGACCTCGCTGCTGCTCGACCAGCCCGTACGCTCGGGCCAGTCGATCGTGTTTCCCGATGGCGACGTCACCGTGCTCGGCGCGGTGTCGTCGGGCGCCGAGATCGTCGCCGGCGGCTCGATCCACGTCTACGGCGCGCTGCGCGGCCGCGCGATGGCCGGTATCAACGGCAACGCGGCGGCGCGCATCTACTGCCAGAAGATCGAGGCCGAGCTGGTCGCGATCGACGGCTACTACCAGACCGCCGAGCAGATCGACGCCGCGTTGCGCGGCCGGGCCGTGCAGGCGCGGCTCGAAGGTCATTCCATGAAGATCGTTGCATTGAACTGAGTAGCAGGAGGATTCGTGACATGTCGAAAGTACTCGTAGTGACGTCGGGCAAGGGTGGCGTCGGCAAGACCACCACGACGGCGGCGATGGGCGCGGCGCTGGCGCAGGCCGGCGAGAAGGTCGTCGTCGTCGATTTCGACGTCGGCCTGCGCAACCTCGACCTGGTGATGGGCGCGGAGCGCCGCGTCGTGTTCGATCTTATCAACGTGGTGCATGGCGTCGCCAAGCTGCCGCAGGCCCTGATCCGCGACAAGCGGCTGGAGAATCTGTGGCTGCTGCCGGCCTCGCAGACCAAGGACAAGGACGCGCTGACCGAGGACGGCGTCGGCCGCGTCATCACCGAGCTGCGCAAGACATTCGACTGGGTGATCTGCGACAGCCCCGCCGGCATCGAGCGCGGCGCGATGCTCGCGATGCGCTACGCCGATGAGGCCCTCATCGTCACCAATCCCGAAGTGTCGTCGGTGCGCGATTCCGACCGCATCATCGGCATGCTCGATTCCAAGACCGTGCGCGCCGAGAACGGCGAGCGCGTCGAGAAGCACATCCTCATCACCCGCTACGATGCGGGCCGTGCCGCGCGCGGCGAGATGCTGTCGATCGACGACGTGCTGGAAATCCTGGCGACGCCGCTGCTCGGCATCGTGCCGGAGAGCCAGGACGTGCTGCGCGCCTCCAATGTCGGCTGCCCGGTGACGCTCAACAGCCCGGCCAGCGCGCCGGCGCGCGCCTATCACGATGCGATGCGCCGGCTGCTCGGCGAGGAGGTCGAGATGCAGATCCCGACCGAGCGCAAGGGCCTGATGAACCTGCTCCTGGGACGGAGGGCTGCATGAGTGTGCTGCGGCTCTTTACGGGGCGTGCAGCCTCCGCGCCCGTCGCGCGGGAGCGGCTGCAGATCCTGCTCGCGCATGAGCGCAGCCTGCGCGGCCAGCCCGATCTCCTGATGCAGCTGCGCGAGGAAATCCTCGCCGTGGTTTCGCGCCATGTGGTACTTGATCCGGACAAGGTCATCGTTCGCATGGACCGGGGAAAGCATGTCTCGACGCTCGAGGTCGACATCGAACTGCCCAATGGCGCCGACCGCGCCTTTGCCAGCGCCGGCTGAGACGTGGCGAGGCGCGCGCTGATGCGGCCGATCTTCCGCATCGCGGACAATCGGGTTGCCGTCAGCTCCGATGCTGCGGGACCATGGGATCCGACCATGCAACATGGGTCTGCGCCATCGGCGCTGGCCGTGTGGGCGGCCGAGAGCATTCCCACGAAGTCGCCGATGCGCATCGCCCGCGTCACCATCGACCTGATGCGCCCGGTGCCGCTCGCAGAGCTCCTCATCGAGACCGAGGTGCTGCGCGAGGGGCGCAAGATCCAGCTCTGCGCCGTGCGCTTGCGCGCCGGCGACACGGTGGTCGTCACGGCGACCGTGCTCAAGATCAGGCAGGATGCGGTGCCGCTGCCGGACGATGTCGGCGAGCTGCCGGTCGATCTGGTCGGCCCCGACGAGGCGCTGCCGGAGCCGGCTGATTTCTCGACCAGCCCCTTCGTGCGCGGCATGACGCTCCGCGCCGCGCGCGGCCGCTTCGGCGTCAAGGGACCGGGCGCGATCTGGTACCGCGTCGACTGGCCGCTCGTCGACGGCCATGCCGTATCGCAGGCGATGCGCGCCGTGGTCGCGAGCGACTTCTGCAACGGCACCTCGGCCGCGCTCGACTTCCACAGCTACACGTTCCTCAATGCCGACCTCACCGTGAACATGGCCCGCGAGCCGGTCGGCGACTGGATCCTGCTGGACGCCGAAAGCTGGATCGGCCCGGACGGCGCCGGGCTGGCGATGGCGCGATTGGGTGATGCGAGAGGCTATTTCGGCCGCGTGGTGCAGAGCCTGGTGATCGAGAAGCGGTGAGGGGGCGGTCCGCCGTCCGTATCTCGTTCATAGCGGGTTGGCGAACTGATCACCGCACCAGTGCTGCTTCGCTTCCAACGGCGCGCCGCGGCGAGGTGTCATGAGGTTGCGCCGGTGATCGGCGGTTGCTTGCTTCGTTACGGGTGAACCAATCAACCCTGCGCCAAGCTCCGCTGCGCCCTCTCCCCCGCTCGCGGGGGAGTGTTGGAGAGGGGGCGCCACGCACACCGCCGCTGGAGCGGCCCCCTCCCTAGCCCTCCCCCGCAAGCGGGAGAGGGAACGCACTGCCGTTGTCGCGACTGAACGAGTCCGACCACGAATGATCTCGCTCTCACGCCGCGCGCACCGTGCCGAGGAAGCGCCCGACCTCCAGCTTCAGCCGGTTGCTGTCCTGCGACAGCGACTGCGCCGCCGACAGCACCTGCGACGAGGCCGAGCCGGTTTCGCTGGCGCCATGCTGCACCTCGGTGATGTTGGACGACACTTCGTGCGTGCCCTGTGCCGCCTGCTGGATGTTGCGCGAGATCTCCTGCGTCGCTGCGCCCTGCTCCTCGACCGCCGCGGCGATGGTCGAGGAAATCTCGGACAGCCGTTCGATGGTGCCGCTGATCTCCCTGATGGCGCCGACCGACTCCTGGGTCGCCGCCTGGATGCCGGAGATCTGCTGGCCGATCTCGCCGGTCGCCTTGGCGGTCTGCTCGGCCAGCGCCTTGACCTCGGAGGCGACCACCGCGAAGCCGCGGCCGGCTTCGCCCGCGCGCGCCGCCTCGATGGTGGCATTGAGCGCGAGCAGGTTGGTCTGCCCGGCAATGGTGTTGATCAGCTCGACGACGTCGCCGATGCGCGCTGCGGCCTTGGACAACTCGCCGACGCGGTCGTTGGTCTTGCGCGCCTGGTCGACGGCCTCGTTGGCCATCCGCGCGGATTCCTGCACCTGCCGGCTGATCTCGGTGACCGACGAGCTCAGCTCCTCCGTGGCGGATGCGACCGACTGCACGTTGGCGGTCGCCTGCTCGGATGCGGCCGCGACGGTGGTGGTGCGCTGCTGTGTGCGTTCGGCGGTCGAGGTCAGCGTCGTGGCCGACGCTTCGAGCTCGGTCGAGGCCGAGGAGACCGTGTTGATGATCTCACCGACCGCGCTCTCGAAGCTGTTGGCCAGGTCATGCATGTCGCGCTTGCGCCGCTCGACGGCGAGCTTCTCGGCCTCCGCCTGCTCGGCGCGCAGTTTCTCGGTCTCGATGGCGTTGTTCTTGAACACCAGCACGGCGCCCGCCATGTTGCCGATCTCGTCCTTGCGGTCGGTGCCGGGAATCGGCGCCGCCATGTCGCCGCCGGCGAGCCGGCGCATCGCCTCCGTCATCGCTGTGATCGGGCGCGACACGCCGGCCACGATCAGGTAGCCCATCGCGATGCACAGCAGCGCCGCAAGTGCGATCACACCCAGAATCCAGGCGCGCGAGGACAGATAGACCGCGGCGCCCTTGTCGGCTTCCTTCTTGCCCTGCTCGACGTTCCAGGCGAGGTCCTGTTCCAGCGCCTTGCGGGCCAGCACGAAGTCGTCGCGCAGCTTGCCCATGAACAACGCGGTTGCGGCGTCGACCTGGTTCTTGCGTGACAGTTCGAGCAACTGCTTGCTGTCGTCGAGATAGGCGGTCCACGGCGTCTTGAACGCAGCCACCAGCGCCTTCTCCTCCGACGTCGTCACCGTCGGCTCGTAGAGGCGCCAGGTCTTGTCGAACAGCTCGAGGCTTTCGGCGATCTGCCGTTCCTGGATTGCCTTTTCGTCGGCCGTGGTCGCCAGCAGGAACTGACCCTGCCGGGCACGATATTGCTCGATCGATTTGGAGATGGTTCCGAGCCATCCGGTCGCCGGCAGCCAGTTGTCGCGCACTTCCGCAGCCGAGCCGTTCACGCTACCGAGACGATCGATCGAGAAGCCGCCGAGCCCCATCGCCGTGATCAGCACGATGCCGAACGCCAGCAGGACCTTGTTGCGAATGGACAGGTTGGAAAACGACGGCATCTGCGACTCCGGCTTCGATAGGTCCAGGGATTGGGTGCAGCCGGCTCGAAGAGAGCGCGTTGCTGCAAATCGGCGCGACGAGCGCTCGTCGGTGAGGCGTCATGGTCCGCGCGTGCGGCTGATTTGGCCGGGGATTTATAAAGATTGCTCTAAACTTGAGCAGACCAGGATAGCCGTATAAGTACGGCGCGCTGCGAACTACACGCAGATGGAACTACGCGCAGGTGAACGGAACAAGCGTCATGGCGAAATCAACGAAGGCTGAAGGTGCCGGCGAGGGGAGCCAGTCTCCGTCGGAACTGATCGACGTCCGGATCAAGCAACTCGGTGACTGGCGCGGCGTCACGCTCGGCCATGTGCGTGATCTCATCAGACAGGCCGATCCCGATATCGTCGAAGAATGGAAATGGCGCGGCGTTCCCGTGTGGTCGCATGGCGGCATCGTTTGCACCGGCGAAACCTACAAGGCGGCTGTGAAGCTCACCTTCCTCAAGGGAGCTTCAGTGCCTGACCCTTCCGGCCTCTTCAACGCCAGCCTCGACGGCAACACCCGCCGCGCCATCGACCTTCACGAAGGCGACGTGATCGACGAGGCGGCGTTCATGGCGCTGATCCGCGCCGCGGTTGCGCTGAATGGGACGAAGCGGAGCGGTCGGAAAGCGTAGCAGGGGCGGTGCAGCAGCGGACGGCAATCCTCACGCGTCGCTGCCCGCCCGGGGTCGCGAGCCAACGGGCCGCTGCGCATGCGCGGCGCGATGACAGGCTTAGCGAAGCACACCAGTTGCAGGAAACGGTCGAGCACCTGACGAACTCGCTGGAGTTGCGCCGCGCAACGAAACCGGCTATTCAGCGCCACCCCAACTTCAACGCAGGAGGCGACGATGTCCAGACTCGCACGCTTCCCGGGCTCGCTGCGCGATCATTGACGCGGCCACCGGGATGATTGTCCCGGATATGATCTGACTCTTTCACAACTCATCGAAAAGCCCGCGGCCCTCCTGGCCTGCGCTTGAACACTTGTGTCATGACATCTCATCCTCTGCTGACTCCCCGCCGGGAGCCGGTGCGTTCGTCGTTGTGTGAACGTCGGCTGCGGCGCTATGCGTCTCGTTTCCAGTCCCGCGTCGCTGCGCTGGCGCAGCGCCATCCGCATCTCGCCGACCTCGCGCTGAGCTTTCCGGCGCTGTTGTTCGCGGTGGCGGTGCCGCGCAAACAGGTTGACCCGGAGTCGGCGATTGCTCGCGTGATCGCGGGACGTTCGCTTGCCGAGGCGGCCGCCGCGGCGGGCCTGCCGATGTGGCTGCGCAAGCTGCCGCCGGAGGCGTTCGTTTGTCCGATCCCGCGGCTGCCGGATGGCGATCTGTTCCGCAGGCAGATCGGCAATCACTTGCCGCGCTCGCCGAAGCTGATGCCGATATGGCTGCAACTCGTCTCGGAGATGGCGACCATCGCCCATGAGGCCGCCGCCGTCTGGATCGCGCGGGAGTACATCCGTGCGCCGAAGACCGTGAACCGCGACCGCGTGCATCTGCTCGCCCTGTGGATCTGGTTCTCTGGCCAGCCCGGCCGTCTCGCCCACGATCTCATCGACCGGCCGTGGACGCCGGACATGGGGCTCGATGCCGCAATCACTGCCGCATCCAATTGGCGCGGTCGGATCTCGCTGCATCTCAATCTCGGTCAATTGCCGATCAGCGACATGTGGCTCGATCCCGGCCGGATCGGGGACTATGAGTTCAGGCCGCTCGACAAGATTCCGGATCTGGTCGACGAAGCGGCCGCCATGCGCAATTGTGTCCGCACCTACGGCGCTGACATCGTCCACAACCGCTCGCGGCTGTGGAGCGTCCGTCACCGGGGTGAACGCGTCGCGACGCTGGAGGTCGGCCGCCACTGGCGCGATCCTTTGCTGAACATCGTCCAGCTCAAGGGGGCCGGAAACGCGGCCGCGTCGCACGACCTGTGGTGGATCGCGCGACGCTGGCTGCATCTGCACGATCTCTCACAGATCGAGCCGGCCAGGATGAAGTGGGGCCAGGCGCCGCTCGACCTCGTCACTTGGCGCGCGCTGTGGCGGCCCTATTGGCTTGCCAAACGCCGGATTCCCGACTGGCTCCCGCTTCCACCCTCGCGCGACGCGTTCGGTGCGCTGTGATGAAGCCCGCGCGCTGGCGCGGTCGCGCTGGACCCGACGAACGACTCGGGCAGTATCCCGGCAATCGCGCAGAGCGGGGCCATTGACCGACGGAGGTGATTTGCCCGACGAGCAGGCTTTCTCATGTTCACCGCCGGCTCCACGGCCGCGCCGCGCAGCGGAAACCGCGTGCGCCGAAATGTGAAATTCGGCAACGCCTTCAAGCCGATTTGGCCTGTCCAGATCCTCGACGAAAAATATTCGACTTTGCATTATCAGAAATATCTGTTTTCCTCTTCTCATCCCGCCTCACTGACGAGGGGCGCTTCGCGAACGTCACGACGCGTTGGGGTGGGAGGCGGTGGCCGCGACGGGCGCAGCGTGCTCCAAGCATGCCGACGTACGTCTCGTCGCGGACGGTGAAGTCGCAGGGTCCTGGCCTCCCGACGCTGAGGTCAAGTTTCGTGAGATCGCCCAGGGGCATCTTGCGGGACGACGGTGGCAAACAAGCCCGGTCGCCGGGGAGACTGCGTATAATCCGTCAACCCATCGCGCAGGGAAGGCCGGGTCGATCCGGCCGAACCTGTGGTTCTGCCGCGTGCTTTTTGCTGCACGCGGACCGCAGGCCTCGGTCGAGGCCTGGCCTTCCCTGCACCCTCCGTCTGATGGAGGGGAGGACGTCAGCAAGACTCGGACGCCGATGCGTCGCGAGATGGAAGGGCCATGGTCTCCACTCGTGCAACAAACACAATGTCATCCGCGCGAACGCGGGGATCCATAGCCACAGGCCGATGTTCGAGGCACGCATGTCGACACGACTCGTCTCACCACGCCCTCCTGCGGTCATGGATCCCCGGGTCGCGCTTCGCCTGCCCGGGACGACAGCGGAGGGTGGCGGCTGCGAGCGGGGGGCCTACCTCGGGATTGCAAAGCCGTATGCTCGGATCTCCGTCGAGACAGCGTGGCTGTGTCCTCACCCCACCATGCGCCCGCGTCCCTCCCAGTACCGCGCGCGCAGCACCTTCTTGTCGATCTTGCCGACGCCGGTCACCGGCAGCTCGTTGACGACTTCGATCCGCTTCGGCGCATGGGCCGAGCCCTTGCGCGCCTTGACCAGCTCGATCAGCTCGCTGGCGTCGATCTGCGCGCCCGCGCGCGGCACCACGATGGCGGTGACGGCTTCGCCCCATTTGTCGTCGGGCACGCCCACCACGGCGCACATCGCCACATCGGCGTGCTGCGTCAGCACATCCTCGATCTCGCGTGGGAAGATGTTGAAGCCGCCGGAGACGATCATGTCCTTCTTGCGGTCGAGGATGTACATGTAGCCGCGCTCGTCGCGGCGGGCGATGTCGCCGGTGTGCAGCCAGCCGTTCTTCAGGGTCTCGGCGGTGGTGTCCGGCCGCTTCCAATATTCACTCATCACATGCGGCGCGCGCACGCAGATCTCGCCGGCCTCGCCCTGCGCAACCTCCTGATCATTGTCATCGAGGATCTTGACCTCGCAGGCCGCGATCGGGAAGCCGCAGGACAGGAACAGCTCCGGCTGCTTCGGATCGTGGTCGGCCTTGCGCAGCACCGACACCGGATAGCATTCGGTCTGGCCGTAGAGCTGCGAGAACACCGGGCCGATGCGCTCGATGCCTTCGACGAGCCGCGTCGGCGACATCGCCGAGGCGCCATACAGCACAAGCTCGAGCGAAGAGAGATCGGTCCTGGCCAACGCGGGATGATCGAGCAGCACGTAGATCATCGTCGGCACGAACAGCGTGAAGTTGATGCGCTCGCGCGCGATCGTCGCCAGCACCGCCTCGGGATCGAAGCCCTTCAGCATGTGAACCGTGCCGCCGCGCATCAGGGTCGGCAGCACCTTGGTGCCGGCGACATGGCTGATCGGGGCGACCGTCAGGTAGCGGGCGCGCTCCGGAATCTCGAAATCGGCGAGGATCGCGGTGGCGAAGCCGCCATATTCCCGGTGATGACGCAGCGCGCCCTTCGACTTTCCGGTGGTGCCGCCGGTGTAGTTCAAGGTCGCGATGTCCTCGGGCGTGGCGAAGCTTCGCGCGGTGGCGTGGCCGGACTGCTCGATCGCGGCGAGGAGGTCGGCGCCGTAGCCGGCTGCGCCAAGCGTGAACACGTGGCGCAGGCCGCCCGAGCGCGCGGCCAGCTCGCCGCCGCGGTCGTGGAACGCGGCGGCATCGATCACCAGCACCTGCGATTCGGAATCGGCGAGCTGGAACAGCTGATCGTCCAGCGAGCCCAGCGGATGCAGCCAAGTGATGGCGAGCCGCGACAGCTGCGCCGCCGTGCCGGCGCACCAGGCATCGGCGCGGTTCGCGCTGAGGAACGCGACGCGTGTTCCCGGCGGCAGGCCGAGCCGCATGAACACGCCCTGCATGCGGCCGATGAGGTCAGTCGCGCCCTGATAGGTCAGCGATCCGCCAGGCCAGCTGAAGGCGGTGCGCGACGGATGACGCGACAGCGTGAGCAGGGTCTGCTCACAGACGACCGGAAACGAATGAAGCTGTGGGGTCATGGACGATCCTTCCGAGATGCCGCGATCGTTGTTGCGTCGCGTGGCTTGTTGCCGACGCTATCAGAAAGCCGATCGCGCTCAAGGTGCGCTTGTCGTCCTCGGAACATCGCTGCGCGCGCCGCGTTGCCCGGCCGAACAACAACGGAGCAAGGCCATGCGCACCTCGACAGCTTTTTTTGCGGGAGCCGGAACGGTTGCCATTGCCGTTGCGGCCGGTCTCGGCGGCGGGCTCATGATCGCGGAAGGCATGCATCCGAGATCGCCGGCGGTCGAGCAGGCCAAGCTCGAGCGTTCCGTGCCGGAGGCGCCGTCGCCAAGTCCGACGGTCACCTCGTATCTTGCGGCAACGCAGGCGGCTGCGATCACGCCGGTCAAGGTGGCGCCTGCCGCAACCGAGACGAGGCCCGTGACCCCGGTCTCGACCGATCCCTCGCCGGCGCCGCAAGCCGCCGCAGCGGAGGCCACAGCGGCCTCTTCGGCGCCCGCCGGCACCCAGGCCGCCGCCGAGGACGTTCAGGACAAGGCCGCAGCGAAGCCCGAGGACGCCGATCTCAAGTCGCGCGGCGCCGAGCGCAAGCGCGCCGCGGAGCAGCGCCGCGCCGAGCGGCACCGGCAATATGTCGAGCGCCGGCGGCAGCGCCGCGAGCAGGATATGCGCGCCGTCGAGCAGGCGGTGCGCGATGACACGACGCCGCGCGCCTATGCGGCGCAGCCGGTCGGCATGGATGGACCGCGCTTCAGCTTCTTCGGCGACGATTGATCGCACGCGGTCGCGTCGCTATCCCTGAGCCCAACGAAGGATCAGGGAGGGACCTGAAGTGCAGGACACGCGATGGGGAGGGCTGCGGACGCGGCTGCGATTGCCGCTGATCGCAGCGCCGATGTTTCTGGTGTCGGGGATCGAGCTGGTGAGCGCGGCCTGCGGGAACGGCGTGATCGGCGCGTTCCCGACCGTCAATTGTCGTACTCCCGATGAGCTCGATGCCTGGCTGCGCGAGATCGCCGATCGGCTCGCGCGCCGCAGCGATGCCGGTGGGCGGGCGGCTGCGCCGGTCTGCCCGAACCTGATCGTGCACCATTCCAACGCGCGGCTGCAGGACGATCTCGCGGTGCTGTTGCGGCACCGTCCGGAGATCGTGATCACCTCGGTCGGCTCGCCGGCGAAGGTCGTTGCGCCCCTGCATGATGCGGGCGCGCTGGTGTTCGCTGACGTTGCCTCGATCCGTCATGCCGAGCGCGCGGTCGAGGCCGGCGCCGATGGCCTGGTGCTGCTCACGGCCGGGGCCGGCGGCCAGACCGGCTGGCTCAATCCATTCGCCTTCGTGCGCGCGGTCAGGGCGTTCTTCGATGGTCCCATCGTGCTTGCCGGCGGCATCAGCGACGGCGTCGCGCTACGCGCGGCGGAGGTGCTCGGCTGCGACCTCGCCTATATGGGCACGAAGTTCATCGCCACACGCGAAAGCCTGGCCGATGATCGCTACAAGGCGATGCTGGTCGCGAGCTCGGCCGACGACGTGCTGCTGACGTCCGCCTTCACCGGCCTGCCGACCAGCATGCTGCGGCCGTCGATCGTCGCCGCCGGGCTCGACCCCGAAGCCTTGCCGGCGCGCGGCGCGATCGAGATCGGCAGCGACATCGACATTGCTGCGCGCGAGGCGCGGCCGAAACGCTGGCGCGACATCTGGAGTGCGGGGCACGCGACCTCTGGGGTCACCGACATTCCGTCCGTTGCCGAACTGGTCGCGCGCACGGCCGATGAGTACATGGGCGCCGGTGGCCACGCTCGTGAGAAAACGTGATGTGTGTCCTTAAGGCACCATTAACCATCGGGTCCCACAATCCGCGGAGCTTGAACTTGGCGGAATCGTGCGATGGGCATCGGGCTACGGCAGGACAAAGAGCGGGCGACGCTTGAGGAGATCCGGATCCGTGTCGGGCATGCCCTGCAGCGGCATCCGCTGTGCCGCAACGTCCAGTTCGACATCATGAGCGTTCCCCGCAACGCCCGCGGCGGGAACTGGACCATCAGCCTGCATTCGGTGGAACCGGCGGCGCTTTGGGAGGCCTCCGACATCGTTGCCGACATCCAGGCCGCGTACGATCTGCTGATCCCGGCCGAGCTGTCTTCGGCGGCGTGAAAAAAATATCCGTCATGTTCACAGGGCGGAATGGTGGCCGGCGTGTTTCTGTGGCATCGTAAAGCCTTAATTAACTCCCACTTTTCGGCAAAGTGCGGCTTTCCGCCGGGATACGGAGAATTGCGTGACGAAGTCGATCGCTTTTGTCGCTTTGCTGGGCGTGCTGATCGCAGGCGCGGCCGTGACGAGCGTCCTGATGCAGGACAGCGTGCCTTCGGCCGGTGCGATGATGCCGCCCGTGGTGGCGAAGAGCCCGCTCTCCAACCGTGAAGCCAAGGGCGACCGCCTGGCGATGGTCACACTTGCGGCCCCCGAGGTGCAGCAGCCGAGTGCCGCCCCGAAGACGACTCTCCGCCAGGCCTATGCCTATGCGCCGTCCGAGGCCGAAATGGCCAAGGCGTCGGCCGCTGCGGTCGTTGCTGCCGAGCCGGTGGTGCCGAAGTCCAAGATTCTCGCCCGGAGCGAGCCGACGCCAGCGCCGCTGAAGCCCGAGGTGCAGAAGGCCTATTCGCTGCTGTCGGACGGCCAGATCGCCGGCATCAAGGAGCGGCTGCGGCTCTCGTCGAGCCAGGAATATTATTGGCCGGCGGTCGAGACCGCGCTGCGCGCCGTCGCCCGTAAGATCCACGCCGGACGGCAGGGTGCGGCGAAGCCGGGCGCGGTGGCGCTCGATCCGGATTCGGATGAGGTGCAACAGCTGAAGTCGGCCGCGATGCCGCTGCTCTGGCAGTTGCGCGAGGACCAGAAGGACGAAGTGCGGCGGCTTGCGCGCACGATCGGCCTCGACAAGGTCGCAGCTGCGATCTGATCCGGGCGATCCCTGCCGTGAACACGTCAAAAGGCCGCGCATTGCGCGGCCTTCGCTGTTCGAGGGGGTCTTTTACCGCGCCGGCGGATTGGCCTCTGGATGCCCGCCGCTCTCGGGACCGGCTCCGGTCGGCGACGACGCGGGCGCGGTGCGCAGGTCCGGGGCCGGCCGCGCCGGCTGGGTCATGGTCGGAGCTTCCGGCGGGGTGATCGCGGCGCCGGCGCCGACCGTGGTGCCGCGATCGGTGTTGCTCGGCGCCGACGGCACCGGCGTCGGCTTGTCGCCGCCGGCAAAGCGCGTCGCGCCGCCGCTCTGATAGCCGGCGACCAGCAGGCCGGCGACCACGAGCCCGAGCACGAACAGGCCGCCGAGCTCGGGCAGCGCGCCAGATGGGGCGACGCCGCGGCTCCGGCCGTCGCCCTCGAGCGCCACCGCCGCGATCTCCCGGTTGTGCCGCGAGCGCAGGAAGGCCAGGAACGCGCCGGCCGCGATGATGATCGCGGCCGCGAGCGTGAAGAACATCAGCCAGCTGATGGGTTGATCGCCTTGCATCTCGAACATCCTTTGATCCGTGAGGGCTGCGCGACGTGCAGTCGCGTCAAACCCGCATGACAATCTCTGTTCGTTGCAATCGCCGGTGGCATGAAAGGTTTCCCGCCCGGCGGCGAAAATCTCGAGTCAGCGCCCGTCGCCGGCGGCCCACAGCGCGTCGAGCCCGGCGCGATAGGTCGGGTAGGCGAAGCCGACGCCGAGCTCCTGCCTAGCGCGAATATTCCGGATGCGCCGGTTGCTGGCATAGAAGCTGCGCGCCATCGGCGACAGCTCGGCGCTGTCGAACGGCAGCTCGGGCGGCGGCGCGATGCCCATCAGGCTGGCGGCATAGGCGATGACGTCCTGCGGCGGCGCCGGCTCGTCGTCCACGATGTTCCAGGCGCCGCCTTGTCCGTGCCGGATCGCACCCATGATCGCGCTGGCGGCATCATCGACATGGATGCGGTTGAACACCTGGCCCGGCTTGACGATGCGGCGCGCCCGCCCGGCCTGCAGCTCGACCAGCGCGTTGCGGCCGGGCCCGTAGATGCCGCCGAGCCGGAGCACCGCGAGCCGGTCGCCGATGACAGCGCGCCATTCCGCCTCGACGCGGACACGGGCCTGCACCCGGTCGTGCTCGGGTGCCAGCGGCGTGTCCTCGTCGATCCAGCCGCCCTGGTGGTCGCCGTACACGCCGACGGTCGAGAGATAGACCACGCGCCGCGCGCGCCCCGCCGTGATCGCGTCGCCGAAGGCGGCCAGCACCGGGTCGTCGCCCGCTCCGGGGGGCACCGAGATCAGTACGACGTCGGCATCCGCCGCCTTCACCAGCGTCGCGGCGGCGGGCGCCGTGCTGTCGAAGAGGTCGATGTCATCAGGCGCCAGCTCCGCGCGCTTGGCGGCGCTGCGCACCGTGCCGCCGATGCGGGCGAACGCGCCACGGTGCAGCTCGACGAAGCGCTGGGCGGTGTAGCCGAAGCCGATGACGAAGAGGTTCATGGAGGCCGTTCACCTGGACTGCGCGAATAGATGAGCCTCCGAGTTACCCGGCACCGGGTGCCCCGCGCAATTCAAATGACGCGTGCGGAGTCAGCCTGCGGACGGGGCGGTGCTGACCTGCCGCGCTTGTTATGGCTCCCGTCATGGTCCATGTCGTATGCTCCGGCGACAGGAGATGGACTGCCACGATGAATTTCCATTCGATCTACCGCCATGGCTTTGCCCGCGTCGCCGCCTGCGTCACGGCCTCCAGCGTCGCCAACCCCAGCGCCAACGCGGCGGCGATCCTGGCGGCGGCGCGCGCCTGCCATGATCAGGGCGCGGCGGTCGCGGTGTTTCCGGAGCTCTGTCTGTCCGGCTACGCGATCGAGGACCTGGTCAAGCAGGACCCGCTGCTCGATGCCGTGCAGCGCGGGCTGCTCACCCTCGTCGAAGCCTCGCACGACCTGATGCCGGTGCTGATCGTCGGCGCGCCGCTGCGCTTCGCCCACCGGGTCTACAATTGCGCCGTCGTGATCCATCGCGGCGAGGTGCTCGGCGTCATCCCCAAGAGCTACCTGCCGACCTATCGCGAGTTCTACGAAGGCCGCCACTTCGCCTCCGGTGCCGGCATCCGCGGCGAGATGATCGAGGTCGCCGAGACCATGGCGCCGTTCGGCACCGACCTGCTGTTCGCCGCCGCCGATGTCGCCGGGCTCGTGATCGGCGTCGAGATCTGCGAGGACATGTGGATCCCTGTCACGCCGGCGTCCGAACTTGCGCTTGCCGGCGCCACCGTGCTCGCCAATCTCTCCGGCAGCCCGATCACGGTCGGCCGCGCCGAGTCTCGCTCACTCTTGTGCCGCTCGACCTCGGCGCGCTGCCTCGCCGCCTATGTCTACGCGGCGGCCGGCGCCGGCGAATCCACCACGGACCTCGCCTGGGACGGCCAGACCTCGATCTTCGAGAACGGCGTGCTGCTCGCCGAGAGCGGGCGCTTCCGCCAGACCGGCCAGACCATCGTCGCCGACGTCGATCTCGATTTGCTGCGCCAGGAGCGCGCGCTGATGGGCACGTTCGACGACAATGCGCGCGCGCAAGGCGCCGGCGTGCACTGGCGCCGCATCGGCTTCGAGCTGCAGCCGGCCGAGGGCGACATCGGCTTCAGGCGCAGCATCGAGCGCTTTCCGTTCGTGCCGAGCGATGCCGCGCGGCTCGATCAGGACTGCTACGAGGCCTACAACATCCAGGTCGCCGGCCTGACGCAGCGGCTGCGCGCCACCGGCACCAAGCGCATCGTGATCGGCGTCTCCGGCGGGCTCGATTCCACGCATGCGCTGATCGTCGCGGCGAAGGCGATGGATCTGCTCGGCCTACCCCGCACCAACATCCTGGCCTACACGATGCCGGGCTTTGCCACGGGCGCGCAGAGCAAGTCCTACGCGCATGCGCTGATGTCTTCGCTTCAAGTCAGTGCCGCCGAGCTCGACATCCGCCCCGCCGCCACGCAGATGCTGAAGGACATCGGCCATCCGTTCGGCCGCGGCGAAGAGGTCTACGACGTCACCTTCGAGAACGTGCAGGCCGGCCTGCGCACCGACTATCTGTTCCGCCTCGCCAACGACCGCGGCGGCCTCGTGCTCGGCACCGGCGATCTCTCCGAGCTCGCGCTCGGCTGGTGCACCTATGGCGTCGGCGATCAGATGGCGCACTACAACGTCAATGCCGGCGTGCCGAAGACCCTGATCCAGCATCTCATCCGCTGGGTTATCGCCTCGCATCAGTTCTCGGCCGATGTCGACCGCACCCTGGAGGCGGTGCTGTCGGCCGAGATCTCGCCGGAGCTGGTGCCGGTGAAGGAGGGCGAGACGCCGCAGAGCACGCAGGCCACGATCGGCCCGTATGAGCTGCAGGACTTCAACCTGTTCTATACGCTGCGCTACGGTATGCGCCCGTCGAAGATCGCCTTCATGGCGCATCACGCCTGGAAGGATGCGGGCGAGGGCGCCTGGCCGCCGCACTTTCCGCCCGACAAGCGCAACGCCTATGCGCTCGGCGACATCAGGAAGTGGCTCGAAGTGTTCCTCAAGCGCTTCTTCGCCTTCAGCCAGTTCAAGCGCTCGGCGATGCCCAACGGCCCGAAGGTGGTGGCCGGCGGCGCATTATCGCCCCGCGGCGACTGGCGCGCGCCGTCGGACGGCAATGCGACGGCGTGGCTGGAGGACCTGGAGAGCGTGCCGAAGTGAGGGACGCAGTTCTCGTGGCATGTTGATGGCGCACCGTTTTGCATCACGGGCGGTGCGCTCCCTCTCCCCGTAAGAACGGGGAGAGGGAGCGCAGCGGCGCTCGCCGTAACCGCTGTTGCCTCCCACCGTCTTGCTCCGCTGCCCCGCTTGCCATATCCGAAGAAGCGTCGCAGCGTAGTTTGCGGCGCTGCAATTGCCTCTTCAAACGGAGCCCCCCATGAGCGTGACCGCCGCCGGCATTTCCTCGATGGCGACGAGGCAGATCCTCGCCGAGCTCGCGGCCGCCTATGAGGAGGCGACCGGCGAGGTGATCACGATCGAATCCGTCGGCGGCGTCGATGCCGCCAAACGCATCCGCGCCGGCGAAGCGTTCGATTTCGCGGTGCTGGCTTCCGACGCGTTGCAGAAGCTCGAGGCCGACGGCCACCTCGTGCCCGGCAGCATCATCGAGATCGCGGAATCGCCGATGGCGATGGCGGTGCGCGCCGGCAGCGCCAAGCCCGATCCGCTCGACGAAGCCGCCGTGCGCAAGGCGATGGAGAACGCCAAGGCGATCGGCATCTCCACCGGCCCGAGCGGCACATATGTGCAGAAGCTCGTCCGCGACTGGGGCCTGGAGGGCGATGGCGCCTCGCGCCTGGTCCAGGCCAAGCCCGGCATTCCCGTGGCCAAGCTGCTCGCCGATGGCGAGGTCGATGTCGGCTTCCAGCAGCTCAGCGAGATGCTCGGCGCACCTGGCATCGACATCGTCGGTCTGCTGCCGGACGCGCTGCAGCCGGGCACCGTGTTCGCCGCCGCGTTGTGCAAGGCCGGCGCACACACCGACGCCGCACGCGCGTTCATCGAATATCTTGTCTCCGACGAGACCGCCGAAACCAAGCGCCAGCACGGCATGACGCCGGTGTGAGGCGGCGAGGGGCAAGGATCGTCCTGGACGTCACGTGCCTCGCAACTTCCGCATGGAACTTCGCCCCGCCGCGCCCTATGGAAGGACGTGTGCTGAAAACGAATGGAAGGACTCATGCGTCGCTGGCCTCTCGTATCTCTCATCCCTCCGTTGCTGACCGGCTGCGTCACGCAGAGCGCGGAAAATGACAAGGCTGCGGAAGCCGCCGCGATGGCGACGCATCTGACGGCCGACTATCGTCAGATCCTCGCCAACGATTTCAAGACTTGGCCGGACTACGCTGGCATGCCCATCACCAAGGCCCAGATATCGAACCCCGCCAAGGAGTTCGGTGACATCCTCAATGGTGGAACCGTGGTCGGCATCTGCGTGCGCTACATGACCAGGCCGCGTGCTTTTGGACAGGAGCTCAGCCCGCGGACGGTGGTCGAATCGATTTCCTTCACCAACAAGCGCCTGAATCACGCAGGTCTGAAAGGCCGGCGCGAGATCGCGATGCTCAGCTGCGACGCAAAGCGCGTCTACTCGCCCTTTCCCGAGATCGAGACGGAGTAGGCACGGATCGGAAGCGACCAGCGCATCGGCACCGGCTTGGGGCGCGGCTGCCGGTTGCGCGCGTCGGCCGATCCCTTCGACGGTCCAGGGGCGACGAAAAATGGTCCGCGCGTATGTCGTCCGAGCCCCGCGCCGTTCGTCTTGTCATCGAACGGCAGAGGAGGAGACGAATGAGCACATCGCACTATCGCTGGGTGATCGTGGCGGCCGGGGGCGTGCTCGGCTGCGTCGCGGTCGGCGGCCTGTTCTCGCTGCCGGTGTTCCTCAAGCCGATGGCCGCCGAGACCGGCTGGTCGGTCGCGGGGATCTCAAGCGCGATGACCATCGGCTTCCTGGCGATGGCCGTCACCAGCATGGGCTGGGGCACGCTGTCCGACCGGATCGGCCCGCGTCCCGTGCTGCTGATCGGATCGGTCCTGCTCGCCGTCAGCCTGCTGCTGGCAAGCCTGACGTCCTCGCTGCTGGCGTTCCAACTGCTGTTCGGACTGATCGCTGGCATCGCGACAGCGGCGATCTTCCCGCCGGTCATGGCGACCGTCACCGGCTGGTTCGACACCCACCGCAGCCTCGCGGTCTCGCTGGTCTCGGCCGGCATGGGTGTCGCGCCGATGACGATGTCGCCGCTCGCGGCCTGGCTCGTGTCCAGCTACGACTGGCGCACCGCGATGCAGTGCATCGCCGCCATCGTCGCCGCCATCATGATCCCGACGTCGCTGCTGGTGGGCCGTCCACCATCGTCAGCGCCCGACGCCGCCCTCGCGTCGGGCCCTACCGACGGTCCGGCCGAGATGACGCGCGCGGCGGCGCTGCGCTCGCCGCAGTTCCTGATCCTGCTCGCCACCAACTTCTTCTGCTGCGCCACCCATTCGGGCCCGATCATCCACACCGTCAGCTACGCCGTCACCTGCGGCATCCCGCTGATGGCGGCGGTGACGATCTACAGCATCGAGGGCCTCGCCGGCCTCGGCGGCCGCATCGCCTTCGGCCTGCTCGGCGACCGCTTCGGCGCCAAGCGTGTGCTCGTTCTCGGCCTGCTGGCGCAGGCGTTCGGTGCGCTCGCCTACGTGGCCGTGCGCGACCTCGCCGCGTTCTATGCCGTCGCGGCGACGTTCGGCTTCCTTTATGCCGGCACCATGCCGCTCTACGCGGCGATCGCGCGCGACAACTTTCCGCAGGGCATCATGGGCACGGTGATCGGCGGCACGGCGATGGCCGGCAGCCTCGGCATGGCGACCGGCCCGCTGGCCGGCGGCCTGATCTACGACAGCTTTGCCAGCTACACCTGGCTCTATGTCGGCTCGTGGGTGATGGGCCTCGGCGCTGTCATGATGATGATGACATTCAGGCCGTTTCCCAAGCCAGCGTCGCAGCCTGGCGCCGTGCCGATGCAGACGCCAGCCTGACGCTGCTGCATCGCACCTTCACGCCGCGGTCGGAATCGGACAACAACGCTTGATCCACCGGCAGGAACTGTGATGTCGCAGCCGGGTTGGGCGAGCGTGGGGTTCAACCGGATGGAGATCGGATCCATGAAGAAGACCCAGCTCGCCATTGCCACCCTCGTCGCAGCCACCCTCGCTGCCGTCCCGCTCGCCGCGCAAGCCAAGCATGCCAAGAAGCACAGCGCCGCGACCTCGACGACCTCCTCGCAGACCACCGGCAGCAACATGCGGGCGACCAGCGGCGCGATGAAGTCCAGCCGCGATTCCACCTCGTCGAGCCAGGGCAACGTCGGCCCAGGCACGAACCAGGCGGGGAGCATGGGGAAATAGGACGGATTCGTCCCTCGGATTCCGCGTCGGAGTGCCCGGTGCCCGGGCTTTCCGGCGCGCGGTGGCACTTCGCAGCAGCGCAGCGATGCAAGACGCCGCTACACCACAGCGCTGCAAGACGACGCGCTCCACGCGGCCGGACGGCACGAAACCACGCGAGCGAACAAACCTTGCGAACACCAATCGGCCTCGCCAATCGGGCGATGAGTCCCGATCAGCAAAGCCCGATCACTTCGAGGCTTCCTTGATCTTGTGATCCAAATGCCCGGTGCCGTGGTCCCGGCGCAACTGGCTCAGCGACGTCTCGTTGAGCTGAAGCAGCACGTCGCTCAGCTTCGTCGAGTCCGGATAGCCCGCTGCGAACGACTTCCCGTAGATCTTGCGCAGCGTGCCGACCAGCGTATTGCCGTGCTTCCTGCTGATCTCGCCATCCTTGTCCCGATGGCGGCCGTCCAGGCCCGGTTCCTTCATGCGTCTCTCCCCCTGATGCGACTTCTGTGCTTCTGATAGCCTGCGCTCAATCAACGAGATTGGCAACGCTGCAGCGCGACAGACGAAGTCGCGGGCGCCTGTGCGTCGTTGCGGTTGGCCATCTTTTTCAAGGCGTCGGCCGAAATAAAGATTTCACTTGCCGGTTTTCCGAAATCGCGATTTTATCTGCGCATGCCGCCTCATGCAGAGGGCGTACGCGTCGTCACGATACGTGGAGGTGGGCTGCGATGGACATGGATGCTGCGCCAGACGAGCGCGTGCGTCGCGGACGGCGAAGTCGTGCGGTCCCGGCCTCCCGATGCTGAGGTCAAGCCTGCTGCTGATGCGCAAGCGTCACGCGGGCGATGGGGGCAAGAAAGCCCGGTCCCCAAGGAGAGCACGAAGGACACCGTTAAAACCGATCGCGCAGGGAGGGCCGGGTCGTCCGGCTGGACCTGTGGTACCTGCCGCCTGCATTTTTCTCGCAGGCGGGCCACGGGCCTCAGTCGAGGTCCGGCTCTCCCTGCGCCTCTCGTATGTCGAGGCGCGCCGACCAGCGCATCCCTCGGACTCATCGAGCCGCGAGACTGCGCGCGCACGCCTGAAGCGACCGCAAGTGGCTGTTTGACATCTGGCTGTTTGACATCCGAATGACGTGACGGTGCTTGTCTGCGCCCGTGACAACGTCGAGCAGCGTCGGGCCGAACCCACGGATAGGAGACGCGGTCAGTCGCAGTACGTCTCAAGGAGCTCGACGGAGAGAAACCGGATCGCGCCATAGAGCGGTCGTGTTCATCCGTGAACGAGGACAACGAGAGCTCCACGCCGCCGGCATTTGCAGCAGGATTGGCCCCAGTGATGGAGAACACCACTCGGCAAACGACAATTGCGGAAGGATGTCGAAACAGTATCACGTTGAGGTTGTGTTGAGAAGGCTTGAGTGTACAATCTTGGGGATGCCAGATTTTCGATGGGAGCGACGGGCTTCCCGATAGGTGTGCTGGCTGAGAGAGGGTCGTGCCGGCATGCCTCTCATCGTCTATCCGCATTGCGACATGCACGTCGCGCTGAAGAAGCCCGCGACCAAGGTGCTGCCGTTCCGCGTGTTCGACCAGGACCTGCCGAACGGCTCGACGACCTACACGCTGACCGACGTCACCGCGGACTGCAATTTTCGAATCCTGGCGCCGTACAACCCGGTCGGGTCCCGGCTGACCAGCTTCGTGACGATTGATCCTGCGGCGCGCACCATCACCGGCGACGACGTCGGCATCAATCTCGTGGTGATCGAATATGGCCCCGGCTACGTTGTCGCGCGTATCCAGGTGCACGACGATGTGCTCGGCTGGTGGTTCGGCAACTCGTCGATCACCACGGCGCTGCATCCGACGGTTGCCCACAGCCAGCCGACGCTGTGCGCGCTGTTCAGCGACGACCCGACCGGGACCGATCTCGTCGGCGACATCACCGGGCACGGCTTCGTCACGCTCAGCTCAGGCAGCCCCGGCACCTTCGTGGTGGCAAATACGAACAATGAGGGACGGTTGAGGGGCGTGAGCGAGGGCGCGGCCCAGCTCGACGGCAGCTTCCTCGGCGTCAACCAGAGCCTGCCGGTGAAGGTGGTCGACTACGCCAAGACCCGCGACAACATCTCCACGGTGCGCGCCGGCGACCTCGCCAATGCCTCCGAGATGCACAACATCCTGTTCCTCGCCGAAGGCTTTCGCGCGTCCGAGAAGGACAAGTTCGACAAGATCGTGCAGGAAGCGGCGGACGGTCTGTTCTCGCAGAAGCGCCACGAGCCCTATGGCACGCTCGCGGGCAGCTTCAACGTATTCAAGGCCTTCCAGGCGTCGGAAGAGCAGGCGGTGACCTGCGGCTGGCGCGTCAACG
Organism: Bradyrhizobium sp. HKCCYLRH2047; assembly: GCF_051168175.1. NCBI lineage: Bacteria > Pseudomonadati > Pseudomonadota > Alphaproteobacteria > Hyphomicrobiales > Nitrobacteraceae > Bradyrhizobium > Bradyrhizobium sp. HKCCYLRH2047. The sequence continues at coordinate 304,430 of NZ_JBNPUM010000002.1, forward strand.
ACGAGGAGACCTCGGAGCTCGGCAAGGGCGGACCGATTCCGTGGAACTACAGCGTTTCGGACGACAAGAGCATCTACGAGGTCGACGAGCTCGTGGCCCGTGTCGGCCTGCCGCTCCGCAACGAGACTGCGACGCCGGCGCAATTGAAGGCGCGGTGGGCGAGCCAGTCGCTGCCCAATTACGACGCGGCGAAGGTCAACGACACCCTGATCGAAGCGTGGAGGAAGCAGAAATCGCTCGGCATCCTGGAGGCACGTGACACCTTCTACGGCCTGATGCTCGGCGCCCGCTGGGGCGACCGGTCGGCGAAGTCCGGGGCCGCTTTGACGATGCCGGCGGCGGATGCGGCGGGCGATGCCAACCTCGCGCCGCTGATCGCCCGCGCCTATCAGTTCTTCAAGCCGGCCAGCGCCACCCGGCACCTTGCCCCGGATCCGCGCCGGCACCCGCCGGAGCTCGCCAGGGACGGCCGCGCGAACGTTGCGGCGCCGATCATGGCCTACCTGTCCGGACTGCGGCTCGGATCGTCGCCGCACACCGCGCTCGGCGCCGAGTGGATACCGGACGGCACCTTCAAGCGCAGCCGCGGCCTGATCGCCATGATCACCAACGAGGACATGATCGGCGGCACCAATTTCAACCAGTCGACCGTGACCGCCAATTCGCTGCAGAGCCTGAAGACGCTCGACTTCGAATATCCGGCGACCAACACGGCGACGAAGAAAGTGATGCGGCGCAAGCCTGCCAGCGACATCGACGCCGATCTCACCGATATTATCGACACGGTTGCGCACGAATTCGGCCATTCCTTCAATCTCGGCGACGAATACGAGACGAGCGCCGAAGACAATGCGACCGCTTCGAGCGAGGACGACAACATCGTCGCGCTCGCCGACATCTTTCAGGATCCGAGCTACGCCGCCAATCACTCCCGTCTGGTCGATCCGTCCAAGGTGAAATGGTTCGAACTTCTCAGGATCGAGCTTTCGGCCAAGCTGACCCAGGCTTCGACCCAGCAGGGTGGCTCGATCGAGGTCAGGATCGACCCGCGCCAGATCCCGCGCTGGGTGCAGGCGAAGGCGGCCGGCCGCCAGGCGTTTCTCCGCCGCATCCAGATCACGGCGATCGGCCAGCAACTGCCGCTCACGTTCATCGATGCCGATTACCTCGTCAGACTCGACATCGGCGACATCGACCAGAACCTCGGCTCGATCCGGCTCGGCGGGCTGGAATTGCCGCCGGCGCCGTTTCCCGTGTTTCCGAAAGGCTCGCTGCTGTTCGTGCCGCGCCGCGACGATGCGGACGCGCTGGTCTATGTGGTGGAAAAGAAGGTGCGCGACTTCATCGCAGGCAACCATCTGCCGCTCAACAAGGATACCGACACCGCTCATGTGAACGACGAGGGCGACGACCCGAAGGACATCCCGGACTTCAAGCCGCCATGCAAGGCGCAGCGGCTGGTCGGCCTGTACGAGGGCGCATACAACTTCACCGGGCTGGTCTATCGGCCGGCCGGCGACTGCAAGATGCGGAACAGCAGCGGCGCTTTCTGCCATGTCTGCAAATGGCTGATCACCAACCGCGTCGATCCCGCTCTGCACGACGTCGTCGACCGTGAATTCTATCCGAAGGCCAAGAAAAATGGCTGAACCGGGCGCCCTCGAAACGATCGTCGCCGAGATCGGCAAGCTGCTGCTGCCGCTGCGGGCGGCGGTGGAGTCGCCGGCCGCGTTCCAGGGCCTGCTGCTCAAGCTGGGCTGGGATTCCGACGTGATTCCGAAGCCGATCGCCGATCTCGCGGTCGACTTGCAGTTGTTGTTCGATCGGCTCCAGGCGCTGGTCGGTGGTGGGCTGTCGCTCGACGGCGAAGTGGCATCCGACGGCGAGATGACGCTGGAGTCCGGGGCGCTCGAAGACGCCTTCAAGGCCATCGAGGCGATCGCCGGCGTCGTGCAGGCGATCGACGACCTCGTCTCGGCGCCCGGCGGTGCATTTTCGGCGACGCTGAACGCCGACAATTTCAAGGGCGAGTTTCCGGGGCAGCTCGTCGGCTATCTCTTCATCACCTATCTGCGCAACCATCATCCGGGCATCGGTTTCGCGCTGCAGGCGCTCGGCGTCATCAGCACCCGCTATACCGCGCCCGCCGGCAACCGCCCGGACTACATCGACTACAGGTTCAGTTTCCCGGATCTGCCGAAGATCGTCTCCGACCCGGTGACACTGTTCGAGAACGCCTTCGGCTGGGGCACCGACAGCTTCGACTTCTCCGGCTTCGCGCGACAGATCGACAGCCTCGCGGCCGGGCTCGGGCTCGACGTCCGGATGGTGGAGGTGCCGGATCGGGTCGCGCGCGCGCTCGAAGGCGGCCCTCCGACCGGGCGTGCCGCGGTGCGCAAGCGGCTCCGCCTGGTGTTCTTCGAGCGGGCGCGCGACGCGGGTCGGCTATCGGCCGAGCTCGGACTGTTCCCGCTGCCGAAGTCCGGGGGCAAGAAGCCGGGCTTCGCGTTGCTGCCGTCGTTCAGCGGGCTGCTGTCGGTGCGGATGCAGCTCGGTCCGACGATCGCGGTGACGATCTCGAGCGACCTCGATCTCACCGGCGGTGTCGGCCTGATGGTGCGGCCGGGCAGCGGCATCGACATGGTGACCGGCTTCGCGGGCAGCGGCGCGCCGACGTCGGCCAAGGGCACCGCGCGCGTCGAAGTGGAATACTCCGCCGCCTCCGGCAGCCCGACCATTATCCTCGGCACCGGCGAGGGCACGCGGCTCGAATACCAATCGGTGAGCGGTGCCGGCGGCTTCACGCTGGTGGCGGGCAAGGACGTCGAGGTGTTCGCCGAGGTGGACCTCAAGGGCCTCGCTTTCGTCCTTGACGCGTCCGGCTCGGACGGCTTCGTCTCGACCATCCTGTCGGGGATCTCGACGCGGTTCGAGTTCGATCTCGGCCTCGGCGTCGCCTATCCGCGCGGCGTGTACTTCCGCGGCACCTCGCATCTCGAGATCCAGATCCCAGCGCATATCGACCTCGGTCCGATCGAGGTGCAGGGACTGACGCTCGCGGTGACACCATCGGGTGGCGGCCTCCCGATCGATATCGGCGCGACGCTGAAGGCGGCGCTCGGTCCGCTGGTCGCGGTGGTGGAAAACATCGGGCTGCGGACCGATCTCGCTTTTCCGGGGAGCGGCGGCAATCTCGGCCCGATCGATCTATCCTTCGGCTTCAAGCCACCGAACGGCGTCGGGCTGTCGATCGATGCCGGGGCGGTGACAGGCGGCGGCTATCTCTTCATCGATCCGGACCGCGGCGAATATGCCGGCGCGCTCGAACTGAAGATCCTCGACTTTCTCTCGGTGACGGCAATCGGCGTCATCACCACCAAGATGCCGGACGGGTCAAAGGGCTTTTCCTTCATCGCCATCATCACGGTCGAGTTCAATCCCGGAATGCAGCTCGGCTTCGGCTTCACCCTGCTGGGAGTCGGCGGACTCGTCGGCCTCAACCGCTCGATGGACCTCGACGCGCTGGTCAACGGCGTGCGCGCCGGCTCGCTGGACTCGGTGCTGTTCCCGCACGACGTCGTCGCCAACGCGCACCGGATCATCTCCGACCTCCGCACCTTCTTCCCGCCGGAGCAGGGGACCTTCCTGATCGGCCCGATGGCGAAGTTCGGCTGGGGCACGCCGACGCTGATCAGCCTGTCGCTGGGGATCATCATCGAGATTCCCGGCAACATCGCCATCATCGGCAAGCTGACGGTGGCGATCCCGGACGAGCGGCTGCCGCTCATCATCATCCAGGTCGCCTTCATGGGCGCGATCGAATTCGACAAGAAGCGCGGCTGGTTCTTCGCCATCCTGTACGAATCGCGCGTGATCTTCATGCCGCTCGACGGCGGCATGGGCGTGCTCGCGTCATTCGGCGGCGACGCCACTTTCATCGTCTCCGTCGGCGGCTTCCACCCGGCCTACAATCCACCGCCGCTGCCGTTCCCGCCGATCCCCCGGATCGCGATCAACATCCTCAACACGCCGGTGGCCCGCATCCGGGTCGACGCCTATTTCGCGGTGACGTCGAACACCGTGCAGTTCGGCGCACATGCGGAGCTTTATTTCGGCATCTCGATCGCCAGCATCGAGGGACATCTCGCCTTCGACGCGCTGTTCCAGTTCTCGCCGTTCTATTTCATCATCACGATCTCTGCTTCGCTGTCGGTGAAGCTGTTCGGCGCGGGGCTGTTCAGTATCCGCTTCCGCGGCTCGCTCGAAGGCACATCGCCCTGGCACGTCGAGGGCACCGGCAGCATCTCGCTGCTGTTCTGGGACGTCGACGTCGACTTCTCCCACACCTGGGGCGACAAGGAGGACACCAGCCTGCCGCCGGTCTCCGTGCTGCCCCTGCTGGTGGCGGAATACTCGAAGGCGGAGAATTGGACTGCCGCGCTGCAGAACAGCAGCAGGCTGTTGGTGACGCTCAAGACCGTGGACGCGGGCTCCGACCTTGTGCTGCATCCGGTCGGCTCGCTCAAGATCACCCAGCGTGCGATTCCGCTCGGCATCACCCTCGACAAGATCGGCGCGCAGCGCCCGGACGACGCCAATTACTTCGCGGTCGCGGCCGCGACGTCGGGCATCGAGAAGCGCGCCACCATCCGGGAGTCGTTCGCGATCGCCCAGTTCAAGGACCTCAAGGACGGCGAGAAGCTCAGCGCTTCCGACTACGAGGCCGAGGAGGCGGGGCTGGAGCTGTCGGTCACTGGCAACCAGGCCAAGACCAGCTATGTCACCAAGCGCATCGCCCGCTACGAAGAGATCATCGTCGACAACAATTTCAAGCGCGCACGCCGGCGCTTCGTCACGCTCATCTCCGGGCTGTTCACGCACTTCCTGGCCAACAACGCCGTGGCGCGGTCGGAGATCTCGGCGAAGTCGCGCGATCTGAAGCACGGATTCGACGACAAGATCGCGGTCGATCAGGCGTCCTATGTGGTGGTGAGCCTGGTCGACAATTCGCCGATCGCCGGAGCGCCTGCGTCGTTCCAATCGCGCGCCAGCGCCGGTGAATTCATGGCGGCCGAGACGCGGCGCAATCCGAGCTTCGCCAGCGAGGCCCATATCGTGCGCCCGCACGAGATGAAGCGCGCGGCGTAGCGGAGGCACGATGATGGCGGGCGGTCCGGCGAGGCGGCGGGGAGGGGCGGGATGAGCGACACGATCGGCACCTATTCCTTCCTGCCCTGGCTGCGGCTCGGCGTGGCGAACAACATCACCGCAGCCGACAACGACAACGCGGTGGCGCTGCGCGCGACGATCAAGGTCGACTTGTCGCTGGCCGGGCGGCCGGTCCAGGGCGACACGGATCTGACGGCGACGATTTCGCGCGACGTCGCGCTCTATGGTCCCGGCGATATCGTCGGCATCGATCCGAAGGCGGTGGTGAAGGTGGAGCCGCGCGACTGGATCACCAATTTCGAGCCGAACTACCTGCCCTTCGTTGAGTTCTATGACGAGGATTTTCCGTGGCGCTACACGCCGGCGGCGCCGGACGAGTCGCGCCACCGGCTGCGCCCGTGGCTCGCACTGTTGGTGCTCGAGGTGGAGGAGTTCAAGGAAGTCGCGGTGTCGTCGGCGCGGCCGCTGCCGGCGATCGAGGTGACGGGCGATCCGGCCTCGGTGTTTCCGCCCGCCGACCAGCTTTGGGCCTGGGCGCACGTCCACGTCAACCGCGACCTGATCCAGCAGGACGGCGTGGTGGAATCGACCAATGCCGACCAGGCGAGGGCGCGACTGGAGAGCCTGCTGGCCAGCAATCCGGACTACGCCTATTCGCGCGTCCTGTCGCCGCGTCAGTTGAAGCCGAATACGTCCTACCATGCGTTCGTGGTGCCGACCTTCGAGAGCGGCCGTCTCGCCGGCCTCGGAATCGCGCCGGTGGCGAATCCCGCGCTCTTCGCCACCCTGTCGGCCTGGGCGGACTATACCGACCGGCCGTTCCCGACGCTGCATCCGGTGTACAAGCGGTGGTACTTCAAGACTGGGACGGTGGGCGATTTCGAGTACCTCGTCCGCCTGCTGAAGCCGCGTCCGCCGGACTCGCGGCTCGGCCGCCGCGACATGGACACGCAGACGCCGGGTTCCGGGATGCCGCCCATCGCGGTCGCCGGGCTTCACGGGGTGCTGCGGCTCGGCGGCGCGCTCAAGGTGCCGGACGAGGCGCTGACCGGTGCGCAGGAGGCAGAAGCTGCGGCCTATGAGGGCTGGGATGAACCCTACGCGCACGAATTCGAGAAGGCGCTGGCGGGCTTCGTCAACCTGACCGACGACTATGCCCGCGAAGGCGCGCCCGACCCGGTGATCACGCCGCCGCTGTACGGCCGCTGGCACGCGCTCACCGAACGGCTGCTTGAGGAGGCCGACGGCAGCGACGCGCCGCAGCCGCGCAACTGGGTGCACGAGCTCAATCTGGACCCGCGGTTTCGCGTTCCCGCCGCGTTCGGCACGGAAGTCGTGCAGAAGAACCAGGAGGCCTATATGGACGCCGCCTGGGACCAGGTCGGCGACATCCTCGCGGCGAACCGGCGGATCAGGCTGGCGCAATTCGCCAAGGCGGCGGCCGCGATCTGGCATGCGCGCCATCTCGGGCCGCTGAAAGATCTCAGCGCGGAGCGCGGGCTCACGATGATGGCGCCGGTGCAGCGCCGGGTGATCGCCGACGGCTTCACGCTGCGCCATCGGCTCAAGGAAAGCACGGTGCCCCGCGCGGCGCTGTCTGCGCCGTTCCGGCGCGCGCTCCGGCCGCGCGACCAGGTCGCGGCGACGCTCGGCTTCGACTCGCCGAAAGGCGCCGAAGAGCTGCTGGAGAAGATCAATCGCGGCGAGGTCAGCGCGGCGCCGCCGCGGGTCACCCCGGAAGCCTTGCCGGCGGTGGAGGATGTCGCCGCGCAACTTCAGCCGAAGTCGCTGCCCGCGGAGCTGACCGACTGGCTCGCCAAGCACCGCTGGGCGAAGTGGGTATTGCTGGTCGTTCTGCTGCTGCTCGCCGTGCTGCTGCTGGCCGTCGCCATTCCGTTCGCGATCGTGGTCGCGGCAGCGGCGCTGGCGCTGTTCGGATGGCTGGTGCGGCTCGAGAAGCAGGCCGGCATCGCGACCGGCGTGTTGCCGCAAGGGGCTTCGCCCGAGATCATCGACGCGCTGCCGGGCTTTCCGTCGTTCACCATCCGCGATCCTGATCCCGCCGCGCCTGAGCCTGTCGGGGGCGCTTCGTCCGCCGACAGCCCGGAGGCGGCGCGCTTCAAACTGGCCCTCAAGGACCTCAACCGGCTGCTCACAGTCAGCGCCGATCTCGGCAGGCCGCCGTTGCGCAAGCCGATCGACATCGCCGCGCTCGGAGCGTCGACCTTCGCTGCGATTGATCCCGACAAGACGGTGCCCGCCTTCACCTTCTCCTCGATCACCATTCCGCCGCGAGTGCTGGCCATCAACGGGATCGCGACGCTGCTGCAGCCGGAAGTGTTCAAGCCGGTGATGGCATATCCGGAAATCGACCTGCCGATGTACAAGCCGCTTCTCGGCCTGTCCGACGAGCACTTCCTGCCGAACATCGACAAGATTCCGCAGAACACGATCACGCTGCTCGAGACCAATCAGCGTTTCATCGAGGCCTACATGGTCGGCCTCAACCATGAATTCGCCCGCGAGCTGCTGTGGCGCGAATATCCCACTGACCAGCGCGGCAGCTGCTTCCGCCAGTTCTGGGACCCGAGCGGCGTGATCGACCGGGAGGGCCTGTCGAAGGACGAGCTGCGCGAAAAGCTCCGCGATATTCCGCCGCTCCACACCTGGTCGCTGTTCTCCAAGCTCGGCGATCACGACCATCGCGAGAAGCCGGGCGAGAACGAGGAGGAAGTCGTCCTCGTCATCCGCGGCGAGCTGCTGAAGAAATATCCGACCGCGGTGATCTACGCCCAGAAGGCGCGCTGGCAGCGCGACGACGGCGGCGCGATCAATCCCCGCGTCGAGCGGGTGCTGGAGACCGACGGTCCGGTGGAGGATCGCCTGCGCACACCGCTCTACGAAGCCAAGGTCGATCCCGACATCACCTTCATCGGCTTCGACCTGACCTCGAAGGAGGCGAAGGGGGGCAGCGGCCGCGGCAATTCGACGGCGCCGGGCTGGTTCTTCGTCATCAAGGAGCGGCCCGGCGAGCCGCGCTTCGGCCTCGATATTTCTCGCGATGGGCCGCTCAACGTCTGGAACGATCTCGCCTGGCCCGACGTGCTGTCCGACGCCGACAAGGGCTTCCTGCAGATCAGGCCGGGCGGGCCGACCCTCACCCTGGACGATCCGGTGGCTCCGGAGCTGCAGGAGAAGAAACAACAATACGATGAGGACAAGGCGCTCCGCTGGCATCCGGACAGCAACTCCGCGGAGCTCGCCTACATCCTCTACCAGGTTCCCGTGCTGGTCGCGGTGCACGGCAGCGAGATGCTGCCGAACTGATCGCGCAGCGGACACGACAGGGGGCGGCTGAAGCGAAATGTCCGAGTTCGATGATATCCGCAAGGAGCTGGAAGCGTCGCGCGCCGCGGCCGATGCGACGTCGCGCGAAATCGGCCGGCTTCGCCACACCCGCGCGCGGCTGATCCGCGACCGCGCACGGGCCGAGCGCGTCAGCAAGGGCGCCGACGATCCGGCGCTGGCGGCGATCGACAAGGAGATCAAGGCGGCGGCCTCCGAGATCGAGCGGCTGGGCGGTGCGCTGAGGGCGGCGAAGGACGAAGTGGTCCGCAATATCGGGCTGTTCGCGAACTTCACCGATCCCCGCCGCAACATCGGCCTGCTGTCCGATCAGACGCCGATCCTGCTGATGCCGCTGCGAATCGAAACGCGCTTCAAGCAGGCGGCGGAATTCGGCGGCGACCGCGACGAGCTGTGGATCCGGGTCTATCCGGACGACATCGCCGTCGACAGCTTCGAGGAGGCGTTGTCGGAAGACGAAGTGAAGCGCGCCCAGGCCTATTGGGCCGACGTCTGGCGGGCGAACCACGACCCCGCCGGGGAGCGGGCCGCCTGGCGAACGCTGCTGAGCGGACAGGGCTCGGGGCGGTCCTACTACGTGATCCAGACTCATCGCCCGCTCAACGAGGTGGCGCGACCGGCCAAAGTGGAAGGCGTGCCGACCGTGATCCTGACGGTGGTGACCAGCGCGCCGCTCGTCGATCCCGAGCGAGGTGCGGTCAGCACGTTCTGGACGGCACTGTGGCGCGCGGGCACCGATGCGGCCGCGCAGGCGGACGCGATCGCCGCGCTCGACAGCGCGCTCGGCGCCGAGCGCGCCGCGGCGGTCCGTGAGGCGTACCGGCCGCGGAATCTCGCCGACGCGCCGCCCGAAGGCGCGGACCGCGCGACCACCACGGTCATCGCCGCGTATCTGGAGTTTCCCGCCACGGACGCCACGCCGATGCGCGAGACCGGCTGGTCGCAGCCGGCGACCGCCCGGACCTTGCCTGATCGCCTCGTCCTGCTCGGCTACAACAACGGAACGCTCGAGCTCGAGCAACTTGGAAAACCGATTCCGTCGCCGCTGCCGGTCACGCCGTCGCCGACCGGAACGGACGACGCATCGGTCGCGGGCGACGGCGACGACATCACGTTCGGTCCGGAGCTCGAATGGGTGCGCAACTTCGACCGTGCCGTCGAGATCGGCATGGGATTCCGGGTGCCGTTAACGCCGGCCGCCTTCCGCCGTGGCTTCGATCAGTTGATGGTGCTCGGTGTGCGGCTCGGGGCCGATGCGGACGCCGGCCGGGTCGCGCTGGAGCAGTTGTTCGTCCATCATCATCAGTCGAAGGCGGGGTTCTCGATCCTGCCGCAGGGCCAGCCGACCAACAACGTCGAGGGCGAGGGCGCCGCCTACAGCTGGCGCGAGGATTCCGACGTCAGCTTCGATCACTACTTCGGCACTCCGCCCCTGGACCCCGACGGATGGTTCGAGCGGACAGACGGACGCTGCCTCGCCGCCACGCTCGGTCTCGATCCGGCCGCGCTGGCGGCGATCCCCTTCTACCATCGCCACGACGTCAACGACGCCCGCGCCATGAACACGGCGCTGTGGCCGGCTACGCTCGGCTACTTCATGGAGAGCATGCTTCATCCGATCTTCGACGATTCGACGGTTGAGCGGACCCGCGACTTCTTCGTCCGGCACGTGTCGGCGCGCGGGCCGATGCCTACGATCCGCGTCCGTCGTCAGCCCTACGGCATCCTGCCGGCGACGCCGCGCTCGCGCATCCAATGGATCTTCGCCGGGTCGAACGTCGCGGTCGGGGCCGCGCACGCACCGGACGATCCGGAATTGCGGTTCCTGATGCGGTTGTATCAACTGCTGCGCAAGGTCGAGGCCGATCTGGAGCCGCTGATGTCGCGGGTGTCCTACATCGGCAAGCCGGGCGGCGACCGTCATCAGATATTGCTCGATGTCCTCGGCCTGCACGCCGGATCGGTGGAATTCCAGCAGCGCTTCGCCGAAAGCTTCAAGGAACTGTACAACCGCCTCGCGATGCAGGGGGCGGGCGGCGCCTTGGTCGCGCTCCTGCTCGCCGCAGGCTATGTCGGAAGCGGGCTCGATCTGCTGAAGCAGCTCGGCTACACGCCGCCCGAGGGAATCGAGGTGCCGGACATCCTTGAGAAACTCTTTCTCAAGGCGCCCAACCAGCTCAAGGGCCCGCTGATCGACGACCGTCCGTTGTCGGAGACCGAGCAGATCCGCGCCTACACCGCGGGCGGCGACAACTACATCGGCTGGCTGATCAAGGCTGCGGCGACCTCCCACGACGCGCTGCGGCTGCAGCAGGGCTTCACCCAGCGCCCGAATGCGCTGCTGTATCTCATGCTGCATCACGCGCTCGACCTGAGCTTCGTCGAGACCAGCATCCGTCTGTTCTTCAATGCCGGGCTGATCGGCGAGACCGAGCTGAAGGCGGCGCGGCGCGAGCCGAAGTTCTTCCAGGTCGAGGAGGCGAGCCTCGCCGTGCCTGCTGCGGCCGGCGGCAGCCGCTGGCGCTACCTCCACCGCAGCGACGCCGCCGTCACCGGAACGGGACTGAGGACGGTCGGCGAGTTCATCCCGACGGTGCTGACCTCGATGGTCGCTACCGCGTATCTCAAGCGCCAGCTCGATGCGCTCGAACGGCTGAAGAGGTCGCCGACGGCGGTGCTGGAACGGGTGTTCGCCGAGCATCTCGACCTCTGCACCTACCGGTTCGACGCCTGGTACGGCGGCATCATGAGCCGCCAACTGGAGCGGATGCGCTATCCGAACGGTGCCGGCCGGGGGACCGCCCAGCCGGGCGCACCGGCCGGCGAGGCGAAGAGGGGAATCTATCTCGGCGCCTATGGCTGGCTCGAGAACGTCAAGCCGGAGTTCAAGAAGCCGACGGCCGTCGAACTGCCGGCAAACCTCGCGGCGATCTTTGCCGATCCCGACGCGCCGCCGCTGATGCGCGACCGCAGCAACCAGGGCTACATCCACGCGCCGTCGCTGAACCAAGCGGTGACCGCCGCGGTGCTGCGCAACGGCTATCTGTCCAACGCCACGCCCGACAATCCGGGCAGCCTCGCTGTCAATCTCAGCTCGGAACGGGTCCGCATCGCGCTATCGATCATCGAGGGAATGAAGGGCGAGCAGAGCCTCGGCGCGTTGCTCGGCTACCAGTTCGAGCGCGGCCTGCACGACCGCCACGACGTCGAAGTGGACGGGTTCATCTACGACCTCCGCAAGGTGTTCCCGCTGGTCGGCGACCGGCTGACTCCGACGCGTACCGGTCGGCTCGACGCGTTCGGTCGGCGGCTGCGGATCGACCGGGTGGAGGCGCGCAACGTCATCGACGGCCTGGCCTTGGTCGAGCACATCAAGACCAGCGGCGTGAGCAGCTATCCGTTCGGCCACGATGCCGACCTGCCGGCGGCGAGCCCGCAGCAGGCAGCCGCGATCACCGCCGAGGCCGCGCGGATTGCCGACATCGCCGACGCGGTCGCCGACCTCGCGATGGCAGAGAGCGTGCATCAGGTGGTGCAGGGCAACTACGACCGTGCCGGCGCCGTGCTCGACACCTACTCCAAGGGAAAATTCCCGGCGACCCCCGACGTGGTGCGTACGCCGCGGTCGGGGGTGACGCTGACCCACCGGGTGGCGCTGCATCTCAAGGCCGGGCTCGACCCGAACGACGGCGCGCTGACATCGCCGCGGGCGAAGGCGGAGCCTGCGCTCAACGCCTGGCTCGCGGGCATTCTGCCGCCGCCGGCAGCGGTCGCCTGCTCGGTGACGGTCACCGACCCGCTCGATCTTTCCGCCGTCACCTACAACGTGACGCAGGCCGATCTCGGCCTGCTGCCGATCGACCTGCTGTATCTGCTCGATCCGGACAACGATCCAGCCGCCAAGGCGCTCGACGATCTGATCGAAGCGCATGTGATCGCCGCTCATACGCCTCGCCCGGACGCCATGCTGACGATCGCCTACCGCGAGAGGATCGCGGCGATCGCCGGGCATGTGCCGCTGTTCGAGCTGTCGGCGTTGATGCGGCATCTCAGAAGCCTGCTGCTGCGCTCGCGTCCGCTCAAGGCGAGCGACATGGCGATGGCCGGCGAGGCGAACGAGGCGGTCGATCTCGACGCGGCGCTCGCACGCGAGCGGGCGACGCTGCCGCGCGTCCTGCTCGTCGGGGGGCTTGCGGATCTCGACACCTTCCGTACGGCGCTGCAGGCCCGCCTGGACGCGAAGCAGGAGGCGCAGATCGCCACGGAGATCGAGCTGACGATCACCGGCTTCGTGTCGGTGATGCAGGGTCTCGGTCCGTTCGCGCCGTTGCAGACCGGTACCGGTGCCGTCTACGCCGACCGGCGGCGGATCTTCTCCCAGTTGCATGCCGCACTCGCCGGCTACATCGCTCGATGGACCCGGCAACTCGCCGAGTTCGACGCACGCATGGCCGCTTACGACGCTGATCCGGGCGCGCCGGACGCGGCGAAGTTCCTGGCGCTGCGGGTGGCCGAAAAGCTGATCGCGACCACGGCGACCGACCCTCTACCGGCGCAACCGGACGATTTCCGCGACGATCTCATGAGCGGCAAGCGCGCCGCCTTCGTCGGACAGCGCGCCGCTCTGATCACGCTTTACGACAATGCGTCCGACCTCGCCGCCCTGCACGACGGCATCGAAGCCTCGAAGGCTGCGAACGCCGCGTTCGACGCCGCGGTGATCGACATCGCAGCCCAGCGCGCGGCGATCGTCGCCCTCGCAGAGGACATGGCGAAGCGCACCGCCGCGCTCGCGCTCGAGCTGACGACGCGGCTGCCGGCGATCCAGGCCCGGCTCGATCAATACGATGCCGCGGCGGAGGCGAAGAACAAGATCGAGGCGTTGACCGCGGCGGCGAAGCTGCTGTTCGGCGACGATTTCAAGATCGTGCCGGATTTCGGCCTGCCAGCGGCGCTGGCCGGTGAATGGAGCAACGCCTGGGGAGCGGGCGCGCAGGCGGACGAGACCATTCTCGGGTTCGTCAAGACGACGATCGGACGCCGCTTTCCGCTCGACGACTGGTTCACGGGTGTCGCGCGGGTGCGGTCGAAGCTGCACGATCTGGAAGCCTCGCAGCATCTCGCCGAGGCGTTCACGGGGGCGGGCGTCGCGCTGCAGGCGCTGCAATTTCCGCATCGCCCCGAGTTGCCGTGGCTCGGACTCGAATTCCCGGAGACCGATGCCGACGGAAAGCCGTTCGTGATCGATGAGGACAAGCTGCTCTATACCGCGCATTTCGCCGAAAGCTTCGATCCGGCGCGGCGGCAACTCGGGCTGTTGCTCGACGAGTGGACCGAAGTGATCCCGCGCCCGACCGAAGATACCGGGCTGGCGTTCCACTTCGACCGGCCAAACGCCGAACCGCCGCAGACCCTGCTGCTGGCGCTGCCGCCGAAATTTGTCGGCGCGTGGCAGTGGCAGGATCTCGTCGACACGGTGCGCGAGACGATGGACCTCGCCAAGAAGCGCGCGATCGAGCCCGACCACGTCGACACCACCGCCTATGCCCGCTTCCTGCCGGCGCTGGTGTCCGCCGTGACCTTCCATCCGATCACGGCCTCGCTCAACCTCGCCTTCAACAACAACCTCGCCGCGGTGCTGGCCGAGACGGAGACGGGCAATGGCTGACTATGTCGCGGTTCAGAACCTCTCCGCCGTGTTCTCCGGCAAGGTGAAGCTGCCCACCATCACGTTGTGGAACAGGCTCGAGGGCCGCCCACGCACGCACGATTTCGACCGCGCGCTCAAGGCCGAGGTTCGTGATCCGCTGTGGCTGCTGACGAAGCAGTGGCAGATGGGCGAGTTTCAGGGCGACGACGCCGGCTCGCCGGTCGTCGCCAAGGTGCACATCGAGACCACCGAACTGACGAAATACCGCGCGGCCGGCAATCCGCCCGAAGCGTTCGCCGACGACGTGCCGCTCGAAGCCAAGGTCGAGCGGCGGCCGATCCCGTTCCGTCTCGCCGGCCAGAAGATGGCGTTCGATCTCCGCATCGCCCTGGGCCGACGCTGGCTGAAGCTCGTCGCCGGCATCGAGCCGGGGCTTGCCCAGCAATTCATCGCGGCGCTGCCGCTCGCCATGCCAGATCCGGCGCTCAAGGCCGATGCGCCGGTCGCCGCCCATCGCGAAGCCTGGCAGACGATGGCGGCGCTCGCCGGCAGGTCGATGGACGGCTACGACCTCGTCGAGCATCTGATGGCCGCGCCCGGCAATCACGCGCACGACCTCGTCGCGCTCGGCAACCCGGCCAGCACTGCTGCGATCGAGACGGCGGAGGCCGAATTCCTGGCGTGGTACCGGGAGGCGTTCTACCAGCCCGCCGCGGGTGCGGCCGATGCCTGGCTGCCCGATCGCCTCGAATACGCCTTTGCAGCGTCGGCGCCCAAGGCGGGCGGCGAGAAGCTCGTGGTCGCCGACGAATACTTCCAGGGGCATCTCGACTGGTACAATTTCGACGTCGACGCCTCCGGCGCAGGGCTCGGTGACCTGACGGACGCGCCGCCGCCTGCCGCCATCGAGACGACCTTCACGGCGTCGTTCATCCCGGCGCCGATCCAGTTCGACGGCATGCCGAACACGCGCTGGTGGACCTTCGAGGAGGGACGAACGAATTTCGGCGACATCGATCCGGAGACGACGGACGTCAACAAGCTGCTGCTGATCGAATTCGGCCTCGTCTACGCCAACGATTGGTTCCTGATGCCGTTCACGGTGCCGGCCGGGGCGATCACCAGGGTCGCCGGCATGAGCGTGACCAACGTCTTCGGAGAGCGGATCTGGGTCGAAGCCGCGGGCAAGGGCGCGGATGAAGATTGGCAACGCTGGTCGATGTTTACGCTGGCGACGAAGGGGAGCGACGACATTCCCGCCGATCTCAGCCTGTTCGTCGTGCCCAGCGTGCCGAAGATCCAGGAGGGCGAGCCGCTGGAATCCGTGGAACTGTTCCGCGACGAGATGGCCAACATGGTGTGGGGCGTCGAGTCGCGGGTGATGTTGGCTTCGGGCGACAGCAAGAGCGGACGCAGCGCCGCGCTCGACACCCGCCGCTATTTCCGTCGCCTGGTGGAGGAGAGCCTGCCGCCGGCCCCACCACCTGCGGCGCCGATCGAGAACGACGCCGCGATCCGCTATCGGCTGATGAGCGAGATGCCGGAGAACTGGATCCCGTTCATCCCAGTGCACATCGACAACGACAGCCGCGAGATTCAGCTGCGTCGCGCCGCGCTGCTGCGGGTCATCGACCGCGACCCGGATCCGCCGGTGCGCGTCGAACCTCGCACAGATCTGCTGCGCCACGGTCTCGACCTCCCGCAGCAGCAGGGCTACAATCTCCATGAGGAGGAGGTGCCGCGCGCGGGCATTCGTGTCACCCAGAGCTTCCAGCGCACGCGCTGGTACAACGGCCGCACTTTCGTCTGGCTCGGCATCCGCAAGGAGACCGATCGCGGCGAGCGGTCGAGCAAGCTCGCTTTCGACACGATCCTTCCGAAGCGGAAGGCTTGAACGCATGAAACGTCACCGTCGAATCTGGCGTGGCGCGGCCGCCGGCGGTGGACGGGCGCGGGTCATTCCCAAGTCGGTCGTTTCTCGCGCGACGGCAGACGCTCGGTGCCCCAAGACTACGTAGTGGCCGGCGAGTCTGACTATCCGAAGGCCCATTCCCGACCTGAGCGCTTCCTTCATGACACAGCAGGAGCAACGGAGAGCGAGCACGAGGAACACCGTTCGAGGTTGAGCGCGGAGAGGTTCGCATTGATTGTGTCGAATCTGAAGCTGCTGCGTTATTGTACGTTGCGGCCCGAGCCTCTTCGGCAGAGGCCCATAGCCATAAGGACAGAGATCACGCGGCCTCGCTTACGGCATGGGGCAACTGCCGGCTCTGCTCAAACCTCGTGACAGGTAGTCCCACCGCAGGCTGTCAGCCTGGCTCGTGAGTTCTGTGCAGCGCAGTCACCAAGGCCGCGATCACGCTTATCAACGCGTTCGTACCATGGTCGTTCAAGAACGAATCTCTCTGCGTCATAGTTGAAATCACACCCCAGTCTGCCCACGTGGAGCGCGACGATGGTGCTGGTCGGTGACACCGTCGCACTTAAGGGGAGAACGGTGATCGACACTCCGAAGTTTGGATCCCTTGAAGCCGTCGAATCCGCTAAAGCTCGACAGAGATTCGCAGGCTTGCATCGCATTCGTCAATTCAGCACGAGAATTCAGTGACCACTGCTCTTCGTACGCCCCGTGGCTCAACGCCGCGCAAGAACACATCAGCAAAGCGCTCCGCGTCACCAAAGGTCGCCCTGCGGAAGAAGACATCTGTTGCGACAACAACGAAGGCTCCGATTCGGACTGGCATTTCCTCCTCGTCTCCATTGGGCATGTTGGCGCTGTATCTTACTGCGCAATGGCGTGCTTCGGGCCGAGGCGGACTTGTGTTCCTCGCCGAAAATGAGAGCCGAGCCGAGCTGTTGGGTTCGATCATCCCAGTTATCGAGCCGGCTTGTGATGTGCTCGTCTATCCCCGTTTGAACACGCTTCCGTTCGATCAGCTTGAGCCGTCACGTGATATCGCGGGTCGGCGGAGCTCCGTCTTGAGACGCCTTGCCAGGGCAAAGAAGCCGATCCTGCTGATCACGACGGTGGAGGCCATAATGGAACTCCTGCCGTTGCCTGCGAACTGGTCTCGTATCGGATTTCCACTTCGGACCGGGGCCGTCTTTTCCGAGGAAGACCTTGAGGCCCGTCTGAAAGCTCTCGGGTACGACCTGGACGACAGTCCGGATTATCCCGGTGGAGTTTTATTTCACGGCAACACCTTCGAGATATTCCCTGCCGGCGCGCTCGGACCTTTTAGGATCGAGCATTCCGGAGGGAGAATCCGGCGTATTGCAGCGATCAATCCGATAGACCAGGAGGTGATTTCCGAAGCGAAGGAGCTCCTGATTGACCCGATGTCCGAGCGGCTGGCGTTCACGGGCCGGGCGCGAAGAAGGTCCAGCCTATTGGACTATTGTGCGCGCGCCAAATGGATCGCCGACAGCACCGTGCCCAGGCACGCCGAGACCTGGTTGAGCACGATCGACGATGCGGCCGCCCGCAGTGAGCGTGACCGTGCCTATCTCAGCCGGCGCGAATGGGAGCTGGCGGCGAAGAAGATCACTGTCTTGCCGCCAACCACTCCGTATCGTGCGACGCCAGAGTTCTACAAGGCAGCCTCTCCGCGGAAGGCCCTCCGTGCATTTATCGAGGAAGCCCAGCGCGGCAGCGCACGTGTGCTCTTCGTCGCTGCGGTCGAAGCGGATTTGCGTGTGATGGCCCGGATGAGCGCGATCAAGGCCGAGTGCGTGCCCGATTGGACGCACGCGACCGCAAGGGGCAGGCAGCAGGCCGCATTGCTGGCAGGCTTCGATGCGGGCTTTGTCGTTCCTGGAAAGAAGCCGCTCGTGGTCATCACTGCTGCCGACGTGCTCGGCAGCAGGGCGCACCAGCCGCAACCGACGAACTGGGCGTGGACGCCCGGCTTCGATTCGGGAGATCTCCCCGAACTCGGATCCGTGGTCGTTCATCTGCAACGTGGACTCGCACGCCTTGGCGGCTTGCGATCCATGGGCGCGGGCGATCTTTCGGCGCGCGAGATGGTCAGGTTGGTATTCGCCGGAAACGACGCCGTTCTCGTCCCTCTCGCAGAATTGGCCCTGATCTGGCCCTACGCCGCCGAGCTCGGAGACACCTCGCTGGACAAGGCCGACGGCAGCTCGTGGCGGCCGCGGCGAACGGCTGCCGAGACGGAAATTCACGTGGTCGCAAAGGAGCTGGCCAAGCAGATGAGTCAGCGCCGGCGGCGCCCAGCTCCGAAGCTCGTGCCGCGTCCTGCTGTCTATGAGAAGTTCGTCGCGCGGTTTCCCTATTTCACCACCCCCGATCAGGCGAAGGCCATCCGCGACGTTCTGGATGATCTTGCATCGGGGCACCCGATGGACCGGATCGTCTGTGGAGACGTCGGCTTTGGCAAAACCGAGGTGGCGCTGCGAGCAGCGGCAGCCGCCGTGCTGGCCGGAAAGCAGGTCGCTATCGTCGTGCCGACGACAGTGCTGGCGCGACAGCATGTCGAAACCTTTCGAAAGCGCTTTGCGCCTCTTGGCATCGATGTTGGAAACCTGTCGCGGGTTGCCTCGACCGCCGAAGCGCGAAAGGTCAGGGAGGGCCTCAAGAGCGGAGAACTCAGGATCGTCGTCGGGACCCTCTCGCTCGCATCCAAGGAGGTGAGATTTGCCGACCTTGGTCTGATCATCATTGACGAGGAGCAGCATTTCGGCGCTGCTGAGAAAGCCATGCTGTCGGGCCTCAATAAGAACGGCCATCGGCTCTGGATGAGTGCGACACCGATCCCCCGCACACTTGCAGCGGGCTTGACGGGCTTGCGGGACCTCAGCGTGATCGCAACCCCGCCGGTCCATCGTGTTCCGGTTGCCACCAAGGTGGCACCGCTCTCGGACATAGCTATCGCCGCTGCCCTGGTTCGTGAGCACAGACGTAACGGTCAGAGTTTCGTCATTTGTCCGCGGATCCAGGATCTCGATCCCATGCTCGCCAGGATCCACGCGCTGGCGCCGGAACTACGTATCATGACCATTCACGGCAAGTTGCCAACCGACGAGATCGACGAGAGGTTGATGGGGTTCGTCGAAGGTCGTGCCGATGTACTACTTGCAACCAACATCGTGGAAAGTGGCCTCGACATCCCACGTGCAAATACCATCGTTGTGTGCTGGCCGGAAAAATTCGGCCTGGCACAATTGCATCAGCTCAGGGGGCGAGTAGGACGGGGCGGCATCCGGGCGTTTGCGCATTTCCTGACGGAAGGCGGCTCTGAACGCTCGGAAAAACGGCTTTCCGCTCTTGAGGAATTGAGTCGTCCGGGCGCTGGCTTCGCGATCAGCGCTCGCGACCTCGACCTGCGCGGTGGTGGCGACCTTCGCTCCGATCGACAATCCGGCCACACGCAGGTGTTCGGACCGACGCTTTACGGCCACCTTCTGACGCTTGCCCTGGAGGGAGACCGCGATGGAATGTCCGCGCTCTGGATCCCTGAGTTGAATCTTCCCATCCCTGAGCTGCTTCCCTCGAGCTATGTGCAATCGGAGGCGGTCAGGCTGGAGATCTACGCTCGAGCCGCTCGGTGCCGGAGTGATGACGATCTGGAGGAGCTCGAGGATGAAACGCACCGTCGATTCGGCAAGCTGCCATCCGAGGCCAGCAATTTCTTTGCTGTCGCCAAGCTCAGGGTAAGTTGCAGGCAACGGGGGATCATGCGTCTCGATGTCGGTCCGGATGCAATTGCCGCAACGATGCTCGCAGGGAGAATCAAGAAGTCACGCTCACGGTCGCTGCAGCGCGAGGGCGATCGCGTCGTCTACCCCGGGCGCAGCGATGAACCTGCTTTACGAAGGGTCGAGCAGTTCTTGGATCTGTTGGACGAATGACGAGGGATTCGCCACTCAACTTGAAGCGATGTTGTGTGCCCTTCTCGGGGGTCCCGAAATGAAAGCGATGGCGCTTCACCCTTGGCAAGGACGCTTGAGAGAACTCGTGTTGCGGGACGCAGAGACGATCGTTCGAGCTGTTCTGAACCGGCTGGTCGGATGCGGTGGATCGTTCAAGTTCAAAGCTGCGCTGGCGGCCGACCCAGCCCGGATCCCAACAAACGAATGAGTCAGCGACAGAACCAGCTTCACCTTTTTGCGGCTTTGGTGACCACCGGTCCTCATGATATGCAGAAGGACGCTATGTGGGTTTTGGCCCAATCAGCCCCATCTGAGCGGATGTCGCCGGCTCGTCTGTTCGAGTTCCTGTTGCTGAACGGGTGCACACGTCGACCCGCGCGGTAGCGCGTCCGCGGCGAAACCGGAGACGTGCGCCGGGCGGATAGGCTCGCGCCAGCTGATTGTGCTCGATCCGGTGTTGCATCATGTCCCGTCGGGTCTGGCGCTCGTCGAGCATCAGGACCAGATCGGAGCACGGCTTGGTCGAACACAGCAGCAGAAAGCCGGCTTCAGCGTCCTGAGGGTAGACCGTCAGCGCATCGGAGCGGTCCACGGTGCCCGACACCAAGCGCGCGGCGCATGCGAGACACCAGCCCTGCTCGCAGATGTAGGGGGTCTCGATGCCGGCGTCCATCATGCTGTACAGCAGATATTCGTCGGATGCGGCGTCGAATGTGAACGTCCCCTCCGGACGTTCCAGCCGTATGCGAAACCGCCTGGTGCCGCCTTCATTGGTCATGGCCGAGAGCTCCGTCATCGCTCACCACCGGCTGTCGGGCAATGCGACGTCGCCGATGCGGCCGCTGGCGTAGCAGTGCGCGGCCGCGATGATCCGCGCCGCAACCGCCAGCTCGCTTCGATCGCGCGGCGCGTAGACCACGAGGCTCTGCGGTGGCACGGCGCCCGCCATGTAGCGTGCGAACGGATGCACCGTGCCCCAGCCTTTGGCCGCGACCTTCTGCGCCCATTCCGGTCGCAAGGTCAGGTGCAGCGACCCGTCGGGGCGAACGATGAGCCACACCGGCGCGAACACGAAGGCCTCCGGCTGGCCCATGGCATGGATGTCATCGAGCGCGAAGGCGCGGCCTGCGGCGTTCAGCGGCGCCGGCACCTCTTCGACCCCGGCCAGCGCGCATGTGCAGGACACGAGCTGTGCGGCGTATCCGGCGGGCGAGGTGCCGTCGAGCTGGTGGCAGGGCCATGTCGGTGCGAGCCGCGGTGCGCTGCCGGAACGTGTGGCGAGACGACGCAGTCCCGGTGCCATCGCCCAGACGGGTGCAGCACTGCGCAAGCCTGCTCTAGCCGAAGCTGTCATAATGAACCCGCGTGATCGGAACATCGACGGCGCGCAGCAGCGATCTGACCGCGTTCACCATGACCGGCGGGCCGGCGACATAGAACTCGGCCGCCGCGTGATCCAGGACTGCGCTCTGGATGACATCGGTAACGAAGCCGGCCGCATGCGGCCAGTCGGATGGCGCGTGTTCGACCACGGGCAGGTAGCGCCCCTGCGGAATGCGCGCGATCGCCGTCTCGAGCATGTCGTCGGCGGCCAGATCCGCCGGTGTGCGGGCGCCGTAGATGACATCCACGGGCGATCCGAAATCGAGGCGCGCCTCCGCGGCCTCGCGCAGCATCGCCAGGATCGGCGCGATGCCGGTGCCTCCCGCCACGAACACCTTGCGTCCCTGCTGTCGACGCAGCGTGCAGGCGCCGAATGGCGCCTCGATGGTGATCTGTGCGCCCGAGGCCAAAGCGGCGAGCGCGTTGCTGCCCTTGCCGCCATCGTAGCGCTTGGCAATGAACTGCAGGGCTTTACTGCCCGGCAGGTTGCACATCGAGTAGCAGCGCCGTAGCCCTTCGCCGAGATGCAGGATCGCATACTGACCGGGCCGGAAGTTGATCGGCTCGGCCGTCTCGAAGCTGAACTGGCGGATCTCCGGCGCTAGATCGTCGACGCCGCGCAGGATCGCCTGTTGCTCGACGCATCGCGGCGTCGGCGCGGACCAGTCGCCGGGACCACGCGCGATCGTGACGTCCGAGATCGCGCGTGATTGACAGGCCAGGATGCGGCTGCGTCGCGCGTCGCGCGGATTCATCGCCGGAGCGCCGGGAAAGATCGGATCGACCTGACCGTCGACGAGCGTCACCTTGCAGGCGCCGCAATTGCCCCAGCCGCATTCGTAGGCCAGCGCGATGCCCTGGCGTCGTGCTGCCTGCAGGATGGTGTCATGGTCGGCCGCGTCGATCACGACCCCGTCGGGCTCGATGCGGAGTTGTCGGGTCATCCACGCCATCCTTCCAGTCCCGGCGCTCGGCCGGCACACCGAGTGCGCCTGCCAGACTACAAGCCGCAATCCGCGATCAGCCTCGCCTGGGTCGTCATGGTCCGCTCCAGGATCGCCCGTGCACCGTCGGCCCCGGGCGCGGTCGAAAGTGCCTCGCTGAGCTCGCGCGCGGCGCGTTCGCCGAGCGGCATCCACTTCGCGACCCACTCCCGCAGCAGAGCCGCGTGCTCCGGGACCTTGCCGGTGGCGTAGCGCACCAGGGCCTTGGTGGTCTCGACCGCATAGGCTTCGTCGTAGTTGCGGAAGTCGTCGTGCAGCAGCGCCAGCAGGTCGTCGTCGTTCGTGCGCGCCAGATCGGCGATCTCGCGATTGAAGACGTGATCGAAGATCGGCCGCAGCACCAGATTGCGGGACACGAACGCCTCGCCCCAATCGTAGGCGATCAGCTGCTTCTCGATCAGCTCGCGCAGGCCCTGCCATTGCGGCGCCTGCGTCCAGACGGTACGGGCAATTCCGCTGTCGGCGAGCTCCTCGCGTCCGGTGTCGAGCGCGAGCGCCTTGGCCAGATAGGCCTGGCGCTGCACCCGGCGCATCTCATTGCCCATCTGGAAGTAGAAAGTGTTGGTCACGAACGCCGACGGCGCCATCTGCGCGACATAGGCCGCGCTCATCTGCATCGCGTGTCCCGGGAAACGCACCGGCAGATAGGCCTGGCCGAGGAAGTCGAGCCACGGTGCAGACAGCTTACGATAGATGTCCTGGCGCTCGAACTCGTCGATCAGGTTGTCGCAATACACCTCGCGGTCCTTCTGATCGCCGACGTAGCGGCGATAGGTGTAGGTGAGGGGATCGCGATAGCCCTCCCAGTCGTCCAGCGCGAATTTCGAGCCTTCGCGATTCCTGAGGTAGAACTGGTTGATCGACCAGTTCTCGGACAGCTCGAATGGCGCCGGCGCGCGGCGAAAGTGGCTGTGGAACTTGTAGGTGACGGCCTCGTATTCCGACGGCAGCCGGCGCTCGGTCCACAGGCTCCAAGTTTTCTTCTGCTTGCGCGCAGCCGGCTTCGCGGTCATTGCGGTCATGACGTGTCCTCCCGGGATTTGCTATGTGTGGATGGTCCAGACCCACTCGTCGTCCATCGATTCGAGTCGCCCGCCGAACGACACCAGGCTCGGCTCGATCTCGGCGAGCCGGAACGGCCGCCCCAGCGCCGCCTGCATGCTCTTCTGCGTCAGGCGGAAGTTGCGGTCGGCCTGGACGCGGACGTAGCCGCCGCGGTCCTCGATGACGATCTCGACGTCCGGATTGTCCTGCTCGCTCGCCGCGATCACGGCGTCGATGATGTCCTCGTCGACGCCCCTGATGACGGGGCCGACCAGTTTCGGAGCTGCTGTCGTGGTCATGGGCTTGTCCTATGCGTCCTGCTCGGTCTTGTGACGGAGGCGGCGCAGCCGGCCGTCATTCGGCACGCCAACCAGAATGGCTTCACCGTCTTTCTTCACGGCGTAGCGAAAGAGGCGGCAGTCGCGCGGGTTGAGGCCGCGGCCGTCATCCATGCTGAATTCCCATTCATGGGCCGAACATGTGATGGTGCCGGATTCGAAATCGACCTTGCCGTCCGCCAGCAGGATCTCCTGGTGCGGGCACATGCCCTGGAAGCAGCGCAAGTCGCCGCCGGGCAGATGCATCACGATCACTTCCTCGCCGTCGACCTCGACGCCGATGAAATCGCCTTCCCAAAGATCGTCCAGCGTTGCGACCTGCGTCCATGTCACGTCGGCATCGTCAGACATAGGCCACCTCGATCCAATCCATCGGCTGGATGCCGGATTGCGCCACCGTCATCGCCGACGGCAGCTCGCGACCGTTGTAGTAGACGCATTTTGGTGCCTTCTGCTCGGCGACGCGAAGTCCGACCGCGTGCTGTGCGACCTTGTCTGCCACGATGCTCATGTCGTCGCCGTCGTCGACAGGGATCAGCAGGACGACGAAGTCGCCGCGGAAATTGGCTTGGAGCGGAAACAGGGCCATGTGTGCCTCCCGGATTGTTGTTATGTCGGTGGTCTTTTCGATTGGAGACGTCGCTCGCGAGCGGCGCCCCTTTCCGTGCTGGCCGTCCGTCGCGGCCGGGTCACTCCGCCGCGAGCCGCGACGCGCCATCCCAGGCATAGGCTTGGGCATCGTTGCCGGCGACATCGGGGGTGATGCCCATATATTGCAGGGCGCCTTCCAGCGTCGGTGGCTGGATATGGCCGGCCAGGAAGCGGTCAACGACCGAGAGATGGGTGTCGTAACGTTCGGGCTGGCTCTTCCACACCCATTCGCAGACTTCGCAGCAGAAGTTCAGCTTGCGTCCATTATGCGTGGTGATCCGCGGCGCCTGGCCGATGCTCGGGCTGCAGATCGGAATGTGGCAGCAGTTGCAGACGATCGGCAGCGTCGCCGGATAGGTCTTCTCGATCCGGCCGGTGCGGACATTGTCGCC
The DNA here is from genome assembly GCF_051168175.1 of Bradyrhizobium sp. HKCCYLRH2047. NCBI lineage: Bacteria > Pseudomonadati > Pseudomonadota > Alphaproteobacteria > Hyphomicrobiales > Nitrobacteraceae > Bradyrhizobium > Bradyrhizobium sp. HKCCYLRH2047. The sequence goes on from NZ_JBNPUM010000002.1 coordinate 329,319, forward strand.
GATCACGTCCCACAGCTTGCCGAATCGATCGTTCCAGCCGGGATACTTCTGCTCGAGCCAGTCGCGCTCGGCGGCGGACACGCCGGCGTCGGGATTCCACCACACCGTCGGCCGCCAGAACCAGACGCCCATGTGATAGGCGTGATGGACCCAGTCCAGCTCCGGCAGGAAGTGCTCCTCCCAGTACCATGGCACGTTCATGCCGAGGTCCTTGAACTGGTCCATGAACTGCCGGCAGATCCAGTCCTGCATGAACTCCTTGAACGACATCGTCCGGCTTTCCAGCGGCGTGTAGTAATCCATGGAGATGCCGGTCAGCAGCGCGAACAGCTTCCACGACCGCCAGAACATCTGGTCGACCATTTTCTGCGCCTCGGCCTTCTTGCCGTTCTGGATCATGATCTTCAGCGTCGGCTCACCCTGCTGCGAATGCCGCGCCTCGTCGGTCTGGATCGAGGAGATCAGCGCACCGAACTCGATGTCGCCGACATGCAGCGCGTCGGAGGCCATGCCGAGGAACTGCAGATTGGTGAAGCCGGTCTCGAACGTAAATGTGAGCTGGATGGCCGTCGACACCGCATCATTGGCGGTGAACATGTCATCGAACAGGCTGCGCGCCGCGATCACGCCCCATTCGTTGGTGTGCATCGCCTTGTGAGCCCAGTCGAATTGCGGGTCCTTTCCGAGCAGGCAATAGGGGAAGTAGATCTGCGCCTGGCCGTGGCGGCATTCGTCGAGCGTCCCGAACGCGGCCATGTTGCGCCAGGCTGCGGCGCGGCCGAACCGTGCCATGCGCGCCTCGCCGATCGAGGCGAAATATTCCGGAACCGGGATCGCGCCGTAGTGCGCCTTGATCGCCGACTTCCAGCCGGCGTCGAGATTGTCGTACAGATTGGAGCGCGCGATCGTCGAGCGGATCGAGTAGATGCCGTCGTCCTTGCCGGCCTGGTTGTGGACGTATTCGCGATAGGTCAGCTTGTACGGCTCGTCCCAGACCCACCATTCCTCGCCGTGGATGCCGAAGCTCTTGGACAGCTCCTCTGGAAAGACCTCGTCCTCGCTGACGTAGGAGAAAGCCCAGTTCATGTCGCGGGCCGTGTCGTAATAGTCCCGCCGCTGCAGCTTCGGCATGCGTTGCTCCTCCCGAGCTATGTGATCGCGTTCGTTGCTCTTCGTTGCGGTCCGCTGCCGCCCTTGATGGGCGAACGTTGTGCGGCGCGTGGCGATGGCGTACGAGTCAGGCGGTTGGACCTGATAGATCGTCGCGCGATGTTGTACGATCCAGTGTAGGACGCATTCTTTGGTTTTTCTTTAGGCCGCGGATGCGCACGAACATCGAGCGTATTCGGGTGCGATCGGGAGCGCAGGCGACCGCATTCCTGCTGCTACGCAGGTGACGAGATGATGCAATGCGAAGGGAAGGCGGCGGCGAGGATCGGCGCGGCCGTATCGACCAAGCGGGCCGATCTGTTCAAGCGAGCAGCTCGATGCCCGTCATCGTCCCGCTGCCGATGATGCGTGCGGCGGGATCAAAGACCGGTGCAACTCTCCGGCCGTTCAACGGCCGAGGCCGACGACCTGAAGCACCAGACCGTCGAGCTTATCGGTGATCGAAATCTGGCACGCCAGGCGGCTTTCCGGGCGCACGTCGGCGGCCTCGAATTCGAGCAGGTCGGCCTCGATGTCACCGGCGGGGCCGACACGGTCGATCCAGGCCTTGTCGACGTGACAATGGCAGGTGGCACAGATGCAGGAGCCGCCGCATTCGCCGATGATGCCGTCGACGCCGTTGCGTTTCGCCGCCTGCATGGCGCTTTCGGTGAGCTCTGCATCGACTGTCCGTACGGTGCCGTCTGGCTCGATGAAGGTGATCCTGGGCATGAATCTTCGGGTCCCTAGATGAACTGCCGGCCGCCGTCGACGATCAGGGTCTGGCCGGTGATGAAGGCCGCGGCGTGTGACGCGAAGAACAGCGCGCCGCCGACCATGTCGTCGACATCGGCCGCGCGCTTCAAGGCGCCGCGGGACACGCCATATTCGGCGGCGTTCTCGATCAGGCCGAGGCTGGCCTCGGTGAGCGTGAAGCCCGGCGCGATGACGTTGACAGTGATCTTGTCGTCGCCGAGCTCGCGCGCCAGCGCACGGGTCATCGCGATGACGGCGCCTTTCGATGAGACGTAGTGAAGCCACATCGGTGATCCGCTCATGACGGTCGCCGACGACACGTTGACGATCGCGCCGCCGCCGGCGCGCCGCATGAGCGGCGCGGCCGCCTTGCTCATCATCCACACGCCCTTGATGTTGACGCGCATGACCTGGTCCCACTCGGCTTCGGGGATCGCCTCGAAGCCGCGACGCGCGAGCCCGGCATAGATCGCGGCATTGTTGACCAGCACGTCGAGGCCGCCCATGCGCGCAAGCGCGAATTGCGCCAGCGCCGCGGTGGACGTCTCGTTGGCAACGTCGACCTCGGCGGCGTGCGCCTTGTGGCCGCGGTCGCGGATCAGCCGCGCGGTGTCCTCGGCGCCGCCGAGACGGATGTCGGCGGCCACGACCTCGGCGCCGGCCGCAGCGAAGGCGAGCGCGAAGCCGCGGCCCAGCCCACCGGCGGCGCCGGTGACGACCACACGTTTCCCATGCAGCTGGAACGCACTCATGCTGAAGCCTCGATGTGCAGCAGATCCGTCATGAAGGCAGACGCTGTGCCCTCGGCGATCAGTGCCTGGGCCATGGTGGTGCCGGCCTCGGTCAGCATCGACGGCAGCACGAAGCTTTCCAGCATCGCGAGCGTCTCCTTCGGCGGCGTATCGAACCAGCCGCCGATCGTCGCGACCCCATGGCCGGTGAAGCGCCACAGCTTGTCGGCGTCCTTCATCAGCGCATCCTCGTGCGAGATCGCCTTCTTGCGGGTGTCGTGGCCGTCGATGATCGCCAGGATGGTCTCCACCTGCAGCCCTGGAATCGCCAGCCGTGCGAACGATTCGGCCGCGATCTTCACGCCCTCGATCTCGTGGGCGCGCTGCAGCTCGGGATATCTGGGATTGGGACCGACGGCGGCGGCGAGCTGCTCGGGCGGGAATTTCTTCCAGCCGACGTCGTGCATGAGGATCGCCGGCAGCACCACGGAGGCGTCCGCTTCGGGATGGATCCGCAACAGCGCCTGGCCGAGACGATAGGAGATCAGCGTATGCTCGTCGTTGGAGCGCACGTCGAGCCACGGCCGCGCCGCGAGCCAGACCGGCCAATCCTGGTCGCGCAGAAAATGCATCACCGCAGCTCCGCGTCGTAGGTGAGATAGATGGTCTTGTATTCGAGATAGTCCTCGATGCCGTAGCGGCCCTTCTCGCGGCCGATCCCGCTCTGCTTCATGCCGCCGAACGGCGCGCGCTGGTTCGAGCGCTGGATGTCGTTGACCCACACGGAGCCGGCTTCGAGGCGCTCGGCCAAGGTCAGTCCTGTCGCCAGGTTGCGCGAGAACACGAAGGCGGCCAGTCCATAGACTGTCGCATTTGCGAGCCGCAGCGCCTCGCTGCGTTCGTCGAATGGGGCGACACCAAGCACAGGACCGAACGTTTCCTCGGTCATGACGAGCGCGGAGGGGGGCGCATCGGCGATCACGGTCGGCGGCAGGAACCAGCCCTTGTCGTAGAGTCCGCCCGTCAACCGGGCACCGCCGGTCAGCACGGTTGCGCCATTGGCACGGGCATCGGCGATCTGCCGCTCGCTGTTGCGGTAGATCTTCTCGTTGACAACAGGTCCGAGTGCGCAATTCGAGGTCAGCCCGTTGCCGACGTCGAGCTGCGCGACCTTGTCGGCGAGCGCAGCGAGAAAGGCCGCGTAGATGGGGCGCTCGACATAGACGCGATTGACGCGGTAGCAGAACTGGCCGGAATTGGCGAACGCGTGACGGGCGATCGCAGCGGCCGCTGCGCCGATATCGGCGTCGGCGCAGACGATGGCCGGGCACTGGCCACCGAGCTCGAGCGTGATCCGCTTCATCGTTCCTGCGGCTGCAGCGGCAATCGCCTTGCCAGCTCGGGTGCCGCCGGTGAACGCAATCTTGCGCGGTGTCGGATGCGCGATCATCTGCATGCCGAGGTCGGGGCCGCGGCCGGTGACGACATTGAAGCAGCCCTCGGCAAAGCCGGCGGCATGGAAGATCTCGGCGAGCCGCAGTGTCGACAGCGGCGTGTCCTCGGCAGGCTTGGCGACGACGGTGCAGCCGGCCATCAGTGCGGCGCCGAGCTTGAAGCAGAGCAGCGTCACCGGATAGTTGAAGGGCGTGATCGCGACGACGACGCCGACCGGCTCGCGGGTGATGACGATCTTTTCGCCGGCCACACCCGTCAGCGGCATCTCGGCGTGCAGGCGCAGGCCTTCCTCGGCGTAGACGTCGAGCAGTTCGGCCGAGCGCTGAATTTCGCTGATGGCTCCCGCCAGCGGACGGCCAAGCTCCCTGGTCAGCAGGCGGCCGACCTCACCGGCACTCTCGCGCATCAGCCGCGCCGCGTTCTTCTGCAGGCGGGCGCGCTCTGCCACGGGCGTCGTTTTCCACGATTGGAATGCGATCTCGGCTGCGTGGATCGCGGCATCGACATCCGCGGGCCCGGCCTCCGGAACGCTGTCGATCGTCTCGCCCGTTGCCGGATCGACGACGTCGAAGGTCGCGCCGCCTTGGGCTGCAACCCTGCGGCCGCCGATGAACATGTCCATGTCCGCGCCCCTCGCTCAGATCAGGTCGAGCATCAGCGCGGCCCGGGTCTCGCCCAACGCCGCCTCGGCCATCAGCCGTCCGGCTTCGGTCTCGAGCACGGCGAGCTGGGTCGTCAGGCGCGACGCATATTGACGTGGCGTCATCTTGAACCAGTCGCAGGCCACCGCGACGCCGGTGGTCGTGTAGCGCCACAGCTTGTCGGCGTCGCGCACGATCCGGTCGTTCAGCGAGCGCGGGTAGGGGCGGGTGTCGTGGCCGTCGATGATCTCGCCGACCGCGACGATGATGTCCTCCGGCCAATCGGCCTGTTCGAGGACTTCGCGCGACATGCGGACGCCTTCGCTTTCGTGGAGAAAGCGCACATCGGACTGCATCATGTTGGGGCCGAAGCCCTTCTCGATGATGTCCTTCATGTCGATCGCGTACCAGCCGATGTCGTGCAGGATGATCGCGAGCGAAACGATGTCCTCGTCCGCGTCCGGATAGTGCACGAGCAGCTTGCGCGCGTAGGCATAGGACAGGGGAATATGGACGTCGTTCTTGCGCGCGCGCATGTACGGCTCGCTGATGCGCCAGACCTCGTCATAGCGGTTGCCGACATCGGACCTATCGAGCATTGCAATGTTCCATATGCGGAGAGAGGCCGGCGCTGCCGGCCTCTCTCGATTGGGTCAGGACAGGATGGTCACTTCGCCGGTCGAGCCGTTGACGCGCAGCATCTGTCCGTTCTTGATCGAGGAGCTAGCGCGTCCCGTGCCGGTGACGGCGGGCAGGCCGTATTCGCGGCACACGATCGCGGCGTGGGACATCATGCCGCCGATGTCGGTGACGATCGCGTTGATCTTGCCGAAGATCGGCGCCCAGCTCGGCGCGGTGACCGGCGCGACCAGGATCTCGCCCTGCTGGATCTGGCCGAGCTCGTCAGCGGAGCGCACCACGCGGGCGCGGCCCTCGACGAGGCCGGGGGAGGCGGCCATGCCGGACAGCTTGGTGGTGTTGGCAGCGCCATCGAGCCATCGGCCGATGCTCTCCGTGGTGATGCCCCACAGCATGATCGTGAACGGCTCGGTGATGACGTCGGGCGGATTGTTGAGCGCGGGCTGCGGCGGTGTCGTCGCGAGCGCAGCCAGGATCTTCTTCCGCCGCTCGATCTCCGGCGGCCAATAGGTCGGACCGATCGCCGGTGCGCCGACGGCCCAGCCATTGCCGTAGTCGAACAGCGCCTCGCGGACCTCCTGACGATTCAGATAGAACAGGTCGTCGGCGTCCTTCCAGAAGCCGGCATCGCGGAAGATGGCGCCGAGCTCGCGCATCTTGCGCCAGAATACGCTCATCGACCAATGCTCGATGTAGAAATTGTGGTTCTCGACATAGGGAAACACGGTCCGGGCCAGGCCCAGCTTGCCCTCGAAGGCGGCGCGTGCATCGGCGTCCAGCATCTCGGCATATTCGGACGTGATGCGGTCGCGCTCCTTGGCGATGGCCTCCGTCGGCCGGTCGATCTCCTCGCCCCGCTGCACGCGGACGACGTAATCCCTGACATAGCCGAGCGGGATGTCGAGATGCTCGATCCAGTACTTGTCGGTCGAGTAGAAGCCGTTGCCGGAGGTGAAGTTGAACCAGGGATCCTGCGCCTCGCTCCAGGCCTTCAGCCATTCGCCGCCGTTCGGCGCACGGCCGACCGCGGCCAGCGCCTCGTCGACCGATCCGCTCTTCAGGGCATCGGCGACACCGAGCGTCACGGCGTGCTTGGCGAGCTTCTTCAACTCGTCGTCCGGACGAAACAGGTCGACTTCCACGCCCTGCACCATCTTGGCGATCGCCTGGTCGGGAATGGTGGGGAATTGCCCCTTCATGAAGCTGAAGAAGTCGAGATAGGCCGCGTAGCCGAGATTCAGGAACTCGAAATGATACTGCCAGGTCTTGTAGAGCAGCTGGATCACCCGGTCATAGGTCTCCATCAGCGCGTAGGTGTTGTCGAGGCCGACTCCCGCCGTGATCCACTCCAGCGGCACGGCTTCGGGCAGCGGCTCGAAGTTGAGCGCCTCGAGATCGGCGATGTTGGCTCGGACCTTCTTGTCCCAGTTCGCCAGCAGGCGATCCCAGTTCTGGAAGTAGTAGCCGGCGCGCTCCATGAAATGCGGCACGCGGCCTGCGATCAGCTCGGGCGCCACCGCCACCGGGCTCATGTAGCAATAGCCATTGTGGATGCGGTATTCGACGCCGTTCGCCGGCGGGATCAGATAGTGCCGCGTGTTGTACTGGCCGAGGCACTTGACCGCGAATTCGACCGTGACGGCGTCGAACGGCTTGAACGGGCTCGGCCAGTGCTGCGAGTCGCAGAACCAGAACTTGCCGTCCTCCTTGTCGCGCAGGCTGTTCTGGAACTGGAGATAATAGGGGTAGAGCTTCTCCCAGCCCTCGGCGCCGACCGGCGTCTTCAGGTCATAGGGACTTGGGAATTTCGCATGCGCCGTCATTGTCGTTTTCCCCTCGGTTATCTGTTGTTTGTTGTCGTGATGCTCACCGCTTGGCCTGGACCGGGGCCAGCAGCGTTCCAAGTACACCCGCAATCCCGGTCTCGTAGATCGCGGTCGACTGCTTCTTCCTCTGGCTCCAGACGGTCTCCGGCCGGCTCTGCAGCGCGACGAGGTTCTCGTCCTCAGGGAGATCGGCATCGATCGCCCATTCGACGTCCTGCGGACAGCCCATGCTGCGCTCGAGCGACTTGGCGAGCCTGGCGACGGCGAGCACCTGGGTATTGGACAGGGAAGGCAGGGTGCGACGTTCCGGCGCGATCACGCGCTCGACGGTCCGGCGCTCGGCATGATCGGCGACGAGCTCGAAATCCTTTTCGGCGATGCGCTGCTTGATGACCTGCAGAAGCACCTTCTCGACGACGAAATTGTCGGGCGTGATTTCGCCGGAGACCACGGGCTCGCCGAGCCCGAAGGCGGAATCGATCACGATCTTGGTACGGTCGCCGTTGATCGGATCCAGCGTCATCGCCACGCCCGCGGCGGCGGCGTTGACCATCTTCTGGACGCCGACCGACATCAGCACGTCGATCTGGCCGAGCCCGTTCTCGGCACGGTAGGAGATCGCGCGCGCGTTGAAGAGACTGGCCCAGCACGCCTTGACCTTCTCGACCACGGCGTCCTCGCCGACCACCCAGAGATAGGTATCCTGCTGGCCGGCGAAGCTGGCGTCGGGCAGGTCCTCGGCGGTCGCCGACGAGCGAACCGCCACCGGCAACTGACCGTCGGGCGACATCCGGCGATACGCCTCGCGGATCGCCTGCTCGACCGCGCCCGGCATCGGCTGCGCCATGATTGCGTCGCGGATCTCGTGCGACAACTTCTCTTCGTCATCGACATCGTCGAGCACGATCCGCGACAGGCGCTCGCTGATCGTCGCCTCGAGTCCGTTGCTTCGAAGATGAAGGGCGTAGGCGTCGGTCGCGACCGCAAATCCCGCGGGAACGCGCACGCCCTGGGCGATCATGCGCGCCAGGCTCCCGCATTTGCCGCCGATGCGCGGGAAGTCGTCCTCGCGTGCGGCTTCGAACGGCACGATGAAGGATGCGGCTGCGTTGGCGCCCATGCGTCTGTTCCCCACCTTATGGCCCGGATCGGCTCCGGACTTGTTGTTGCTTGTGAAACGCGGCCAAGTGACGATCGTCGCGTCAGGTCACGTCCCATTCGATCCGAAGCGCCGTCGGCACGCGGAACGAGATGTTGTGAACGAAGTCGATGGTCTGGTCGGCAGCGAGCCGGAGACCAGGAAGCCTGCGGGTGAGCTCGCCGAGCGCGATCGCGAACTCGATGCGGGCCAGCTGCTGGCCGACGCAGGTGTGAATGCCGTAGCCGAAGGCCAGATGGCTTCTCGCGTCGGTGCGCCGGACGTCGAAACGGGTCGGCGCGGAGAACACCGCCTCGTCGCGATTGGCGGAGCCGATGAGCAGGAGGATATTGGAATCCTTCGGCACCGGCACGCCGCCGATCTGGGTGTCATTCAGGGCGCGCCGGCGCCAGGCCACGATGGACGGGCTGAAGCGCAAGCATTCCTCGACCGCCTTCGGAATGAGCTGCGGCTCGGCGATGATGGCTTCCCAGTTGTCGCGCCGCTGCAGCAGCTCGCGCATGCCGTTGGCCATCAGGGTCGTCGTGGTCTCGTGGCCGGCGAACAGTACGCTGTAGAGAACGCCCGCGATCTCCTCGTCGCTGATCTCGGCGCCGTCCTTCTGCAGTCGGACCAGATCGCCCGGCAGATCGTCGGTCGGATCGTCGTGGCGCTGACGCACCAGCGCGCGGCAGTAGGTCCAGTATTCGACCATGTTGCGCGCATGCACGATCTGCTCGTCGTCGCTGAGGTCGCCCCACGTCAGCAGCGCGCGGCTCACCGCCCAGGACTTCACGCGCGGCACGTCCATATTGGGAATGCCGACCAGCTTGAACAGCACCAGCGCCGGCACATCATAGGCGAACTCGCGGAAGAAGTTGGCATGTCCGCGATCGGCGAAGGCATCGATCGCCTGGTTGACGATCGCCTTGATCTCCGGCTCGATCGCCCTGAACCGGCGCGGCCCGAAGCAGCCCTGGACCAGCTTGCGGATGCGGGTGTGATCGGGCGGTACCCGCGCCGACAGGCCGGAATAGGCGGTGAAGCCGCCCTCGCGCATGATGCGCTTGCCTTCCTCGCACATCGGGCGAAGCGGGGCCTGGGCGTTCTCCGAGGAGAATGTGCGCCAGTCGTCGAACACGGCCTTGATGTCGGCGTGGCGCGCGACGACGTAGTATTTCAGCTCGTCGGAGAAGAAGACCGGCGCCTCGGCGCGGGCCCATTCATAGAACGGGAACGGATCGCGCATCTCGAAGGGATCGAAGTCTTTGGCGGCGTCGCTATAGGGGCACCGCGCCAGCTGAGCTGCCGAACCTGGCATGTCGTCCTCCCATTCGCCGCCCTTGGTGGCGACGTTGTCATGGGCTCACTCTAAGCGGCGGCCTTTGGGTTTTCTTTAGCCCTTAACTCTATGACAATTTGAGACAAATCGTCAATTATGCGGGCGGCGGCAGCCCCATGGCGCATGGCCTGGCCGGCAAAGGTCGCGTTGCCGAGCCGGTCGCGAACGAGCGGCCTTACGCCGTGAGCTTGCGGTGCAGCTCCTGAAGCGAGGCGCTCTTCGGCCGGTTGTCGAAATGCTTGAGCGAGTCGAGGTACAGCTTGAACTGGCGGTCGATCGCTTCGCGTCGTCCTTGCGCCTTGAACACCTGCATTGCCTCGGCATGCGCCATCTCGCACAAGGGATCGATCGCCAGCGCCTTCTGGCAATGCGCGAGCGCGGCCGAGTGGTCGTTGCGTTCGAGATAGATCCGTGCCGCGTCGCGTTGCACCTTGAAGAACATGTCGCGCAGCCAATAGCGCTTGCTCCAGCACCAGTCGCGCTCGCCATCGTCGGCGTACTCGACCGGAATGTCCTCGAACAGGTCTCCGGTGTACAGACGGTCCGCCGCCTGCAGACAGATCAGCGCCTCGTCGCTGGCGCCCGCCTTGATGTGACCCTGGGACTGACGGCAGAGCTGTTCGAAGGTTGAGATGTCGAGCCAGCTGCGCTCCGGGGGCACCAGCACGTAGCGCGATCCCTCGCGTCGGACATAGTTGCGCGTCTCGTCGCGTCCGTTGGGCTGGCCGAGCGCCAGCCGCAGATAGCGCACGGTGTGATAGAGGCGGTTACGCGCGGCCTCGATGTCCTCGGCGTTGGGCCAGAGCAGATCCGCAAGCTCGTCGGTGGCTGCGCCATGGCCGCCCTTCTGCAGCAGATAGGCGAACAGGGTCTTGGTCTTGCGGGTCGCTCCGCCGGGCGGGTCCCAGTTCACCTGGCTGCCGTCGTTGCGATAGATCCGCAACCGTCCGAAGCAGCGGATCTTCCAGCGGTCGCGGCTGTCGAGATGAACTGTACTGGGCTCTTCTGCCGATCGCCGCAACAGCCACATGGGGTCGGCGCCTTCGGCTGCGTGCAGCGTGGCCGCCGATGTCCCGATCCGCAACTCCGGCGCGATCGCGCCGAGCCAGAAATCGACCTGCTCGCGCAACGCGCCGCGCGTCTGCAGCCGCGACGGCAGCCAATGCGGATTGTCCACCAGTCCGGCGCTGGTGAGGATCTGCGGATGGCCGCGCAGCGCGACGAGCAACTGCTCGTCGATCAGCACCCGGCGGTTATAGAGAGAGGCGATCGAGACCTCGGACTGCTGGGTGAGCGTTTCAGCAAGTGCGGGCCAACCCTCGAAATTGGCCGTCGCCGAGTTGGTCTCGAGGCCCCAGCTCATGTCGACGACGAGCAGGGCGGGGCCGTGTCTGCGGGTCGGCGCCACCCACCTCTCGATTCGGCCTGCGACATCTCGAAACGAGATCGGCACCCGCAGCAACGCCATCTCGACAAAGCTCTTGCCCTCGACGAATCCGCTCTTGTTGATGCGCTTTGCGAGCTTCTCGACCCGCGCGACCGCGTTGACGTCCGCCGCGATCACGAAGATCCGGCACGGCTGTGCGACAGTCTGGTAAAGCTTGAAGAAGTCCGCAAAAAGAAGCTTTTGCTGCGTCGCGAATAGGGCGAGGTTGACAGAACTGTTCTTGGTCATGGGTCCTCACCCGCGACAACCCCATTGCCGTCAGCAGACTGGAGGTAGTCTAAGAGCGGCCGCCGGAAGGTTGCAAGGCCCTGTTTCGCGAGCATTCCAGCAAGCTGGCGAGATCCAAAGGCCGTGAAATGCGGCAGCGAAATGAATAGCCTTCAGCGACGATGCATGTTCGGGTTCGAGGGAGGGGGATGCGGATCGAGCAAGCCAGCGGAGCTGATTGTCTCAACGCGAGGCTCCTCTAGACCGACAGGCGCTCGTGGATTGCCGCTCCATGACCTCTCGGATGAAGGGGGACGCCGCTAGAACTGTCGGGCTGGCAGCGAGTTGATGATTGATGTTCGATGGAGGCCAGCCGCGGGATAGGCTTTATCCCTCAGCTTGTCATATGAGAAGTCTGGCTCCGTTGTCTGCAGCTTGCGAACCATCTCGAAAGAAAGCTCACGGTGCCCATTATGGGCATAGAGAGCTGACAAATATCGCAAGGGTGGAGCAAAGGTCGGAGCAAGAGCATGGCTGGCTTCTGCAAGATGGACGGCCTTGTCCAGTTCTCCCGCCATGGTCCCCGCAATGCAGCTCAGGGCATCGAGCTGAAAACGGAAAGGCGCCGCACCAGCGATCGTACGGGCAAGCAATGTGTGCTGAAAGCCGTCCTCTGGTTTGCCGAGATAGCTCTTTGCGATTCCCAGACAGGCCCAGGCGATCGGGTTGGCGTGGTTCAGTTCGCGCAGCCACTCACGTTCCATCTGCCACCTTCATTCGATGGGACCGAGGGGGGCGAACGAAGACCGTGAGTGGTGCGCTCAGTGTTATCGCAGCCGAGTCTGCAGAGCGCAGCATTGAGCGTATTGTCGCCAATCGGGCGACGATAGGCGAAGCGCCAAAGTCGCGGTGGCGAGCATGAAAAACCCGCCTTCATCTCAGCGTTTGTAATCCTTGTCTGCCGGCTTCAGGTGCCGGAAATACGGGGCGGACTCGGCCGGTTCGATTCCACCCACGACTCGCGATACCATGACCTCCGCGAACTTCCATCAAGAATACCGGCAGAGGGGGCGGACGCCAGCGATGGGCAAATGCGGCTTGTCTTTGATGTTGAGGGGTAAACGGCCGACGGCGGATGCGGGCGAACGGTCCAAATGGTGCCCTGGCCGGAATCGAAGCACCGCGAAGAATGCTGTAACCAAGGCTTCCTGGAAGCACCCGAAGTCGGTACTCACAGCCTTACTCACATGATTTATGATTCCATAGGCCATTCGGCTCTCTTGATGGAGCCGTCCACGGCGGTTCATCTTCATCAACGTTGTGCAATGAGGATCAATGAGCTGCGTGGTCAGCAAGCCGGCGGACTTCAACGTCATCAAAGTTGTCTCGTCGGCAACGAATCGATGATCGATGACCGATGCAGGCCGGCCGCAGGATAGGCCTTGTCGCGCAGCTTGTCGTATGAGAAGTCCGGTTCGCTGGCCTGCAATCTCCCCACCATCTCGGAAGAGAGATCGTGCTTGCCTTCGTGCGCATAGAGCGCTGAAAGGTAACGCAAGGGTGGTGCGAAGGTCGGCGCCAGCGCATGACTGGCCTCCGCCAGATGGACGGCCTTATCGAGTTCGCCCGCCATCGTCCCCGCGATACAGCTCAACGCATCCATCTGGTATCTGAATGGTGCAGTTCCGGCGATGGTGCGCGCAAGCAGCGTATGTTGGAAGCCCTCGTCGGGCTTGCCGAGATAGCTCTTGGCGATTCCCAGACACGCCCAGCCGATCGGATTGGCGTGGTTCAATTGGATGCTGCGTTCGGCCAGTTCGTATGCGGCGACGTAGGACCGCCGCATCATGGTCTGAACGTGCGCGCTCAGGCCCGCAACATAAGAATTGTGAGGTTCGAGTTCGAGGGCGCGGTACATGAAGTCGAGGGCCTCGGCTTGCAGTGTCTGACGGCAACTGAATTGTCGTTCCGCAAGTAGAAAGGTTCGCAGATAGGCGCGCCAAGCCAGATAGATGCCGCGTGATTCAATATTGAATGCGGCCGCGAAGAGCTTATCGGCCGTCGCAAAGTTGATCTTGCCGAGCCTGAAAAGATGCAGAATCCCCGAATAGCAGAGATCGGAGGCTACCTCGGCATCCGGCCCTCCCGAACGGACCGTGATGAACTGATCGATGGCGACGTTGACGACGAGATTGACGCACCGCATGACATCCGCATCGTTCAAGTCCAGCGCCTGAATGCCGGGTAGCTGCAGCGTGGACGACCACTTCAGGGTATGTTCCGGTCGCTGCGACAATGCGAGGCGGACGATTTGCCTCGTGTGGCCTCCGAACACGTCCGAATGTAGCGAAAGCGTCTTGCGCGGCGCTGCGTCCTTGTCGTCGCAAGCCGGGTCCATCGTATCCCGACAATCGATGACCTCGGCGACGCCGAGTTCCTGTATGGTTTTTGCTACCGAGTCGATCAGGCTGTCCGCGAGCAACGATGCGTCGGACTCTCCAGACTTGGAGTTGCGAACCAGCACGATCCGATTCCGTGGAATCGAACGTCCGCGCACCGGTTCTTCGAGGGCAATGTCCGCACGGCGATCGGTCCTTGCTTGGCGCGTAGTGCGGCGATCGCTGAAGTTCTGACGTTGCGATCGAAGCCAGTCCTCGAAACCATCTTCGCCAATATCGATGCCTTCCAGGAGTTCGCCGGAGTCGTCCGCTTTTGTGGCAAGATCGAAATCCGTATCAAACAAGGTCGGATCGAGCGCCAGCACATAGCTGTCCGCAAAAAGCACTCCGTGATCGTTTCCAAATGCCTTTCGAATTTCTGACAGGCTTTGGCGAAGGCTTGCCGCGCCCTGCTCCTTGCCTCGACTGCCCCACAGCTTATCCTGGATCCAGACGCGCGATCTTTTGTTTTCAGGCGATAGCGCCAGCATTGCCAGCAGTGCGCATGCCTTCCGTCCCCGCGGTGTGCAGTCTTCACCGTTCGAATTGATGATCTTGGGCGGACCAAATAACCGAAGATGCACCTTGGCTGTCGAACTTCGCATGGATCGCTCTTGAGGGTCCTGCCCTGTCTTTCGTAGCCCGCTACCCTCAAAGGTAGCGGAAGACGTTTCTCAACCATGGAGTGAAATCCTGCGGCAAACACCTGTCAACGTGAAATATGCGTGAAATTGCGTTAATTCCGACTGCGGACGACTTGACCGTTCAGGGCTTCGAACTGAGCATCGCGACGTACCTGAGGTTGTTCGTCGGGTTTTTCCGGGGAGGCGCAAATGGCGCGGATAAGCGGCGAGAGCGGTGAAAGTGGCGAGAGCGGCGAGAGCGGTGAAAGTGGCGAAAGCGCGCGCTCCCGGTCGTTCACGGCAGCACGGGCGCTCATCTCGGGTCGCGAGGGCGTGGTGGGGATGTGGCGGGATGTTGGTACCCCCCCGGCAAACTACGAAGCCAAACCGTACGCGCTGGACCGCTGGTCGACGCCGGTGCGATTGCGAACCCTGACCGCCGAACTGCTGTCCGGAATCTACTACGATGCGGGAGATTGCAACGAAGCGAGCGAGTCCGTTTGCGTCGAATATCGTGGTCGCGGCGAAGACGGTACATGCGCGTTGATTCACATGATCAGGCCAAGTCCATCCGATTTCGCCAAACAGCTTATCTTTGTGCATAACTATGCGGCACTTCGTATGGAGCGCAGCGGCGAGATCATGACGGAGATGACGGACATCCTGTCGTTCCTCGGCTCGGTCGGCTTCCTGCACCCGGATAGAACCCGACGGACGTTCGAACTGCTGACGCTGGTCCTGAACGTGACCGGCCTGATCGAGATGCGGGTCAAGCATGCGCTGGCCTGCCGGCGACCGGTCGAGTACTCGCCCCAGATCCAGCCGATGATTCCAACGCCCGGTCACGGCTCACTGCCAAGCGGGCACGCGACGGAATCGTTTGGCGCCGCTTTCGTGTTCTATGCGTTGCTGTCCCAAGCCAGAAGCGGACGCATCAAATTCGATAGCGACGATTCGACTTTCGTGCAACTGATGCGGATTGCCGAACGGATCGCCATAAACCGGACGGTCGCCGGCGTTCACTTTCCAGTCGATAGTGTAGCCGGCATGAAGCTCGGTCTCGCCTTGGCGGAGTTCTATATTGCGCGTTTCTGCGGCGGCCGTTTTCTGAAGACTCATGCTTTCGATGGGCGAGGATTCGACGGCGACTTCTGCTACGAAGATTGGATCTCTGAATTCGTCGACGACCCTCAGGAGCGAAAGGCCAAGTCCGACAGCGGACGCAAAATATCTGGAAATACGCGCGCCGAAGTGCCGAAATCCTGTGATCTGAACCATCTCTGGGACCAGGCGGTCGCGGAGTGTCAGTTGATGATCGGAGTGGTGGGCAAATCGCGATGAAGCTTCATTGGAAAAAGACCGCTTGCGACCGTCCCGATCCCTATCTGGACTGGGAATTCCGGACCCGGCGCAAGCCCAACCCGGATCCCTGGTGCTCTGTGCAAATCCAGATCAGGCCGTTGCGCAGCGCTCTTGCGAGCCTTTACGAGCTACAACGCGCCGTCGATGAGGGCTACGTGCCTGACCACGACGTCCCGGCCAAGAAATTCACCATTCGAATGAGCGATGACGAGCGGACTCTCCTGAGTTGGTGGATCAAGGCCCTGGAAGGGCCTAAGCCGCCAGAGATCGATGAAGTCGACATGCAGTTCTTCATCTATCGACAGGAATCGTTCATCTATCGCGACGGCCAATACCGCGATCCCGGATTTTATCGCTCTCTTTTCGTGGGGCCGCCAATCATCGGTTTGCAGTTCAACGACTTCAACGCCAAGCCTGATACGACCACGTTCGAGCCGTCCTTCCTGGCTGCCACCAAGGTTGCCATCGGCATCATCGACGACGGGATTGCCTTTGCGCACGAACGATTTCGAGAGCAAGGCACAGGCTCGAAGATCGCAGCCATGTGGCTGCAGGAGACGGAAAAGCGGGATCCGGCAGACAACGCGGTCGTATTCGGCCGCCGCCTGAAGCATGACCAGATCAAGCAGCTATTGCAGGAATGCAAGAGCGAAGACCAGATTTACCGGAAGGTTGGTGCGACCGATTTCAGCAAGGCCGGCGCCTACAATCCTCTGGCCGCACGCGTCAGCCATGGGACGCATTTGCTAGATCTGGCTGCGGGCGGAAATCAGGGCACCGAAGGAATATCGATCCTCGCTGTTCAATTGCCTTCGGTTGCGACGATCGATACGTCGGGGCTGACGATGGGGAGCTATGTACTGCAGGCGGTCCGGATGATCATGACGTGGGCCGATGCGTTGAGCGAAAGCAGGGAACCAATTCCGCTTGTCATGAACTTCAGCTACGGCCTTCTGGCTGGCCCCAAGGATGGCAGCCAGTATCTCGAAAAGGCGCTCGCCGGCATGGTCCATCACCGTAACAAGCGCCATCAAAACCCCAATCTGACCCGCTTGGTCATGCCGGCGGGCAACAGCTATCGTACCCGCGCCGCCGCCAAGTTGGAGCTCAAGAAGCGGGTGGAAAGCCTGGAGTGGGTCATCCACCCCGACGATGGCGCCATGAACTACGTCGAAATCTGGCTCGATACCGGCGCCGAAGGCAAACGGGGAGAAGCGCCGGTGGAGGTCTGGTTGACCGCACAGGATGAGGGAACGAGTCACCCCATTCGGCCGAGTGTGGGTCAGCTTCATCAGGCGACGATCGGCGGCGGTGCGATCGCCGGAATCTATTTCCAGCGCATTCAGCATGGCAAAACGGTACGCGAACGTATCCTGCTCGCTGTCAATCCGACGGTGCGCAACGACGAGTGCCGCGAGATCGCGCCTTCCGGGCGCTGGAAGCTGTCCCTTCGGAATTTAACTAGGAAGGCGATCACTGCGCATGTCTACGTCCAGCGCGACGATACGCCGTTCGGCTACCCGCGGCGCGGCCGCCAATCCTACCTCGATCACGCCGGCGCCTATGAGCGCGATCCGCAGACCGGCGATTATCGAATGCAGAGGGACGGTTGTCCAATTAGGTATGCGGACACCCTATCTTCGATCGCAACCGGCTCGATGAATGAGAGCGACCACGTCATCGTTGTCGGCGCCGCCGAGGCATCAGAGGATCATCCCCCTTCCGACTATACATCGAGCGGTCCCACGTTGGTTCGGTCAGGGCCGGATTGCTCCGCCTTCGCTGACGAAGGCCACGCGCTCTGGGGCGTGCTCGCCGCGGGCACGTTCAGCGGCTCCGCAGTCAAGCTCAACGGTACGAGCGTCGCCGCGCCTCAGATCGCGCGGAAGGTGGCAGACGAACTACGGGCAATCGCTCATCCAGCTTCTGACAGCACGGCCGCGCCGGTTTGCATCAATCCGGCCGCGACTAATCCGGTCACGATTCCCATCGATCCACCCGATCCGCGGCTCGGAAAATACATCTTCCGGCCCCGCTCCGATCGACACATTCCGAGGCGTCGATATCCGGCGGTGACGGGGCTCTAGACTGTTCGCCCGCTCTTGCCGAATTGCAGGCAAGGCAATCAGCGCAGTCGTATCCACGCATCAGGCGGGACAGATCAATGGTCTGCATCTAACAGTTAGTTGGAATCGCGAAAATTCGCAGAGTGCTGATGTTTTTCACGAGCGATTTGCGCTGAAATTGCGCTCAATTCACGTCGTCAATGCATCCTTCGCGCGCGCTTGCAAACATTGCAGCGATGAAACGCAGTAGGAGAATTGGCATGGCCGAGAAAGACGATTATCCGATTAATTTGGCTGAGGCTGTTCAACAGCAGAGCATGCTTGCCGTCTACGGCGTTCCTATCAAGGATACGTCGCTCGGCGACTTTTCCCGGCTCGTTTCGCCCGGGCTGACGCGGTTGGCTCAAATTAGGGCCTACGCTATCGGCGAGTTCTGTGTGCGGCTTCCAAAGCCGGTCGTGATGCTGTTGCCGGGGGAAGGGATTCCGACCTCCGATTCCTGCGCTCGGCCCAAGGAACTGAAGTGGTCGGTACTACCAGTTGACAAGACCGTCGCCGTTTCAATGTCGACAGGAAGCTTCATCGAAGTTCTGGACGATGTAGCGACCAAGGGAATTGATGGCGGGTTGACGTTGGAGAACCCGCGGATTCAGGACGGCAAGGCCTGTGTAGACATTCACGCTTGGGCGAGAATCGAAATTTTTGGAGCGCATGTAGATTTTGATCAGCGGATTCCTGTCTGCGTTCCGCTCGAAGGATGCCACACGGTTTACGACGTAGGTTGGGCAAACGTACAGGTGTGTTTCCGAGCGCCTAACCAGCTATGCGCCAAGCTCTGTATTGGAAAGTGGGGGTTGTCAAAGTGCTGGGATTATTGTGTCCCGGTGCATCTCGTCACCGCCGCAGTAGCGAAGCCCTGCAAGTGTCAAAGCGAATAGCCTGACAATCAGTTTGGCGGCCAGCGGAAGGCGGCCGCCAAACTCTGGAGAGTCCTCAAATCCTGTCGCCCTGAAGTGTGACACTCAAAGCCTGGGAGAAGCAGCATGACCGACCGAGTCCGCGTTCGATTCGCGACCAATCGAAATCCTGTCCCAGGTCCCGATCTGTTCGGGCCAAAGTACAGAGACAACAATCCGAAGCACTATGTCACGGGATCAATCGACGTCTACCGGCTGTCCAACCTTCCGGATACCGGTTGGGTGCCGGACTCCAATTCGGTGCAAATTGATCCGCCGATCGACGCGTCGGTGTTCCAGCCGACCACGCAAAATCACAATGACATCGTGGCGTTCGCGCGCGATCGCGTCGCCGCGGAGCTCGCATCGGCCCGCGCGTCGCAATATGGCCTGATATTGCTGCCGGGTTTCGATTCGACCTTTTTAGGTTCGATGAGCCGTGCCGCGCAGGTCATGTCAAACTACAAAGCGGCAGACATCTTCTGTTTCTCATGGCCATCCCAAGGAAAATTGGACTTGGCGAGCTACAAGGCGGATCGTGATGCGGCCGCCAAGTCCGCCAATGCCGTCGCCGACTCGCTTCGCAGGTTGTTCGCCGTTCTCAGGGCGCTTAAAGCCAACCTCCCGGTCTTGCACCTCGTCCCTCATTCGATGGGAAATTATGCACTTCAAAACGCCGTTCAGCTGATACCCGCGAAAGAACGCAACACTCTGCTATTCGAAAGCGCGTTTCTGATGGCGGCCGACGTCAACTACGACGCCTTGTCGAAGGCCAGCGAACTGAAGCCATTGATCACCCTTGCCAAGAAAGTTCTCGTATACAAGAACGGCGGTGACCTGGCGCTGTCGCTGTCCGGCAGCATTCTTCTCAACAACTATCCTCGCTTGGGACAGTGGGGACCGCGTGATCTGAGCAAGCTTTCCAAGACGGTCAACTCGATCGACTGCTCTGATGTTGGATCAACCCAGGGAGACGACGGCGGGTCCCACTACGGACATCAGTACTACCGTCTGTCTCCCTGGGTCCTGAACGATGTTGTTCAGGTTCTGGCTGGAATACCGGCCAACAAGATCGCGGGCCGCCTTCCCGCGATCCCCGATGAAGGAGGCCGCGCTTGGTGGATTCCGTACGATTCGGGGGCTGCATCTTCAGGACGCGGCAAGCCGCGCAAAAACGAGGGAAAGCCGACCAGACGCAAGAAGTGAGCTGAGGTTGGGTCCGGTGGCCCATGATGGTATAGGGAGTTTCGGTGACGCAATCTTCTCCTAACGGCCACGCATCTCACCCCTGCGCAAACTGCCCGTCGTGCTGATTCCCCTTGCACCGTCGGGCAAATCACCTGCACATTTTCGGCCATCCCGCCCGCACTGAGAGGGGCGTATCGCGATCGTCACGGGACGTTGCGGCGGGGAGCGGTGGCCGCGGGGCGACGCAGCATCTCATGGAGGTGCGGACGAACGTCGTTTTGCGGACGGTCAAGCCGTGTGGTCCCGACACCCCGACGCTGGTGTCTTGGTCGGCGACGATGTCGATGACGGGGGCAAGCAAGCCGGTCCCCAGGGAGAGCACGGAGCAGCCGTTCAAACCATTGCGCAGGGAAGGCCGGGTTGTTTCCGGCTGAGCCTGTGGTTCCTGCCCCGTGCATTTTTTCCGCACGGGGGCCATGGGTGCCAGTCGGCACTCGGCCTTCCCTGCGCCCTCTCATCTGAAGAGGACGCCATCTGCAGCAACACTCGGGCCGATCCGGTCGTGAGATCGCGGCGGCATGGGCGCAGCAAGGCTGTGGCGAGCGGCAGGCTGTTTGACAGGGTTGATGGGAGATCGAAGAGCGCGGCTCGAGCGAGAGTTGGGGGGGCTCAAACGCCCGGTTTCGCCAAGAGGCTACGCCGGCACGCTTCGCCCTCAGGGCCCCCGCGCGGCCGCGCCGCGCCAGTCCGAACGGCTCAAATGGTGCCCCTGGCCGGAATCGAACCAGCACTCCTTGCGGAACTCGATTTTGAGTCGAGCGCGTCTACCAGTTCCGCCACAGGGGCATTCGCCGGGCCTGTGCAGGAACCATAGCGAAGCGGGCGGACTATAGCGGGCGGTCGGGCCGGGTCAACCCGCACGGACGTGATGGGCGCGCATCTCGACAGCTTTCGCGGGCCGGAGTAGGAGCCGGAACGGCCCGGCATGGGACCGGAGGCAGCCCCGTTCGGGAGGACCGATGACCAATACTTCTGTGATGGCGCGCCCTGCGGCGGGGAGCATGAGCCCGGCGGTGGCGGCGGCGCTGCTCGCGGCCGGCATCGCGGCGGCGGCCTTGGCCGGCGCCTGGTACATGCAGCTGGTCTGGGGCCTGCAGCCCTGCGAGCTCTGCCTGAAGCAGCGCTGGGCCTATTATGCGATCGTACCGCTCGGGCTGCTGATCGCGCTCGCCGCCAAAGGCGGCGCACCGCGCGCGCTGGTGCTCGCAGGGCTCGGCATGGTCGCGCTGGCCGCGCTCGGCAATGCTGGGCTCGGCGTCTATCATTCCGGGGTCGAATGGGGCTTCTGGCCGGGCCCGACCGAATGCACCGGGCCGATCGGCAATCTCGGCAGCGCCGGCAGTCTCCTGGAGCGGCTAGACAGCGTCAAGGTCGTACGCTGCGACGAGGTGCAATTCCGCTTCCTCGGCCTGTCGCTCGCCGGCTACAGCGTGCTGATTTCGCTCGCCATCGCCGCCATCGCCGGCTGGGGCATCACCCGGAAGCGCGCCTAGTCGTCGACATCCTCCTGCGGCCGTCCGAACAGATGGACGATGCCAGGGGTGGCGATGGTGACGAACACGAAGCGCGACAGGTGATGCGCGCCGACGAAGATCGGGTCGATGTGCAAGGTCAGCGCCAGCGCCATCATCGCGTCCATGGCGCCGGGCGCGAACGCGACGATGGTGTCGGAGAAGCGCACATGCGTCACCAGCACGATCACGGTGACGAACAGCGCCGAGATCGCCACCGCGATCGCGAACGAGCCGAGCGCGGCCCTGATATGGCCGACCAGGGTCTTCACCCGCATCCGGGCGAAGCGGCTGCCGATCAGGGCGCCGATGCCGACCAGCGCCACGCCGCGCATCCATTCCGGCAGGCCGCCCTCGACGAGGCCGGTGCCGTGCAGGAGGCCGCTGGCGACCATCGCGCCGAACAGCCAGCTCGCCGGAAATTTGATCAGCTGCATCAGCATCGCCGCAACCAGCGAGGCCACCAGCAATGCAAGCAGGCCGAGCGGCGAGGCGACGGTCTGGCCGAGCGAGATCGGCGCGGCCGGTGCGACGCCGGCCACGGCCAGCACCAGCGGCAGCGCCGCCGTCAGGATGATCACCCGCAGCGTCTGCACCACCGCGATCGCCGGCAGGTCGGCGCCGCGCTCGACCGCGAGCATCGTGATCTGCGACAGCGCGCCGGGACTGCCGGCGAGCAGCGCCGAGGTGCGGTCCCAGCCATGGACGCGCTGCAGATAGAGGCTGGAGCCGAAGGTCGAGCAGAACGTCGCGAGCGCCAGCAGGCCGATGGTCACCGGATAGGCGCTGACATGGTTGATCAGCTCGCGCGAGACGACGGCGCCGATCGAGATGCCGAGCAGCAGCAGAATGGTCTGGGTCAGGATCGGCGGCATCGCCAGCGGGCGGCCGGCGATCGCGGCGATCGCGGTCGCGATCATCGCGCCGGAGATCAGCCCGCCGGGCAGATGGGCCACGAGGAAGATCAGGCCGCCGGCGGTGCCGAGCACGAGGGTCTCGATCGCGCTCAGGGTCTTGGCGCGGCTCGGCAGGTCGAAGGGGAGGGAGGAGATGATCTGGCGCACGGCGCCTTATGCCAAAAGCTGCCTGCGCAAACAATTCCCGCCGTTGCGCAGGCGCCATGCGCGCTTGCGTCCGCGGGCGCTGGTCATTTCGGCTTGTCCGGCGTCGGCAAGGGAGCGGGCGCGGGTGTCGTCGCGGCAGCCGCCGCCGCCTTGTCGCGCTTGCAGGCCGAGCGGAATTTGCCGCGTGCCTTGCCCTTCAGCCCCTGCTCGTCGGCCTCCTTGGAGCAGGCGATGGAAATCGTCCGGCGCGCAGCCTTGTCCAGGGTGGCGAACTTGTCGGTGGCGGCATCGGGCCGCGCCGGCAGCGTCAATCCGGGTTGCGCGCGGGCGGGGCCCGCGGCCGACAGGGTGGCCATTGCGATGGCCGCAATCGCCGCCCGGGCAGTTACTCTCATGCTGAAGTCCTCGAACGAAAGGCATGGTGCGATGTCCGGCGATGCTGAACCCGCAGTGAATGGAATGAGCCGGATCGCCGCGCGAGGCAAATTATATTTTCGCGCGGCCACGCTCCCGCCTGCTTTGTCGGTCGCAGGCGTCTCGCTAGAATTACCGTCCCATTCAACATGCTCCACAGGGAGATCTGGGATGAGTTTTCACGCAAGATCATTGGTTGCTTCATCACTCGCCACGCTGGCCGTGATCGGCCTCGCGACGTTCGCCGCGGCGCCGGCGCAGGCGCTCACCGCGCAGGAATGCAGCGCCAAGTACAAGCAGGCGAAGGAGGCCGGCACGCTGGGCGGCCAGAAGTGGAACGACTTCCGCAAGGCCCAGTGCGGCAGCGATGCCACCGCGGCCGCGGCACCGGCGGCTCCGGCCGCACCCGCGGCCGAGGCCAAGCCGGCCAAGGAGGCGAAATCCGACGCCAAGGAGGCCGCTCCCGCGCCGACCGGTCCCGCCGTGTTCCCCAACGCGGTGGACCCGAAATACGCCAAGGAGAAGCCCGGCAAGGCGCGGCTGCAGACCTGCGTCGATCAGTACAATGCCAACAAGGCGACCAACGCCAATGGCGGCCTGAAGTGGATCCAGAAGGGCGGCGGCTACTACAGCGAATGCACCAAGAAGCTGAAGGGCGCTGCCTGATCCGGATTGACGTGACGTTGCCGGCGGGCCGGGGGCATCATGCGGCCGGCCGCCGCTCTCGACGCCATGCATCGCCGCGAGACCGCCGGCCGGACCGGGCTCAACGCCGGTCGCGCGGCGGTCCTCGCCGGTGGCGGGGCATTACTGCTCCGGTGATTTTGGGGCTTGCCTTCCGGTGCGGGAAATGACCCTGCTCTCGCCATGATCTCTGCTGTCCAAGGTATGCTCGGCCTGGTTTGCGGCGCGATGGTCGGGTTCTCGCTCGGCCTCGTCGGCGGCGGCGGCTCGGTGCTGGCGGTGCCGCTGATGGTCTATGTCGTCGGCGTGCCCGAGCCGCACATCGCGATCGGCTCGAGCGCGATCGCGGTCGCCACCAACGCGGCCATCAATCTCGCCAATCATGCGCGCGGCGGCACCGTGATCTGGCCGATCGCGGCGCTGTTCGCAACGGCGGGAATCGTCGGCGCCTTCACCGGCTCGCTGCTCGGCAAGATGGTCGACGGCCAGAAGCTGCTGGCGCTGTTCGCGCTGGTGATGATGGTCATCGCCATGCTGATGCTGAAGACGCGCGCCCGCATCGGCACCCCCGATGTGAAGATGAGCATGGCCAACATCCCGGCGATCGTCGGCTTCGGTCTCGCCACTGGCACGCTGTCCGGTTTCTTCGGCATCGGCGGCGGCTTCCTGATCGTGCCGGCGCTGATGGCTGCGACGGGCATGCCGATCATGAACGCGGTGAGCTCGTCGCTGGTCGCGGTGACGACCTTCGGGCTTACCACCGCGGCGAGCTATGCGTGGTCAGGGCTCGTCGCCTGGGATCTCGCCGGACTGTTCATCGCCGGCGGGATCGCCGGAGGTCTTGCCGGCACGCGCCTGGCGCGCCATCTGTCCGAACGGCGCGGCGCATTGAACGTGGTGTTTTCGGTCGTGATCGCGGTGGTGGCGCTGTACATGCTGACACGCAGCCTGCTGCATATCTGGAGCTGACCTCAATGAAGCGCGTCCCCTCGACTGCGATCATCTCCGCCAGCAGCCGGCGTGACGTGTTGACGCTTCTTGGCGCAGCCGCGGCGCTGTCCTTGTGGCCCCGCGACAGTCGCGCCGAGGATGCCGATGAGCCCGACGAGGGCGCGGTGCTGCGCGATCCCGATGCGCCGGTGCTCGGCAATGCCGCGGGCGACATCGCGATCGTCGAATGGTTCGACTACAATTGCCCGTATTGCCGCAAGCTCGATCCCGAGCTGCAGCAGGTCATCCATGATGATGGCAAGGTGCGCTGGGTTCTCAAGGAGTGGCCGATCCTCGGGCCGACTTCGGTGGTTGCTGCGCGGATGGCGCTCGCCTGCAAATATCAGGACAAATACGCCAGGGCGCATGACGCGCTGATCGGCGTCAGTTCGAAGCTCACCGAGCCGCGCATCGACGAGCTGCTCGCTGAAGCCGGCGTTGATATCGACCGCGCCAAGCGCGACCTCGCAGCCAACGCGAAGGCCATCGACGCCATGCTGGCGCGCAACGACAAGCAGGCGCGGGGATTGCGTTTCCGCGGCACGCCGTCCTTCATCGTTGGCAAGTTCAGGGTGCCCGGCGTGCTGACCATGGCGCAGTTCGAGCAGGTCATCGCCGACGCGCGCAAGGCCAAGGCGGCCAACTAAGGCGGCCAACTAGCTGGCAAAGCAAAGGCGCCTCGACCGAAGCCGAGGCGCCCTGAAAACGAAGCGTCGTGCGCGTTACTTCGACGAGATGCGAACCCAGTCGTCATGCGCGCGGGTCTTGAGCGAATTCCAGCTGTCCGCCGCGACGTCCCAGTTCACGATGGTCCGGCGCGACTGCGCGCTCGGTCCGTTGGCGACCTCCGAGGTCTGCATCGAATCATGGATGTAGACGCCCAAACCCAGGATGAGGGCCCCCAGGATCATTCCCACGAATGTCCGCATGTCATGTTCTCCAGTGTGACGGCCAACAACGCCGCGGTCGAAACTTGGTTCCGCGCTCGCCGCGGTCCCGGTCCACCGCGATCAGGACATCCTAACTGCGCGATTTTTCAGGCCGCGATTCCGGCAGCGAGGTGACGAGATTGAGTGCTTTCATCTCGTCGGGCTTGAACGTGAACAGCTGGTCATGCGGCGTCTCCATCGCGTGCACCCAGACCTTCAGATCGATGCCCATCGCGGCGAGGTGGCGCTGGCATCGCGCCGAGATGTTCTGCGCAAGGCTCATGTCGTCGCCGGACCTCACGGTGGTCCCGGACGTGGGGACTGCGGCGATCTGATGCACGCCGATGACCGCCCGCTCGCCGGCCCGGCGCTCGAGACCGCCTGCGAACACCAGCGGGCACGACGACGCGCAATATTTTCCCGCCTCCACTTCGGTTGCGAATTTCCGCGCGCGGATCAGTCGCCCCATCGCCAGCGCGTCGGCGACGGAGCCGCCGGGCGAGTTCAACACGATCGTCCGGATATATTCGCCATGACGTTCGACTGCGTCCGCGAAGCTGCGCGCGCTGCCGGGCGTGATCGTGCCGATCGCGAACAGCCGGCCGCCGCCGCGCAGCTCGAACTGAACAGGCTGCTGCAAAGCACGATCGCCCTGCGGCAGCGGCATCAGCCGCTTCATCAGGGGCGCCAGAACGGATGGTGATTCGGCCGGCATGTCTGGCGCGTCGCGCCGAATGTCGAGCTGAGTCGGGGCTGCATCCGATGGCACCTGCGGAGCATTCAGCTCGAGCAGATCCGCCGCGAGAACTGCGGCGGTGACGACGAGGATGCTGCGGAAGACCCAACGCAGAATGCTCTCATCGGGATTGTCCGCGAGCCAGGCATGGACGCGTCGGTTCAGCGCCGAAGCCACGGGACTACTTCCCAAGCCGAGCCGACGACAGCGACGTCACGTTCTCATCCACCGCGGCCGGCGCCGGCTCGATGGCTGGCGCGGAAGGCTGCTCAGCAGGCGTTTCGGCAGGCCGTCGCTCGGCCGCCCGCCTGGCATCCTCGACCTCGCGCGCAATCTGCAATGCGGTGACGAGATCGCTGGCCGTCAGGCTGGAGGCGCTCACGGCGGGCAGGCCCTCACGGCGGATGGCGGCATGGACGACGCAGAGGATCAGCACCAGCACCGCCGGCATCAGGTCGATCGAGATCGCGCCCGCCCAGCTCGGGATGAAGTCGCCGGCGTAGCGCAGCACGGCTTCGGCGGGCGACAGCGTCTGGAACCGGGTCGGCTCGATCCGCGGCAGCGCCAGGATCTTGTCGGCGGCGTCGGCGAGCGAGGCGGCCTGCGTGGCGATCGCGCCCTCCACCTTGCCGACGACGGCGGTCTGGCGCTCGGCCAGGTCGCCGCTGCGTCCGCCCGGGGCAGGCGCGATGAATCCGGCCGACAGCGACGTCGCGGCGCGCTTCACCGCAGGGGCCACCGAGGTCTGCTGCAGATTGGCGATCACGCCCATCAGGTTGAGCGACTCCGTGGCGAAGGCATCGCTGCGCGTTGCGATCGGGCCGCGGTCGGAGATCAGCTCGCGCATCCTGGCGAGGCTCTTGCCGCCCTGCTCATAGAGAGCGGAGACGCGCTTGCCCGACTCCTGGACCTGCTGGCCCAGTCCGTCGAGCTGCGTCGACATCTGCGCGAGAAGCTGGACCACGGTGCCCGATCCGGAGGTGCCGGTGAGCGAGCCCGCGCGTTCGGCGTCCGCCAGCTTGGCGAAGCGGGAGGAGGCGAGCTGGATGTCCGGCAGCAGGCTTTGCGCAGCGATCGCCTGGCTGTTGGCCCGGTCGAGGTCGCGCGTGTAGTTCTGCACGGTGATCGCAAGATGCTGCTGGATTGCGGCGGCGCCGGCCAGCGCCGAGGCATTCAGCCAGGACGACATCGCGACGATCATCAGCGAGCCCAGCAACATGCAGCCGGCCATCATCAAGCGCCCGATCGTGCTGGTGACGTGCGGCATGAACTGCATCATGAACACCCAGAAGGCGTAGATGCCGACCGAGACCGCGACCGAGTAGATGACCGCCGCAAAGAACACCGTGGTCGGACTGCCGTTGAGCAATTCGCGGACGCCGAGATAGGTGTAGACGCCGGCGGCTAGCGCCAGGATCGCGGTCGTGAGCTTCAGCGTCACTTCGAGACGGCTGACGCCATTGGCGAGCACGACGGAGGTGGAGGAGCGGGCGAAGGAGACTTGCGCGACGGACGCAGGAGACGAGGGCATCAGCGGCGAGGGCATGAGCGGACCTTCGGCGGCCTCATGGCCGCCCGTATGCAGCGCCCCCGCTGTATGGCCGAGCAGAACCAGTGCGGACAAAATCCGCCGACATTGTGTCGGCGGCATTACCGATCAGCCATGTCGTCGGGAGACGCTGGCTCAGCGCATCAGCCAGCGCAGCAGCTCGACATTGGCCTCGCGCGGATAGCAATGGCTGAGATCATCGATCTCGCGATAGGCGACATCGGCGCCCGCCTTGGCCAGGGCGTCGGCGGTATGCCGCGCGATTTCGACCGGGAACATCCAGTCGAGCCGGCCGTGCACGATCTGGATCGGCAGCCCGCGCAGACGGTCGCGGTCGGCGATCTCAGCCATCAGCGGATGGAACGTCGCGGCCACCGGCGCAAGGTGCGTGAACGGCGAGCCTGCGGCCAGTCCGCTGACGTAGCAGAACGTGCCGCCGTCGCTCATCCCGGTCAGCAGCATGCGGGTGGGATCGATCGCGACGCGGCTGCGGACGAGGTCGAGAATGCGCAGCAGGTTCGGCGTATCGGCGTCGTCGCCCATCAGCGCCCAGGTCGGTCCGGCCGCGGTGGGGGCAACCAGGATGGCGCCGAGGCTGCGCGCGGCGCGCAGCCAGCTCCAGAGAAAGTCACGGCCGTTGCCGCTGCCGCCATGCAGCGCCATGACCAGCGGCCAGGCCCGGTCCGCCGTGTAGTATTCCGGCACATACAGCGAGAAGCCGCCGCGATTGCCGATCTCGTTATGGTCGTGAAATACGGCGTCCTTGCCTGCCGAAGAGGTGGCCAGCAACTGGCGCAGTCCGTCGTCGCCATCGACGGCGGGATCGAGGAAGAATTCGCTCAGCGGCGGCAAGGTCGCTGCCAGTGGAAACAGCGCCTCGAGTGCGCGGGGCAATTGACGGAGGGCCCTGAACACGTCGACGAGGTCGCCCTCACCGCGCTGAACGGCGCGCAGGCCGGCAAACGACATCTGCGCGGCGTCCGCTGCCGTGTCGAAGGCGATACGGATATGGGCGAAGTCCGCCGGCCACGACGTGAGATGAATCCGCGCCGTGTGCAGCGCCTGCTCCGGATCGCCGACATCAGCCATCACGCGATCGAAATCCGGCGGATTCAGGTAGCGCGCGACGTAGGACAGGGCTTCGAGCGTCTGCAGCAGTGGCGGCAACACGATGAGAATGTCATCCACCACGGCATCCGTCATGCAGGTCTCCTTGATACGCGAACCGCGGGTCTGGCCGTCTCGTCTGTTTGCCGGCGAGCGCTGTCATGCAACGCAAAATCGGCCGTCCGGGCAATGACCATTTTCCGAACGCGTGTTCGCTCCGCGAAGCCGCAATCTCGCGATGCGGCTCCCGCAAGTCAACATGGTGCGGACGTTGCCGTCGCGCGTGACAGGTGAGTCGCGCGCGAATACACGCGCAGACGATAGTTGATTGACAAAATTCGGGCGCGATGTCGCACTTGGTGAGAGCCGACGGCGCAGCGGAGGGTTCCTCATGGATCACCGCCCTGGGTCAAAACTGCCGATCGGTTGCCGAGGGGGGATTCGCATCATGACCAAGTCGCCGTCGGCCGCGTTGATCAACGCGGTGCTCGCCATGGACGTCTACAACAGAGGCGTCAACCCGACGCTCGTGGTCAATTTCAACCGTATCGGGAGCTATGAGCTGGTGGCGGCGAGCGTGACGTCGACCGCCGACAATTTCGAGGCCGCGACCTATCAGCTCGCGGGCGATCCATCGACACGGATCATTTCGTTTCGCGGCACCGACAGTCTCGCCGACGTGCCGTCGTGGCTTGGCGGCGCCGGTCTGGCTGGCTGGCCGACACAGTTCCCGGATGCGGAGTCCTACTACAAGACATGGGCGACATCGAACGTCTCATTGACCGGACATTCGATCGGTGGCGGACTTGCCGGCTACATCGCGGCGCTCAACGACAAGGTGGCCTATGCGTATGACGCGATGCCGTTCGAATTCGCGGCGGAAGTCCGCTACGACCAGTTGCACGGCTTCTGGGGCGCGCTGACGTCGCACCCGGTCGACCGCTATTCCGACATTCACATGGTCTCCCTTTCCGGCGAGATCCTGCAATATGTGCGGGCAGCGGCGCCGGTGCTGGAAGCGCCGCTGGCGCTGCTGCAGCTCGGACCGGTCGCCGGCGCGCTCGCCATCGCCCATGCTGCGATCGGCATCTCGTCCGAGCAGAAGACCGTGCTCGGCGCGGGCACAGATCTCGGTCTGGATCCGGTCAGCCTGCACTCGATCGCGCTGCTGACGATGATGCAGTGGGCGAGCGACAACGGTGCCCAGGATTGGAAGAAGGCGGCGGCTGTGCTGCTGGCGCCGCTGGAGGATGACGCGATCGCTTCGGCGGTCGGCATTCCCGCGGCCGGTGTGAGCGGCGAAGGCGCGCCGTCCGACAAGATGAAGGACATGATCGCCTATTCGACCGTCACCGATGCGAGCGGCTACGGCAACAGCGCCGTTCAGGCCCTGTTCAATAGCGGCGGCGTGCTCGGCAACAGCGTCAGCGCCGACACCGCGGCGACCTACCTGAAGAACGGCGGGGTCGAGAAGGCGCTGGCCGAGATCGTGGTGGAATATTCGGCGCTGCTGGCGCAGAACCACGACGAGGTCACGGCGACGCCCGGCGTGATCGGCCATGAGCACGGCATTTTCTATCAGGATACGGCCAACAACCTGCTGGTCGCGGATCTGTCGTCCGACCTGTGGTCGCACACCGACACCGGATCTACGGTGGACATCCTCGGCAAGCTCGCGCTGATCGATGCGGTTGCGAGCTTCGAGGGCGATGACGCCAACCTGATCGACATGGCGATCGGCGCGCTGTGGGGCGGCAAGACCGACAATCTCGACTGGCTCAGCGCGGCGCTGAGCGATGCCGCGACCTCGGTCGCGGTCGATCCGGTGCCCGGCGCGATCATTGCCGCCTCCGACGGTGCGCTGCTGATCGCCGGCGGCGGCAACGACACGCTGGCGGGTACCGCCAATGACGACCTGCTGATCGGCGGCAGCGGCAGCGACGTGCTCAAGGGCGGGGCCGGCGACAACATCCTGGTCGGCGGCGTCGGCGCCACCTACGTCTATGCGCCCGGCGACGGCAACGACGTCATCATCAACGGCGTCGCCTCGCTGTCGAAGCCGACCGGCACGCTCGATTTCGGAACGACCTACACGGCCGACAATTTCTGGTTTGTCAAATGGGGCAACGATCTCGAGATCGACATTCTCGGCACCCATCAGCAGGTCACCGTCGCCGACTGGTTCCTTGGCGGCTCCTATCAGTTGCAGGAGATCAAGGCCGGCGGTCTCGAGATCGATACGCACGTTCCGCAGCTCGTCCAGGCCATGGCGACCTACGCCCAGGCGCATCCGGGCTTCGATCCCACGGTGGCATCACAGTTGCCGACGGATGCGCAACTGCACGACCAGATCGCGGCGGCCTGGCACGTCAACGCGTGAACGCAGGCCCGCGGCCGCCTCAGTGCAGCCGCGGCGCCTTGAGCAGCTTGGCGCGGTCGGTCGAGGCGATGGTGACGTCGAAGGTGACGCCCTCATGGTGCACCGTCAGCGGCACGTCGACGCCGGCTGCACCGAGCGCCCAGAGCTTGCGATAGAACTCGCTCTGGCTCGTCACCTTGTCGCCGTTGATGCCGAGGATCACGTCGCCCGCCTTGAGCTCGGCGCGGGCCGCCGGGCCGTTGTCAGAGACGCCGATCACGACGACGCGATCGTCGACCTCCGTCGCGTACATGCCGAGCCAGGGGCGTGCCGGCTTGTTGACACGGCCGAAGCGCTTGAGATCATCGATGATCGGCTTCAACAGGTCGATCGGCACGACCATGTTGACGTGCTCGTCCTTGCTGTCGCGCTCGCGCTCCAACTGGAGCGACCCGATGCCGATCAGCTCGCCCTTGGCCGAGAGCAGGCCGGTGCCGCCCCAATTCGGGTGGGCGGGGTGGGTGAAGATCGCCTCGTCCAGCAGATATTCCCAATAGCCGGCGAATTCCTGCTTGGCGATGATCTGGCTCGCGACCGATCGCGTCCGTCCGCCGGCGCCGCCGAGCACGACGTGATCGCCGACCTTGGTTGCCGACGACGAGCCGAGCGGCAGCGCGGGCAGGTCGAGCGACCCGAGCGCCTGCACCAGCCCGAAGCCGGTGGTGAAGTCGAAGCCGAGCACATGGCCCTCGA
Source organism: Bradyrhizobium sp. HKCCYLRH2047 (assembly GCF_051168175.1). Lineage (NCBI taxonomy): Bacteria > Pseudomonadati > Pseudomonadota > Alphaproteobacteria > Hyphomicrobiales > Nitrobacteraceae > Bradyrhizobium > Bradyrhizobium sp. HKCCYLRH2047. Next base: position 361,439 of record NZ_JBNPUM010000002.1, read on the forward strand.
CCACGCGTCCGTCATTGGGGTGCAGCCAGACGGATTCAGCCTCGGTGATCAGGTAGCCGATGGTCAGCACCAGCCCGTCGTCGATGACGACGGCATTGCCGGCACGCTCGGTCCCGAGCGTTTCCGCGCTGAAGGCGTCGGACGGAATGATGGCATGCAGGCCCACGATCGAGGACAGGGCTTGATCGAGATCGTATTGATAGTCTTCGGCGCGAGGCTGGAAGGCGGAGGGCACTTTCCATTCGGTCAAAGAAGGCATTTCGTTCTCCTGCTCTGTCGATACGCCCGGATGTATCGACCAAGCTTCTGCTTCGTGTCGCGTGACGGCCACAGCGTGAACGCGAGCTTAACATCTTTGGGCGGCTGCGCCAGTTCCGCGGGCCCCGCGCCGGCGCTGGGAGGAACTGCCCGTGCCGACTACCCGCGGCCGCAGCCCCTGCCGATCAGGGGCCAGACCAGCCACGCGCCGGCAGCATACAGGCTGCCGACAGTCGAGGCTCCGGTTCTGGCCGCGATGTGGAAACGTCCGGCATCGAGCAAGGCTCCATCGGAGGCGACGATCGCCGAGATCATACGGTCGGACGGGCCGAACACGACCACCGCATCCGGCTTGATCACCAGGGCCATGGCAGCCATGCCCGCAAACCAGGCAAGGGCAACGGCCAGCACGCCCTTCAAGGGAAGGGCGCGGGACGGGGGAGGCCGGTCAATAGTCGTAGGCATGCTCGAACGTATATCCCGCGGCTTCGAAACGGCCGATGTCCTGAACCAATGACCGCACCGGTACGTCGACGCCGATGCGGCGGGCACCGGGACGCGACTGGATCGGGACGCTGAATATAGGCAGCCCATCGAAAGCTGCCAGCCGTCCGTCGCCCGGCGGCACCATGATCGTGACCAGGATGCGATGGTTGCCCGCGACCTCGCCGAGCCCGGCGCCGTCATGACGGCCGAGCTCCTTGGCGAAAGCATCGAACTTGGCGTAGCGCTCGGTCTCCACCAGCACGCCCTTCATGCCTTTGGCGTCCGTGACCTCACGGATCACCTTCACGCCCGGCATGACTGCAAGCTCGGCGGCAGGCAGGCCGGTGACGACGCTCTGGATGGCCAGCACGGCCGGATCGTAGCCCGCCGCATAGCCGATGACGGCCGCATAGGCGGCGCGCCCGGCATATTGCAGGCTGAGCGAGACGCGCCGCTCCACGGCGCGGAACGACGGCACGAAGGGCGTCTCGCGCCAGAACTGATCGAGCTTGGCGACGAAGGGATAGCGATACCAGGGGGTCTGATACAGGAATGCCGCGTAATCCTTCAGCAGAGCGAGGTTGAAGACGTCCTCTGCCGTCTTGACGCCGTCCGTGGTCTCCCAGCTGATCGCCCCGATGCTCTTCTCGTAAGCGCCCTGCAACGCCATCTCGGCGGTGAAGCTGAAGCCGATGATGTAGTTCGTCAGCTTCTGCTCCGAGGTGGCGGGACCGGAGCCGGCCGCCTGGCGCGTGGCCCGGCACAGGCTGCGCCAGAAGCCGGAGACGCTCGATAGATAGTGGAAGTCGGACTCCGAGGCCTGCCCGGTCACCGCAGCGAGGTCGGCATAGGCGTGGACGATGTACCATTCAGGAAAGGTCAGGAAGCTGTCACCCTGCGACCTCGCATAGGCGGGATCGGTGATGCCGAAGTCGGAGTTCACCACCGGGGTCGGGACGTCGGCCACGCAGACCGTCTCGACGCTGATCACGGTGGTGGCAATGCCTATCGCCGTGGCTGCCAAGACGACGCCGAGAAGATACAGCGCTTTGCGACGCAGGCTCATGCGACGGCAGCCTGTCTACGCCACGGCGACCAGCCGACCGCGATGCCGATCGCGCCGAGCGCGAGATGCGGCAGGCTCGAGAGGATCTTCACCAGCCATGAGGTGTCGCGAATGCCGTCGATGACGATCGAGAGGTCGAGATAGCCCGAGCCGGTGAAGACGCCCATCACGCCGTCCAGGAAATACAGCGAGCCGAACACGCGCAGGAAGAACACCGCGCTGCGGCGGGTCAGCATCGCCGCCAGCGCCCACAGGCCGGAGACGACATGCAGCGCATCCTTGTAGATGTCGAGCTGGAACAGGCCGAACACGCGGCCCTGCGCATCGATGAAGGCAGGGATGTAGTCGGTCGCGGCCGCGAATAGCAGCGCCACGGCGAGCGCGAGCGCGGCGATGCGATAGCGGTCCAATGCGAAGCCGTCTGCTGCTGATGTATTCATGCGAAATAGGCGTCCCACATCGCGTTGCGGAACAGGAGGTTCGGATCATACTGCCGCTTGGCGGCGACGAAACGCGCGGCCGCCGGATAGGCCTTCTCGACCTGGTCGCGGCGGGCGTGCAGACGATAGGGCAGATAGAACGCGCCGCCAATCGCCGTGATGCGGTCGATCAGCGCTTCGGTCGTCCGCAGCATGTCGATCTCGCCCTCCGGCGAGGTCGTCTGCGAGAACGACATCACGGCGGCGATCCGGCGCACCGGCGCGATCGTGAGCGCGGGTGTCTTGTCCTCGGCGACGTAGCGCAGGGTGACGTTGAGGAATTCGGCGCGCGCTTTGGGAATGATCTCGCGGCAGGCGGTGAGGAACTCGCCGAACCGCTCCGGCGCCACGAAATATTCGTGCAGGATGTCGGTGCGGTGCATGTCCTTCTGCGCCAGATTGGCGACCGGCTCGGCCATCAGCGAGTTGCGGGTGTAGCGGCTGTCGGAAATGGCGGGGCCGAGCCGGGTCTCCATGAACCAGCGCAGGCCCTTGGCGACCTCCCAGCCGGTCTGGGCGCGATAGATCGTGTTGGCGACGCCGGTGAGCTTGCCGGAGCTCACGGCCGCGGGCAGGGTCGCCGGAGCATCGGGGGCGGGGCGGAAGGTGACGAGCAGGGCGTCGTCGAAGAACGCCTTGCGCGACACTGACATCCGTCCATAGGCCATCTTCACATTGGCGTCGCCATCGATGTTGCGTGTGAACTGCTCGGCGAATTTCTCCGGCGCCATGCGCTCGAAGCGCGGCTCGAGCAGCAGGTTCGGCACCATCTCGACCTCGAGATCGACGATGAGGCCGAACAGGCCATAGCCGCCCATCGCGAGCCCGAACAGCTCGGCATTCTCCGTGCGCGAGCACTGCACCAAGGTGCCGTCGGCGAGCAGCATGCGGATCGATTTCACCGTCGAGCCGAACGGGCCGTACGGCACCGGCCAGCCATGGGCATTGACGCAGAACGTGCTGCCGACGCCGAAATCGCTGTTCGACTGCATCACGGCCGGCGAGAAGCCCTTGGGATCGAGCGCGGCGATCACGTCCCACCAGCGGTTGCCGGCCGCGGTCCGATAGGTCTTTGCCGCCGTGTCGAGCTCGATCGCGCCGCCGTCGAGCGTGATTGCCGTGCCGTCGCGCGGCAGGCTCTGGCCGCCCATCGAATGCCGGGCCACGGCCGCGGTCACCGGACGTTTCGCGGCCGCAGCCTCCTTCAGCTCTGCGCGCAGCCGCGCGATCAGATCGTCGGTGGCGGGCTTGCGGATCACCACATGCTTCGCAACCGGCGTCGGGTTGAGCCGGCTGGCGTCGTTGAGGATGGTGCGCAGCTTGGCCCGCGCCCGCGGCATCCGCGCCAGGGGCAGCGCCGCGGCCGTGGCTGCGGCGCCCAGAAACCGTCGTCTCGACATCATGGCGCGGACTCTCCTTCCCCTGACGGAGTCTACGCCGGCATCGTAAACGTTCGAAAAATTTCCGTGCGGTCAGTCTGCGGCCGGTCGTGCCCGGGTGGGTGCGAGACGGAAGTCGCGTCCATCCTTGATCCATTCCGCGCGCTCGTCGCGCAGCAGGGTGCGGCGCACCTTGCCGGAATCGTCGCGCAGCATGGTGTCGACCAGCTCGTAGCTCTCCGGGTGCTTGTAGCGGCTCAGCCGGTCGGCGAGGAACGCGCTCATGCCGTCGACAATAGCCTGTGCGTTCCTGGCCCGGTCGATCTCGACGATCGCATGCACGCGCTGGCCGAGTTCCGGGTCGGGCAGGCCGACCACGACGCAGGAGCGGATGTCGGGATGCGCCATCAGCGCCGCCTCGACCTCGGCCGGATAGATGTTGGCGCCGCCGCGCAGGATCATGTCGGCGAGGCGGTCGCCGAGATAGAGGTAGCCGTCGGCATCGAGCCGGCCGATGTCGCCGAGCGACTCCCAGCCGTCGGCGCGCCGCTTCGGCTCGGCGCCGAGATAGTGATAGGTGCTGCCGGCGCCGTCCGCCGGCAGGAAGTAGATCTCGCCGCTCTCGCCCGGCGGCACGTCGTTGCCTTGGGGATCGAGGATGCGCAGTTTGCAGGACTCGTCGATCTTGCCGACCGAGCCCTTGTGCTCAAGCCATTCGGTGCCGGAGATGACGGTGCGACCCTGGCGCTCGGTGCCGCCATAGAGCTCGTAGACGCGCTCGGGCCCGAGCCACTCGATCCATTTTTCCTTGAGCCATGGCGGCATCGGCGCGGCCATGTGGAACACCATCTTCAGGCTCGACACATCGTAGCTGTTGCGGACCGCCTCCGGCAGCGCCCAGATCCGGTGCATCATCGTCGGCACGAAGTTGACCCACTGGATGCGCTGCGCCTGGATCAGCCGCAGCGTCTCCTCGGCATCGAACTTCACCATCCCGGTCAGGCTGCCGCCGGCGAACAGCGCGTAGTGCGACACGATGAACGGCGCGTTGTGATAGAGCGGTCCGGGATTGAGCAGCGATGCGCCCCTGGGGATTCCGAGCGGCGGCTCGGCGGCGGTGTCGGTCACCGCCGGCTGGTGATCGAGGATCACCTTCGGCCGTCCGGTCGAGCCGCCCGAGGTCATCGCTTTCCAATAGCGCGACACCGGCGCGGCGAGCGGCGCGTCGGAAAAGCCGTCGGGCATGAAATCGGCCGGCAGCGCGTTCGGTGCATTCCAGTCGGCCTCGCCCCCGACGACCAGCGACGGATTGAGGATCTCGAGCACCGCGGCGGCCTCGCCGCGCGGCAGCCGCCACGACAGCGACGTCGGCGTCGCGCCGCATTTCCACACCGCGAAGCTGGTCTCGAACAGCGCATTGCCGTTGGGCAGGCCGATCGCGACGAAGTCGCCGGGCTTCACGCCCTTGGCCGCGAAGGCGCGCGCACGCGCATTGGCGCGGCGCTCGAGCTGCTCCCAGGTCAGCGTATCGGTGCCGTGCCGGACCGCGACGCTATCCCTGGGTTTGCGCTCCGCATACCAGCGCGGCACGTCGGCCATCGGAATCAGCATCCATTCCTCCACATCGTCGGCCGCCTCGCTCGGGCGCCCGTTCTTGGTCTGCGGCTCGGGCCGCCGACGTCAGTGACGAGAGGTGTTGTGCCTCAACCGAACCGGGTCGTCCATACGCGCGCGGCGCCAGGTTTCGGATGGCAGTTCTGCGAAATGGCGCTGATACGCATGAGGCAGGAGTGAAAGGCTGGAAGCCGTGACGCAGGTGGACTGATAATTCCGTCACGCGGATCGTAAGACGGTCGAGGTCGCGCCACGGGGAACAGGTCAGGCATCGCACCGAACGGCGCGGCGATAAGAACCTTTGCAGCCGATCTTCATTGTCGCTCGCGGGGTCCAACGGACAGGAGCTCCCATGCACGCTCAACAGATGATCGAAACCCACCCGCACGTCCGCGGCCGAGTCGACGATGCACTCGTCCGCTGCATCGAGGAGTGCTACTCCTGCGCACAGATCTGCACCTCCTGCGCCGACGCCTGTCTCGGCGAGGACAGCGTCGCCAGGCTGACGCAATGCATCCGGCTCAATCTCGATTGCGCCGACGTCTGCAACGTCACCGGCCGGCTTGCCACGCGGCGTACGGGCTCCGACCAGGAGATGATCAGTCGCATGCTCGAGGCCTGCGCGGCGGCTTGCCGGCGATGTGCCGAGGAGTGCGAGAAGCACGCCAAGATGCATGCCCATTGCCGGATCTGCGCCGAGTCCTGCCGTCGCTGCATGAACGCCTGCGAGGAGGCGGGACGCAGCACGACGCACTGAGAGGCCGGTTGCGGCGCTGCTCCATCGAAGAATGGAGGCCCATTAAAAAGACAAAGGCCGGGCGCGAGGCCCGGCCAGTCCGACCATGGCGACCGGATTGCTCCAGTCCTGAGAACGCCATCGCAGACAATCGATCGGTCAGCCGCCGTTCAGCTTCGTGGTCAGGGTCGTGAAGATGCCTTCCAGGGTGAGTCCGAGCTTGTTGAGTATGGTGATGATCGCAAGGGCGATGCCGGCCGCAATCAGGCCGTACTCGATCGCGGTTGCGCCCGATTCATCCTCGTAAAATTTGAGAAGCAATTTCCTCATTAATTCCCTCCGCCGTCCAACGACAGGACCGCCGGACGATGTCCGCGAAACTACGGAATGGAACCTAAGGTAGTATGAACGAGGTCGAGCCAAGTTTCGCAGCTGTGCCGTTCATGTCGAAAATTCCAGTTGCAACATGGTCCACTGCACGCGAACGGGATCATGGCGGCACACCGGCTGCGCGCAGCGCCTCCGCATAGGTTGTGGCGAGCGTCCCGGCCGGAAATGGGATCCGTTCGAGGAACTCGGACACCGTGAGATGCGGTTCGAGGCTCAGAAGCTGACGGGCGACGTCGCCGGCGCGCGCCATCTCTCCGTTCCTGACCAGGGCGACGATCAGGACGCGAAGCGCGACGGCGAAACGCCGGTTCTGCGCCAGCGCGATCTCCGCCCATTGAATGGCGGCAGCGCGATCGTCCTCCGCCACCGCGCAGATCGCCAGCGCTCCGGCTGCGAACCATCCCCGCGGATCGCGCGGGTTCAGCCGCCGCGCCCGTTCGATCATCGCGCGTCCCGCAGCCGTGTGTCCGGCCATGATCTCGATCCAACCGCTCAAGGTCAGCGCCATCGCCGAGTTCGGGTTGATCACAAGCGAGCGGCGGAACAGCTCTCGTGCCGGGGCGATGTCCTCGGCCATGTTCCAGATCGCGAAGGCCGCCATCCACAGCACCTGCGCGTCACTGGGCGCATGCTCGCACGCCTGCCACGCCCGCGCCACGGCAGCCGTGCGATAGTTCTCGTCCGGCGCGCTCCAGCCCTGGAAGTGGCGCAGCGCCTGGCAATAGGCCCAAGCCGCCATCGCGGGTGCGCAGGCGGGATCGATCGCCAACGCCTGGTCCAGACAGACGATCGCCGCAGCGAGGCTGTCGGGCGTGAAGGCGTCACGCAGGCTGGCGGCGCGCAGCAGCAGGTCGTAGGCGTCGGGATGCAGCGGCGGCGTCGCCCGCCGCCGCTCGCCTTCCGCCAGTTCGAGCGTCGGTTCGATCGCGGCCACGATGCTTTCGGTGATGCGGTCCTGCAGCGCGAACACGTCGTCCAGCTGACCGTCGAAGCGCTCCGCCCATAGATGGGCGCCGGACGCCGCATCGATCAGCTGCCCGTTGATGCGCAGGCGGGACCCTGCGCGGCGCACGCTGCCTTCGAGAACGTAGCCGACGCCGAGCTCGCGTCCGACCGCCCGAATATCGACGGCCTTGCCCTTGTATATGAAGGAGGAGTTGCGGGCGATCACGGCGAGGCCGCTGCAGCGGGACAGCGCGGTGATGATGTCCTCGGCCATGCCATCGGCGAAATAGTCCTGCTCCGGATCGCCGCTCATGTTGGTGAACGGCAGCACGGCGATGGCGGGGCCGTCGAACGCGGGCGCGGCCGACACCGCCGGCGTCTGCACCGCTTCGGCCTGCTCACGGACCTCGCCGACGAAGCGGACACCCTTGCGAGGAATGGTGCGGATGAGGCGCTGCGCCTCGCCGCTGTCGCCGATCGCGCTGCGCGCCGCGCTGATGCGGCTCGCCAGCGTCGCCTCGGAGACGATGCGGCCGCCCCACACCTCGGCGAGGATGTCGTCTCGGCTGACAACGCGGTCCCGCGTCTTGATCAGGAACGCGAGCAGGTCGAACACCTGCGGTTCCATCGCGACCAGGCCGCCGCCGCGGCGCAGCTCGCGGCGGTCGGGATCGAGCACGAAATCGTCGAAGCAATATACCACATGCACCGTCCTGGCCGCCGGCTTCACCTTCGCGTCACGCGATCAGCAAAATCAAGCCGGCCTCAAGGAAAAATCAATGCCTCCTCCAAGCGCCGCGCGGGCGCAAGGCGCACAACAACGGCACATCGGAACCAGGAGCCTCTGCCATGCCGACCGTTCTTCGCCCCAGCCGACGCTGCTTCCTCACCCTTGCCGGAACCGCCGTTGCGGCCCTTCAACTCGGCTCCAGCGCAGGGCAGGCGCAGGGCTTCAAGTCGGCGTCGAAGCTGCCGGAGATCCCCCCAGGGGCGGGGACGTCGCTCGGACCGATCAAGCAGGTCACGGCCGGCGAGGTCAGCATCGGCTATGTCGAGACAGGTCCAGCCGATGGGCCCGTAATCATCCTGCTGCACGGCTGGCCGTACGACATCCACAGCTTCGCCGACGTCGCGCCGGCGCTGGCCGCGTTCGGCCATCGCGTCATCATTCCGCATCTGCGCGGCTACGGCACGACGCGGCTGCTGTCGCCGTCCGCGTTGCGCAGCGGCCAGCCGGTCGCCGTCGCCGCCGACATCGTCGCGCTGATGGACGCGCTTGCGATCAGGATCGCAACCCTCGCCGGCTACGACTGGGGCGCGCGCACCGCCAACATCATCGCGGCGCTGTGGCCGGAGCGGTGCAAGGCGATGGTCTCGGTCAGCGGCTATCTGATCGGCAGCCAGCAGGCCGGCCGCATGCCGCTGCCGCCGGCCGCCGAGCTGCAATGGTGGTATCAGTTCTACTTCGCGACCGAGCGCGGCCGCGAGGGCTACGACAAGAACCGGCGCGACTTCGCCAGGCTGATCTGGCAGACGGCCTCGCCGAAATGGACGTTCGACGACGCCACGTTCGCGCGCAGCGCCGCCGCCTTCGATAATCCCGATCACGTCGACATCGTCGTGCACAATTATCGCTGGCGGCTCGGCCTCGCGCAGGGCGAGGCGAAATACGATGCGCTGGAGGCGAAGCTCGCGACCTTTCCTGACATCAGCGTCCCCACCATCACGATGGAGGGCGATGCCAACGGCGCGCCGCATCCGGCGCCAGAAGCCTATGCCAGGAAGTTCACCGGCCGCTACGAACACCGGCTGATCACTGGCGGCATCGGCCACAACCTGCCGCAGGAGGCGCCGCAGGCGTTTGCGCAGGCGGTGCTTGACGTGACGGCGAGCGCGTAGCGCCGACGATCTCAGGCGGGAGCGCGTTGCTTTTCTTGGCGTTGCAGCCACGTCTCGCGCCGCACGATCCATTGCTCGGAGCGGGTCTCGCCATTGTGGTGCGCGACCTCGATGAAGCCGACGAACTCGGCGCCCGTCTTCTGCTTGACCCGCCGTGACGCGATGTTGCTCGCGACGTTGCAGACGGTGAACTGATCGAGGCCGAGCGGACCGAAGGCGAAGTCGTTCACGGCGGCGACCGCCTCGCTCATCAGCCCGCGATTCCAATAGGGCTCGGCGAGCCAGAAGCCGCGATGGCCCTTCGTCGAGTCCATGCGCGGCCGGAAGTGAATGTTGCCGATGGCCTCGCCGTCACCGTCGCGCAGCGCAAGCACCCATTGATACAGCTCCTCGCCGGCCGCGATCCTGTCGAGCTGCAGCCTCACGAAGGTCTCGGCGCCGTCGGGAGGATAGGGCCACGGAACGACGGCTGCGAGGTTGCGGATGACGTTCCAGTTGTCGAACCCACGCTGGATCGCCGGCGCATCGGCGAGCGACAGCGGCCGCAGGATCAGACGGGCGGTCTGCAACGTGGGCGAGAGCATGACGCCATGTTGTCGTTTACCAAGCTCGTCCGCAAGCCGGGGTTGCTCCGCCGCCCGACCCGCATGTCACTGATAATGCGCATCGGGCGTCGCCATTAAGGTTGCCAGGAACTTTCACGCCCGTGCTGGAGCCCGATACTTCCACAACGTTGCATTGCAGTGCATGAATTCGGGCACACGCAACCTGCGCGACTGCAGCGTGCGTACAACCGTCGCAGGAAACTGTGCCGGCTCGGGCTCAGGGTTGCGCCCGAACGTCAACCATTCGTCTGCCGCGAGATCATCACGCAGATCTTGGGCGGGCGCGATTCGGGGTGTCGTGGACATGAAGCGCAAAGCGGCGGATCGTCAGTTACGTCGTCTGCAGGCGGAGCAGAGCTTCGATCCACGCACATGGCGCGATCGGCAGCTCGGCCGTGCCGTTCCGTTCTACGGCTCGGAGCTGTTCCAGCTCGGCTGCCCGCCGCTGGCGTCGTTCATCGCCGCGTTCCTCGGCTGTCTGATGACCCTGCATCTGAGTGCAACCGGGCTGTCGCCGCTGATTGCCTCGGCGGCGGCGGCTTTGCTGCTGTGCGCCTCGCTGATCCTGACACGGACCGCGGATCTGGTGCCGAGCACGTTCTTCTCGTCGGCCTATGGCGGCAGCTTCGTCGGCATGACTCCGGTGGCGCTGTTGAACGCAAGCGTCATTCGCGCCGGCCTGCCGCTCGACGCCGCCTTCGTTCTGCTCTCGCTGTTCTGTGGACTGGTGTTCTGTCTGGGCTGTGCGCTCGACATGTGGCTGCGTGGCGGGCTCGCGCGCGGCTATGGCGGACGACTGGGCGCGCTGGCGGCGGTCGCTTCGTTCCTGTTCGTCGGTCTCGCGCCGCTGCTCGGCACCGAGGGCGAGCTGTTTCCGATCGCGCGCCGCGGCGTGCTGGAGCAGGGGCTCGGCAGCACCGCGCTCACCTTCGCGTTGTGCGCGGTCGGCATGCTGGCGACGATGGCCGCCTTGCGCTGGGCGCCCGTGGCAGGGTCGCGCCGCGCGGTACGCATCTTCGTTGCGGCGTCGGTGGCCTTTGCCGGCCTCGTGGTGCTGCAGCTTCTGCCCAGCGGGGCCCCTGATCTCGACGCCTATTCTGCCGGTTGCTTCGTCGGCATGTCGTCGTCGCGGCGGCTGCGCAGCCTGCCGCAGGCGATGGCTGCGGCGGTGCTGCTGACGGGCCTGTTGATCCTCACCGGTCCCATCCTGCCGAGCGTCGGCGGCAGCCTCGGATACATCGCCTTCGTCTCGGTCATCTTCGTGGATGCTGCGGTTCGTCTGTTCGTCGAGGCAGGGGAATCGCCGTGGCAGACCGTCCTCGCCTGGACGCGGGGACTCGTCGCCACACTCGCCATTTTCGCGGTGCTGCTCGCCAGCGAGCTGATGTTTCAGCCGCCGGTGGCGGAGCCCAACGGTCCGTTCGTGAACGCGGACAAAGCCGCCGCGCCGGTGCGGACCACGATGCCCTTACACGACGAGGATCGGCGCGATGGCGCGGCGTTCGGCGAGCCGGCCTCGGCCGCTGACACAGCGCCGGATCTGCCGCTTCAGATCCTGAATCCGGAGGGCGCCAATCCGCTCGCCCTGCGGCCCTCGAGTGAGCCGGCCCAGGAGTCCGCGTCGCCCGCGTCTGCAGAGCCGTCCCGGCGGATCGGTCGCGATGGTCGGCCGGCGGGCGTCCTGGCTGCGCGGCTGAAGCGCCAACAGACACGGGTGGTGCCGCACGCGACGACCCGACAGCACATCATGGCCCGCCATGAGGTGCAGCAGCCCGTGCCGGAGTGGCGACCTGATCCGTCGACGTTGGCGGGCCCCTGACGGGCCGCGAGCATTTTTGCGGCCATAACCCGACTCGGCCATACCTCCGCACGCGTTTTGCCATGTTTTCACTGCATCGTGCACACAGCGGTGCTTAGCGGATGATGCAGGCCCGTCCGGCTCTTGTCTTCTGCTCGTACGTCAGGACGCAAACGACGTGGGGTCTTTCGCCCGCATCGCGGCTGTCGTTCGGCGTCAGGAGGAGGTGAGGGCCGAGCCGATCCACATTTGGGGGCGGTTCGCAGATGCAGCAGGCCTTTGATGGTGCGCCATACCGGACGGGCCTGCCGGTCCTGTTCCAGCCGCGTCCTCAGCCGCGGCGTTCTGATCTCCCTGTTGCGCTTGTCGTGGCCTTCGCCGGCGCCTTTCTCGGTTGTCTTGCCACGCTGCATCTGAACGCGCTGGGCCTGTCGCCCGCGCTCGCCTCGGCGGCGGTGACGGTCGTGCTGTGCGCAGGCCTGGTCGTCGCGTCTCCGGACAACCTCGCCGCGACCACGTTTTCGTCCTCGGTCTATGGCGGCAGCTTCAGCGGCATGACTCCGATCGGACAGCTCAGCGAAAGCGTCGCTCGTACCGGATTGCCACAGGAGGCATCGCTCTATCTGCTGTCGATATCCTGCGGCCTGCTGTTCTGCATCTTCACTGCGATCGAAACCCGGCGGCGCGTCGTGCTGTTGCAGGGCTATGGTGGTCGGCTCGGCGTGTTGGCTGCGATCGGATCGCTGCTATTCGTCACGCTCGGGCCGTGGCTCGCCGGACAAGGCGGATCGCTCCGTCTGGGGCATCTGAATCAATTCGACCAGGAGCTCGGTGGCTCGCTCGCGATCCTTGCGGCCTGTCTCGCCGGGACGTTCCTGACCATGGTCATGCAACGGCTTCCGCACGTCGCAGAGTCGGGGCGGGCAGCCCGCACCTTCGTCTCGGCCACGCTGGCGTTTGCCGGAATGGCGGTCATGCGAGGGCTCTGGTCCGACGAACGCTGTCTCGTCGATGCCTATTATGCCGGATGTTTTCTCGGGATGTCTTCGCCGCAGCGGCTGTCAGGCCGGTTGCAGCCGATCGTGGCCGCGCTGACGCTCACCGTGGTTCTGGTCCAGGCTTCGACGGTTCTGCCCCTGGTCGGCGGCAGCCTCGGCCTTGCGGCGTTCATTGCGGTGGCCGGCGTCGACCTGGCTTGGCGGACGGGTGGCGCGATGTCCGTTCCCCCATCCACGAAGCTCGCGCTTGGCCGAAGCCTGGCCGTCGCCGTGACGGCGGCGGGGTTTCTGCTGCCGAGCCATGTTTTTCACGGGCTGGCCGACGAGACGGCCGGCGTGGTCCTGTACGAGCCGGATCCGGCCGACACTCCTTCTGCTGCGGTCCAACCTGAAAGGCAGATCGTGGACGCCGTTCCGGACGCAGGCTCGCCGGCGCCGGTCGGGCCTGCCGTGGACCTCGATCCGGCCCCCGCCGCCGTCACCAAGGCCGAGGTCATTGCGATTGACGCCGCGCCCCTCGCAGTCGCTGCTCCCGCGGTCGGCGAGGCCCCGGCACCGCCGGTGCGCGCAGAACAGACTCGGACCCGGCGGACGAGTCGCACCGTGCCAGGCTATTCGCTGCCGCCTCGGGCGGATTCGGGACCCTGGGGCATCATCCGCAGCGGCGATCCCGGGCGGACCGGCGCGGCTGATGCCCGTCCGGTGCGCGCGAAGCCCGCCGCTGTCCGTGCCGTCGTCCCGACATCGGCGGCGCCGCGCCCGGCGCCGCGCGCCCAGCTTCAGAACGCACCGAAGAAGCCGGCGCGGGCGGCCGCGACGGTCTCCCCCGAATGAGCCATTCCTGAAATTGGCGTCAGCCGAACTTGCGCCGCGCGTCGAGCGCGAGCCCGATGCCGACGCTGCCGAGCAGGTCGGTCTCGGCGATGCGCGCCGCCGGAAACAGCGCCAGGATGGCCTGACGCAGCGCCGGCACCATGCTCGAGCCGCCGGTGAGGAAGATGGTGTTGATGGCAGCGGCCTCGACGCCGGCATCGTCGAGCAGCTTCGTCACCGTGCCGACGACGCGCTCGACGGAATCGGCGATGGCGCGGTCGAAATCCTTGCGCGTGAACTTGATGCGCGCCCAGTCGTCCTTCTCCGACAGCACCGAGATCAGCGACTTCGCCGCTGTCAGCGCGATCTTGGCCTGCTCGACGCCGATCGCGAGCGTATGGCCGCGATGCTCCTCCACCACCTTGATGAAGCGGTCGACCAGATCGCGCCGCTCGGCCTCGTAGCGGATCTGGCGCAGCTCGCCGATCACGCCTCTCTTGTAGAGCTGGTTGATGCGGTGCCAAGTGGCGAGCTCGTGGTAGTACAGCGTCGGCAAATTGCGCTTGCCGTCGGCGGTCAGGCTGCCATAGCCGAGATGCGGCATCACGCTCTTCAGACTGAGCAGCCGGTCGAAATCGGTGCCGCCGATATGGATGCCGCCATTGGCGAGGATGTCGTCCTCGCGATGCGCCTTGCTGCGCCGCTCAGGCGAGACGCGCACGATCGAAAAATCCGAGGTGCCGCCGCCGATGTCGACGATCAGCACCAGCTCTTCGTGCGCGACCTGCTGCTCGTAGTCGAGCGCGGCGGCGATCGGCTCATATTGGAACGCGATGTGCTTGAAGCCCTGGTCGCGCGCGATTCCCTCCAGCGCGCTCTGCGCTTCCGCGTCGGCCGCATCATCCTTGTCGACGAAGCGGACGGGACGGCCGAGCACGACCTGGTTGATCTCCCTGCCGAGCCTCTTCTCGATCTGCGTCTTCAGATGCGCGAAGAAGAAGCCGAGGATGCCGGCAAACGGCACCGCCTTCTGCCGGATATAGGTCTTCTCGTGAATCAGCGCGGTGCCGAGGATGCTCTTCAGCGCGCGCATGAAGCGGCCGTCGTGGCCGGTCAGATAGCGCTCGATCGCGTTGCGCCCGAACTGGATGCCGTGATCCTCGAAATCGAAGAACATCGCGCTCGGCAAGGTCCGCTGCTCGCCCTCCAGGGGGATGAGCTGGGCTGAGGCACGATCGCTGAGGCCGACGGTGGTGTTCGAAGTGCCGAAGTCGATGCCACAATGGGCCGCTGCCGCCATGCTCGTCTCGTTTCCGTCCGGGGGGCGGTCCGCTTAGCCGTTCGGCGGCGCGATGTCATCCGCGAATGTGCGGAGCAGCGCGCATGGCAGTCGTCTGGCGGAGAGATGACTGTGCATCCCTGCCTGTCGAAGGTGCAGTCGGGGGCTCTCACGCCCCCGGCTGTCCGGTGATCATCCCGCCGGCCTGAACGCCGGTCCCTCGAAGCGCAGCCCGGCTGCGCCACGTTCGACGCTGTCATGCGCCGCGTGGATGAGGCGCGCCTCGCCGGCGTCCGCCAGGCGCGCGCGGCCGTCCAGCAGTGCAGCGAGACGCGCGAGCGCCAGCGCCTTATTGCGATGCTGCGAGCGGCCGTCGCGCGCGATCGCGACCAGCCCCGTCGGCACGTGAACCGCGCGCACCGCGCTCTCGGTCTTGTTCTGGTGCTGGCCGCCGGGCCCGCCGGCACGAAAGCTTTCGAACCGGACGTCGGTGGCCGCCAACGTCGCCATCCGCTCCGACAGGGGCAGATCGACGATGCCGACGAACCAGTTCTTGCGGCCGTGATGCGGCCGCAGCGGACTGCGGCAGACCCAGAGCAGCGAGCCCTGCGTCCAGCGCCGCGCGAGGTCAGACGCCGTCGACCCGTCCAGCACGACGATCGCGCTGGCCGGCCCATGCCGGTCGGTCTGCTCTCGCGCGATCGCGCATGCGCAATCCGCCGCCTCGGCCTCGTTGGCGAGCCGCTGAAGCGCATGCGCCACCGCGAGCCGGCATTCGGCGGGACCGCGCCCCGCCGTGAGGAGCAGCCGTCTCATCGCCGGTCCTCCTTGCGCGGCCGCTCGACGGCGATCTTCTTCACCGTCACCAGCGGGCGGAAGCTGGCGACGACGCGCGCGAGCCCGAATGCTTCGAGATCGGCGATCACGCCGGCGATCGGCTTGTAGGCCTCCGGTGCCTCCTCGGCGAGCAGCGCGCGGTCCTCGCAGATCACGCGGCCGCCGAACGGATTGCGCGCGAGACGCTCGCGATCCGATCGCGTGGCGCCGACACGGCCGATCATCGATGACCGGTCGAACTTGCGACCGGCGCCATGGGCGATCGACCACAACGCCTCGTTTGGCGCTGACGCGAGCGGCGCGACCAGATAGGATAGCGCGCCGCGCGAGCCCGGCACGACGACGAGCCCCCGGTCGGACGGCGCCGCGCCTTTCCGGTGCAGCACGCCGTCTGCGCGGTGCTCGATGCAATTGTGCGAGCACGCGCAGACCGGATCGGCCTCACAGCGCAAGGCCGTCGCGGCCCGCTGCGCGATGATCTGCCGGTTCAGCGACGCCCAGCGCAGCGCGTGGTCATGCGCGGCCAGATAGGCCTGACCGGCTTCGCTGTCGGGGGCGAGCGGCTTCAGCCCGTCCGCGACGTGCCGTTCGAGCAGCGCGTGGCCGAGGCCGCGCGAGCCCGAATGCACCAGCAGATGCGCGCGGTCGCGATCGATGCCGCAGCACGGATCGAACACCTCCTCGACCGCCTGCAGCTCGCAGAAATGATTGCCGCCGCCGATCGTGCCGAGCGAGGCATCGAAGTCGGACGGTGCCAGCTCACATCTCGCGAGCTCGCTTGCGATGTCGCCGTCATAGGGTGTGGCGACGTCGCGCAGCCGGTCGGCCGCCTTGTCGACGCGGATGCGGCGCGACGCGAGGTCGAGCGCGAACAGCGCCATGCCGCAGCCCGCGTCGGAGCCGACGAAGGCCGGGTGGATATGGTCGGCGAGAATGGCGCAGCCGACCGGGCCGAACTTGCCGGGATGCAGGTCCGGCATGCCGGCGACGGCACGCACGCCGGAGATGGCAGCCACCGTTTCGAGCTGGCGCACGGCGGCGCCCTCGATCCAGGAGCTGGACGAGTAGTAACCGTGAATCGGCGCACGGCCGTCCACGCGATGGGAATTGCCCATGGGAGTACCTTGGAGACAGACAGGGAGATATGGTCAGGGATGATCAGCGCGCGCGAAGGCGCACGCAGGCCGCTCCACACCTCGCCTCACGCGAGGATCAGGCCCGGCGGCTCCTGGCGGAGCAACGGATGATCGCAGTCATCGTCTTTCTCCAATCGGCGGAGCGGAATGCTCGACGCCGGTGGCGTACTAATCACATCGTTCGTGGTTTGACAATGCGTCTGATGAGTTGATCTGCTGGCTGTGGCGGACGCGACACGGCAACCGCCGCAGCGATCAGAACAACGTCAGGAAATCGATGCGTCGACGATGACCTTGTCGAAGGACGGTGGCGGATCGATTACCGGGAGCACCCCATGCGACGGAAGCGCTGCGACCTGAGCGACATGTCCGCCACGCAGCCGATGATGCCGAGCCGGCGTACCCGAACGATCGTATCAGTCATGGTTCAAAGTCTCCCATGCTGCCGTCGGTCAAGCTCATATAAGGCGTGCCCCCAGCTGCTGCGCCTCCCAGCCTTCAAGGAATTCACGCTGCTGCGTGATCCAGCGGACCGGCTCGCTGCCCCACTCGCGCGAGCGGCTGGCCTGTTCGCCCATCAGCCAGATGTGCCTGACGATCACGAAGGCATGCGCGGCCTCGAAATCCGCCGCCGAGATCGGGCGGACCGATCGATAGCCGTCGACGAAAGCATGCCACGCCGCGTGAAAGCGCCGACCGAACGACAGCTTGGCCCACAGGAACACAGCCAGGTCATAGGCCAGATAGCCGCGGCCGCTATCGTCGAAATCGAAGAAGACGGCCTCGCCAGCGGCGCCGATACGCGCATTGAAGCCATGGCAGTCGCCGTGACAATGCGTCCACGCCAGGCCTTGCATCGCCTCGATTCCGGCGGCTGTTCGCGCACAGACCTCCTGAAGAAAGCCGCCGTCGTCGGATCCGATGGTGCGACAGAGATTCTCAACGCGCGCGAGCGGCCGGTGCAACAGATGGTCGAGGTCCAGCCGGTAGAGCGGCGCTTCCGGCTGATAAGACATCGCCGCATCGTGGACTCTCGCAAGCGTGACGCCGTTGGCGTGAGCATCGGATTGCGAGGCGACGTCCGGCATTCGTCCATCGATTGCGGGAAACAGCACGCCTTCCCGTCGGCCTTCCGCCGCCTCGCCGCGCACGAACAGGTTGCCGTCGCGCGCCGGAACGGCCGCGGCTACGGGCACGCCGCAGCGCGCCAGATGCGCGAGAAAGTCGGTTTCGGTGCGGACATCGGCCGCGCCTCGGGCGCGGTGATGCGACAGCCGAAAGACGTAGCGGTCGCCGCTCGCGGTCGTGACAAGATAGACGTCGTTGAAACCGCGATTCACCATTCGGCACGCGAGCGGCTCTGATAGCACGTAGTGATGGGCCACGAAGCGTCCGATGCTCTCGGCGCTGGTTGTCGTGTAGAGCGGCTCGAATTCGGGCACAGTGCCTGTTCCGGAATGATGCGATGTTGTGGCATCCTAAGCCGCTGCGGCTCGCGGTGGAAGGCGGCGAACGCGCGTGTGATGGAGTCGCTCAGGCGTATTCAGGTCGTGCGGGGCTGCCCGCCGGCCAAATCAGTCAATGTTTCGCGCGCAATCGGCCGACATTGTCCAGAGCCTCGACGAAAAAGATTCTTGTTTCTTGTTTTCGGAATTTGTGGTCATCTATCGCCATCCCGCCTCATGCAGAGGGGCGTACGCGTCGTCACGATACGCTGGGGTGGGGAGTGGTGGCCGTTGCGATGTCGGGCGCGTTCGCGCGCAGACGACTGACGCCGTGACGGACGGTCAAGCCGTGTGGTCCTGGCGCCCCGACGCTGGCGTCAAGTCTGCTGCGACATGACGTGTCGTGCGGATGACGGGGGCAAACAAGCCGGTCCCCGGGGAGAGCGCGGAGCAGCCGTGAAAACCATCGCGCGGGGAAGGCCGGGTCGATCCGGCTGTACCTGTGGTTCCTGCCCCGTGCATTTTCTCCGCACGGGGGCCACGGGCCTCAGCCGAGGCTCGGTCTTCCCTGCACCCTCTCGATTGCAGAGAGGGAGTTCTATCAGCACGGCTCGGGCGGATTGCGCCGCGAGAGCGCAGACGCGTGTCTCGGCAGACGCATGTAGCACGAACGCGACTGGGCGCCGGTGCGTCGGCGACCCGCGTTGCGCTGACAGGCGGTCGAATGCTGCAGCCCAGCGGATCTCGCGCAGGTCCCGGTTGACCGAGATCAACAGGGCTCGCGCTTGCTCCCTTAAGCCCCTACAACTCTGTTGTTCGTCGTGATCAGGAATGGAATTCGTGGTGCCGCAAGATCCAATCGTGCCTGCGTCCGGCTTGCGGCGTCGGCTCGGACTGCCGTTGCTCGTGCTCTACGGTACGGGCGTGACCGTCGGAGCCGGCATCTACGTCCTGATCGGCGCGGTCGCCGGCCATGCGGGCATCCATTCCTCCTGGGCGTTTGCGCTGGCGGCGTTCGTAATGACGTTCACCGCCGCCTCCTATGCCGAGCTTGCGACCCGCTATCCCGTGAGCGCCGGCGAGGCCGCCTATGTCCGCGCGGCCTTCAAGTCGCGGCTGTTGTCGACCGCGGTCGGCACGCTGCGGCTCGCCACCGGCATCATTGCCGCGGCCGCGGTGACGCTCGGCGGTGCCGGCTACATCCGGCAGCTCATCGACCTGCCGACGCCGTTGATCGCGATGGCGATCGTGGTCGCGCTCGGCATGGTGGCGTCCTGGGGCATTCTCGAATCGGTGATGCTCGCCGGACTGCTGACCCTGATCGAGACCGGCGGCCTGCTGTGGATCATCGTCTCGGCCGTCCACTCCGGCGTCGCGTTCGGCCCGGCCTTGCTGATCCCGCCGCCGCTCGAGCTCGGCGTTCTCTCCGGCATTACCTTCGCCGGCCTGCTGGCGTTCTTCGCCTTCGTCGGCTTCGAGGACCTCGCCAACGTCGTGGAAGAGGCCAAGCGCCCGCAGCGCAACATTCCGTGGGCGATGGCGCTGACGCTGCTGATCACCTCCGCGCTCTATGTGCTGATTGCCGCGATCGCGGTGACCGCCGTGCCGCCGGCCGTGCTGTCGGCCTCGCCGGCGCCGCTCAGCCTGGTGTTCAATGCCGTCGCCGGCATCAGTCCGGCGACGTTCAATGCGATCGCGATCGTGTCCACGCTCAACACCATTCTCGCCCAGATGACGATGACGGCCCGCGTCGTCTATGGCATGGCGGGGCAGGGCGACCTGCCGCGCATCGCCGGCCGGGTCGATCCCCGCACCGGAACGCCGCTGATCGCAACCGGCCTCGTCATGCTGGCGGTCGCGATCCTGGCGCTGGCCTTCCCGCTGGAGCGGCTGGCGGAAGGCACCTCGCTCGCGACGCTGACGATCTTTGCCATCGTCAATCTGTGCCTGCTGCGGATTCGCATCCGGCGCATCGGGTCGGATGCTCCCTATGTCAGGGTGCCGCTATGGATTCCCGCACTCGGTCTCATCACATGTCTGCTGATGATCGTCAGCGCATTCGTCGCGCCGTGAACAGGTGTGATTCAGGACGATGGCGATGCCGGATGTCATGAGCCTCAGCCCCGAGATCATCGCGATCGTCGTCGCACTCGGCATCGGATTGCTGATCGGTCTTGAGCGCGAGCGCCGCAAGGGCGAGGGACCCGGTCGCTCGTCCGCGGGGTTGCGGACCTTTGCCGTGGCGTCGCTGGCCGGCGCGATCGGCATGCTGATCGGCGGCAAGCTGCTGCTGGCCGTCGTCACCGCCGGAATCATGGTCCTGACGGCGATCGCCTATTGGCGCTCGCGCAGCGACGATCCGGGACTGACCTCGGAGGCGGCGCTGATCCTGACCGTCCTGCTCGGCGGCCTCGCCACCGAGCGTCCGGCCCTGGCGGCGGGCGTCGCCGTCGTGCTGGCGGTGCTGCTCGCGGCGCGGCCGATGCTGCACGATTTCGTCCGTTCCGTGCTCAGCGAGAGCGAGCTCAAGGACGGCCTGATCTTTGCCGCGGCGACGCTGGTCGTGCTGCCCCTGCTTCCGGATCAGCCGATCGGTCCGTTCGGGGCGGTCAACCTGCGCGGCATCTGGACGCTCGTGGTGCTGATGATGGCCATCGGCGCCGCCGGGCATATCTCGATGCGTCTGCTCGGCGCCCGCGGCGGGCTCGCGGTGTCCGGCTTCGCCTCGGGCTTCGTCTCCAGCACCGCTACGATCGGCGCGATGGGCGCGCGGGCGCGCAAGGCGCCGGAACTTGGCGGTGCCGCCGCCGCGGGCGCGGCATTGTCGACGGTGGCGACCATCGCCCAGCTCGCCGCGGTGCTGGCCGTCACCAGCCTGCCGACGTTGCACGCGCTGCTGATTCCGCTGCTCTGCGCCGGCGCGGCGGCGGCGATCTACGGTGGGATCTTCACGATCGTCGGGCTGCGCCAGAGCGGCGCCGCCGACCTGCCGCCGGGGCGCGCCTTCAGTCTGCCGGGCGCGCTGCTGCTGGCGCTGACGATCTCGGCGGTGCTGGTGCTCTCGGCCGCATTGCGCGAGGCGTTCGGCGAAGCCGGCCTGGTGGCGAGTGCCGCCGTCGCCGGCCTCGTCGACACCCATGCGCCGGCGGTGGCCGCGGCCACGCTCGCCGCGTCGGGCAAGATCAGCGCGGCCGATGCCGTGGCGCCGGTGCTGGCGGCGCTGTCGGCGAACACGATCAGCAAGATCGTGGTGGCGTGGACCAGCGGCGGATCGTCCTTCGCCCTTCGCCTCGTTCCCGGACTCATCCTCGTGATTGCCGCCGCGTGGGCCGGCGCCTTCGGTCCGGGCCTTGCGCAGATGCTGGTCCTTCCGTGACCGCGCCGCGCCTACGCGCTGCGCGGCAAGGGCTCGCCTGCGGCAGCAGCACCGCTGCGATGCTGGACGAGCCACGCGATCGCGTCGTCCTCCTTCATCGGCTTGCCGTACAGCCAGCCCTGTCCGTAGGAACAGCCGAGCATGCGAAGGCACTCGGCATCCTGTTCGCTCTCGACGCCCTCGGCGATCATGCGGTGGCCGAGCGGCAGCGCCACCGCGGTGATGGCGGCGACGAGCTGCTGATCCCGTCGGTTGGCGGCGATGCCGTGGATGAAGGAGCGGTCGATCTTGATGGTGTCGATCTCGACCGCCATCAGGTTGGCGATCGAGGAATGGCCGACGCCGAAATCGTCGATCGCAAGACCAAATCCATATTGGTCGATCAGCTTCAATTCGTCGGCGCAGCGCCGGGGATCGAACATCGCCTCTTCGGTCACCTCGATCTCGATCCGGTGCGGATCGACGCCGTAGCGCTCGGAGACGGTCTTCAGGGTCTGCGCCGGCGAGTGAAGCGGGAATTCGCGCGGCGAGACGTTGATCGACACCCGGATGCCGTGCGCCTTCTTGCGGTCGAGCGCGCGCAGGAACGCGCAGACGCGCTCGCCCACGAACTCCGTGAGCTGGCCCGACAGGCGCAACCGGATCGCCGCGGACACGATGTCCGGCGGCGGGATCAATCCGGCGCTCGGATGCTTCCAGCGCAGCAGCGCCTCGAAGCCGATGACCTCCTGGGTCGCCATCGCCACCTGAGGCTGGAATTCGACGTGGAGCTCGCGGCGGGCCAGCGCCGCCGGCAGCTCGGCGTCGAGCCGGCGCTGCAGCGTCAGCTCGGACTGCATCTTGGCGTCGAACACGCGCATGCAGGCGCGGCCGTCGTCCTTGGCGCGGTAGAGCGCGACGTCGGCGCGGGCGGAGAGCTCTTCCAGATCGATCGGGCCTTCCGCATGGGTCGCGATGCCGATCGAGCAGCTGACGGGCAGCAACTGGCCCGCGATCGCGAGCGGCTGCGCGAGGGCGGCCATCAGCCATTCGGCAAGTGCGACGGATCGGCTCGCCACATCGTCGCCCTGCATGACGACGACGAACTCGTCGCCACCCAGGCGGACCGGCAGATCCTCGCCGCGGCAGGCGGATTGCAGCAGCGCGGCGATGGCCTGAATGACCCGGTCGCCGGCATCGTGGCCGCGCGCGTCGTTGATGGTCTTGAAGTTGTCGACGTCGATCAGGAGGAATGCGACCCCGCGTCCGGAACGGCACGCCGCGGCGGCCACGCTGCGGAAGTGACTGCGATTGGCGAGCCCGGTGAGCGAGTCCGTGCGAACCAGACGCTCCAGGGCATGATTGGCCTCGGCCACCGACTCCGCGAGCACCGTCGCCTCGATGGCGGTATTCTGGCTCGCGATGAAGTTGCGCTCGCCGAGCCGCGAGGCGCGGAACAGCATGAAGGTCAGGAACGCGACGTCGGCCGCGACGACGTAGTCGACGTCGCTGCCCGAGATCAGCATCCGCAGCACGGTCGCGCCCATCAGTGGCGCGCCGAAGGCGATCGCCATCGGCGAATAAGCGAGACTCTGGATGATGGCGCCGGTGGTGGTGCCGGCCATGATGAAGACGACGTCGTTGACGTTGTGCGCGCGGGAGAAGGCCGGCAGCGCGATCGGGACGATCGCCCACAGCACGCCGCTGGCGAAGGCCATGATGGTGAGATTGCGCAGCACGCGCTGTGCATCGCGCTCGATCCGTCCGGATGCCTTCAGGTACGACACCCATCCGGCGCGGAATGCGGCGAAAACGATGGCGGCGCCCAGCCAGCCGAAGATGAGGGTGCCGCCCTCCCTGAGATACAGCAGCAGCGCCAGCGAGGTTGCGATCGCCACGTTGGCAAACAGGGTCAGGGAAATGTTCTGCAGCGAGCTCGCCGCCTGGGCTTTCGCGAGCGCCGCCGCCTTGCACTCGGGGATTGCGGTCTGCATGCGCGGAACGGACAGCCTGCTCGAACAATGACGGAAGCGGGCAGCCATGATGGGGCCCACGCGGCAACGCGCGATCATGCTGAACAGGGGCCTAAGGCGGGGTTAATCCAGTCCATTATACCGCCGGACGGCCGCGCCATTCGGCCAGCGGATCGGGCGGCGGGGCATGCGCGGGCAACAGCCAAAGCGTCGCCGCGCCCAGGGCGACGTCCGCACCAGCTCCGACGACGTGCCGATCTGCTACGGATCGAGCTCGGTGTCCCAATAGAGATAGTCGAGCCAGCTATCATGCAGGTAGTTCGGCGGGAACAGCCGGCCGTTGCGATGGAGCTGGTGGACGGTCGGCGCATAGGGCGCCTGCTTGGGGAACATCTTGGCCTGCTGCGGCGTCAGATTGCCCTTGCGCAGATTGCAGGGCGAGCAGGCGGCGACGACGTTCTCCCAGGTGGTCTGGCCGCCCTTGCTGCGGGGAATGACGTGATCGAAGGTCAGGTCGTCGCCGGAGTGGCAGTACTGGCAGGCGAAACGGTCGCGGAGGAAGACGTTGAAGCGGGTGAAGGCCGGATGCGTCGACGGCTTCACGAAGGATTTCAGCGAAACCACGCTGGGCAGCTGGATCTCGAAGGATGGACTTCGGATCGCGCGGTCGTAGTACTCGACGATATTGACGCGATCGAGGAACACCGCCTTGATCGCGTCCTGCCACGACCAGAGAGACAGCGGGTAATAACTCAGCGGCCGGAAGTCCGCGTTCAGCACCAACACCGGCCAACCGCCTTGCGAGACATGTGCGTTCAAGTAACGCTCCTGGCCTCCATAACGGCTGCGAAGCAGCATGCCCTGACATACTACATGCAGCGTGACGGGATTGTGAAGCCCCAAGAATGGCTTGACACATGGTTTGACCTGGCTTCTCCCGCCTTTCGAGCTGCGGTCAAAGCGCGTCAGAACCGTGGCAGAGCGCTCAGCCGCTGCACTGCAAATCAGTTGCATGTCCTCGGCCGGGGCCAGCATCCGCTGGTGGCCAAGGTCAGCCAGGGACGCGCTCCAGCTTCTGCAGACAGCGATGGATCCTGACCTCGTCCGGCATCGGCCGGTCCGGAAAGCTCGTGCTCCAATTGGTGACGCCGACCTCGCCGACATAGATGTCGCCGCGGCTGTCGATTGCGAGGCCATGCGGCGCCAGGAAACGGCCGGTTTCCAGCCCCGGGCCATGCTCGCCGCCGAGCCGCGCCAGTCGCTTGCCGCCGGCGTCCGTGATCGTGAGCCGGGGGCCGAGATTGGGAACGTTGAGGTTGACCGGCATGCCCGGACCGAGCTCGCCGATGATGAAGGTCTTGCGCCCGGCGCCGCAGGCGCACAGCGCGCAGGGCCGATGCAGATTGTTCCACTGCGTCTCGTAGCGCCCGTCGCCGTCGAAGATCTGGATGCGGTGGTTCTCGCGGTCCGCGACATAGACGAAGCCGTCGGCATCGGTCGCAATGTTGTGAACGATGTTGAACTGGCCGGGATCGGAGCCGGGCTCGCCCCAACTCCTGATGAGCTTGCCGTCCGGCGTGTATTTGTGGACCCGCGCATTGCCGTAGCCGTCGGAGACGTAGATCTCGCCGGATGGCGACAGCGCGGTGTGGGTGCAGCGGTTGAATGGTTCGCCGCTCATGAAGGGCGTCGGACGCTCCGGCAGGCCGATGGTCAGCAGCACCTTGCCCTCGGGCGTACATTTGCGCACGGTGTGATCACCATCGTCGGTGCAGTAGAGATTGTCGTCGGCGTCGATCGACAGGCCGTGGGCGCGGCTGAACAGCCCCTCGCCAAAACTCCTGATGAAATTGCCGTCGCGGTCGAACACGATCATCGGATGGGCGCCGCGATTGAAGGCGTAGACGCGGTCCTTGCTGTCGACGGCAACCGAGGCGACGTCGGTCAGCGCCCAGCCGTCGGGCAGCTTGGCCCAGCCCTTGACGACGCGATAGCTGTGCTCGCCGGAGCCGAGAGTGATGGACATGAAGCAGCCTCCGGGAATTCGCCTGATCTGAGCTGCCGCAAGGCTACACGCGACCGGCAACCGGCGGAAAGCGCCTCATGCCGTCATTGTCAGCATGTGCCCCTGATCCGGCGGAATGCGTCCTTGCAGCGTGTCGAGATAGATCCGCTGCACCGCGTCGGGACCGCGTCCATCTACGATCGTCAGCCAGCCGTCGAGCCGCGGCGCAAAGTCCTGCCACGCCGCGCCGAGCCGCTTTTCGATGCCGCCGGGTCCCCATTCCCTGGCGCGCTTCCTGATCTGGTCGGGCGCGAAGAACCAGGTGGGCCGGGCACCGGGAAGCGCGTCTGCGTCGTCAATGACGTCCTGATGCGTCAGCCCGACGCGGCCGGAATAGACCAGGTTGTCGCCGTAGCGTCGATGCAGCGCGGCGCGCAGACTGGCATTGCCGGCCATGTCGACGAAGGCCGCGCTCGTCCCCGCGTCGAACCTGTCGACCGCATCGTAGGTCACCACCTCGTCATAGCAGCCGAGCGAGCGGACGAAGGCCGCATTCGACGGCGAGGTCAGCCCGATCACGCGGATGCCCTGGCGCCGCGTATGCAAGAGGTGCGCGAGGCCGAACGCGGTCTTGCTCGAGGCCGAGGACAGGATGACGGTCGTGGCGCCGAAATGCGCCTGTTCGGCGAGGAAGTCGTCGACCAGGAACGACAGCATGAACAGCGGGCGCAACAGCGCCTGGTAGTCGCCTTGCCGTCCGGCAAAGGCGGGATCGTCGCCCACCCGTGCATAGGCGTTGTAGACCGGCGCGACGCCCTGGCGGTGTGCGGCCGCGTCGCGCAGGCCGCGCTTGCCGACGTCGGCGGCCTCGATCACGAGATGCGTCGCCATCGGGAAGTAGCCGAACAGGCGCTCGCCTTTGGCGACGGCAGGATGGCGGGACGCCACCACGTCGCCGAAGCCCCACACGGGAATGATGCCGAAGCCGTCGGGTGCAGGAAACAGCTGCCAATACTTCAACTGCTCGCCGAGCAGGGCATAGGTGATGTTGTTGGCGGTGAAGGCGAAGCGGTCTACCTTGACCAGCAGCGCCTCGGCCGGAAGCGCGTCGCTGCCGGGAAGCTCGGTGACGATCGTCTGGCACTGCTGCAGATCGCTGCGTGCGACGATGAAATCGGACGATTGCATGATGAAGACCCCGGCCATGCGATGATGTGCGTCGTGGTGCGATCCTGGCCGACATCGATGACCGTTTTGCAACCCCAACTTTGTTTGAAACGGCGTTCGCCGAAGTTGTTAGTTCGCCGGCGTGATGACGCCCTCGCGTTTCTTGAGCACGCGGTAATAGCTCCACCACAGATGCGCGGCCGCGCCGCGCAGCGGCCGCCAGCCTTCTGCAAGCGGCATCATCTGCTTCGCTGTCGGCCGCGCCGCAAGGCCGAGCCCGACCTTGACGGCCTCCTGCACGGCGAGGTCGCCGGCCGGCCAGGCGTCGCCGTGACCCAGACAGAACAGCAGATAGACGTCCGCGGTCCACGGTCCGATGCCGGGCAGGGCCGTCAGCCTCGCGTGCGCGGCATCGGCATCCTCATTGGCCAGCACATCGAGGTTGAGCCGTTCCGCGGCAAGCTCGCGCGCGATGTGCTTCAGCGTCTTGATCTTGGCGGCCGAGAGCCCGAGCCGGCCCAGCCGGTCGGCACGGGCGCGGCGGATCGCGTCGGCATCGAACGGATCGAACGCCCCCTGCAGCCGGCCCCAGATCGCCGCCGCGCTGGCGGTCGACAATTGCTGGCCGCAGACAATGTGCGCGATCCCGGCAAAGCCCGGCTCCCGCCGCCGCAACGCCGGCATGCCGGTGGCGGCGAGGATCGGAGCGAGGCGGTTGTCCTGCTTCACCAGCTCGCGGACCGCGTCCTCGAGAATGTCCTGGCTGTCGAGATGGAGGGTCATGTGTCTAAAGCTTTCTGCGTCGTCATGCGCGGGCTTGACCCGCGCATCCATCTCGGATCGAACGTAATTGAAGGATGATTGTCGGATCGCGCCAGCTCAAGTCCGGCAATGACAAGATGTCATGCCACCCGTTTTCCGATTTGCCCCCAGTCCGAATGGCTATCTGCATCTCGGCCACGCTTATTCGGCGCTGTTGAACGTCCGATGCGCGCAGCAGAGCGGCGGCCGCTTGCTGCTGCGCATCGAGGACATTGACCCCACCCGGTGCCGGCCGGAGTTCGAGCAGGCGATCTATGAAGACCTCGCCTGGCTCGGCATCACCTGGGAGCAGCCGGTGCGGCGGCAATCGGAGCACCTTGCCGAGTACCGCGCTGCGCTGGAGCGGCTGCAGGGTATGGGGCTCGTCTATCCGAGCTTCGAGAGCCGGGCCGAGATCGCGCGGCTGGTCGCACAGCGGGATGCGGACGGAGCCTGGCCGCGCGACCCCGACGGGGCGCCGCTCTATCCGGGGACGGCGACCTCGCTTTCCGAAGCGCGACGTGCGGGGCTGATGGCCGGTGGCGTGCCCTATGCCTTGCGGCTGGACATGGCCGCGGCGATCGCGCGCGTGGGCCGGCTGGCCTGGGACGAGCACGGCGCCGGGCCTTCGGGCGAGAGCGGCAGGGTCGAAGCAAGGCCGGAGGCGTGGGGGGATGTGGTTCTGGCGCGCAAGGAGACGCCGACCAGCTATCACCTGTCCGTCGTGCTCGACGACGTCCTGCAGGGGGTGACTGAGGTGGTGCGCGGCCAGGACCTGTTTCATGCCACCAGCGTCCACCGGCTGCTGCAGGTCCTGCTCGGCCTGCCGGCGCCGGCCTATCGGCATCACCAACTGATTCGCGACGCACAGGGCCACAAGCTGTCCAAGTCCACCCAGGCGACGGGATTGCGCGCCTTGCGCGCGGAAGGCGTCTCGCCGGCGGAAATCCGACACAGGATCGGCATGGTCTAGCCGCGTCCTGCCGCAAGCCCGATGTCTTCCCACGTTTCCGGCGGGGACAACCTCCGGGGCATCGTGACACCCGGAAACGACCGTGCCATGCTGCTCGATGGCGCGGGTAATCGGGAGCTTCAATCGAAAGCGGCACGACGAGACATGACAGTAGAAGTGCCCCTTCGTTTTTCGGAGTTCATGTCACAGGGGCCATGATGAAGCGCGTTCGGAACATGAGTACGGGGCGCCGGGCCCGACCGGCCGAGCCGGCTGCGCCCAGGCCCGCCGCGGCGTCGAGGCCGGCCGGTGGAAAGACGCCCTCTGGAATGGCGCCGTCGAAGGTCTCGTCCAAAGCAGGGAAGCCGAAGACGCCCGCCGCGAAGGCGCCGCCGGTCAAGGAGCGCGCCAAGGCGCGACCGCTCAAGAAGCACGTTCCTCAGGTCACGGCGATGGCGGGGAGCCGGCGCAGCGCGGCCAAGGCCGGATCAGCAAAACCTGGATCAGCCAAGCCTGGATCAGCCAAGCCCGTCTCGGCGAAAGGGGCGGCGTTCGCGCCCGGCGGACCAGGTGCGGGAGTCGTCGAAGCCGCCTTGGCGGTGTTCGCCCACGAGGTCCGCACGCCGCTGACAGGCATTCTCGCCATCAGCGACCTGCTCGCCACATCCGAACTCGGCGAGCGCGAGCGGCGCTGGGTCGACACCATCAAGGCCGGCGCGGAGCATCTGTCGAGCCTGGCGACCCTGTTCGTCGATGCCGCCAAGCAGGAGACCGCGGGGACGCTGCTGCGCGAGGATCTGTTCGACCTGCGCGTGCTGGCGCGCGCCGCCGGGGACTCGCTGTCCGGCCGCGCCGCCGCCAAGGGGCTGGAGGCCAAGGTCCGTGTCTCCGACGATTTGCCGGGGCTCGTCGTCGGTGACCCCGTGCGGCTACGCGCCGCACTCGAAAATCTGATCGATAATGCGGTGAAGTTCACCGAGCAGGGGGGCGTGGCGCTGGACATCGCGCTGGCCGGCAAGGCCGGGCGCGGCAGGCCGATCAGGCGCGCCGCCAAGGGCAAGGTCGCGGTCGCCTTCCGTGTTTCCGATTCCGGCATCGGCCTGACCCTGCAGGAGATCAAGCGGCTGTTCCGCCCGTTCAGCCAGGCCAATGTCTCGATCGCCTCGCGCTTCGGGGGCGCCGGCCTCGGCCTGTCCTCGGTTCGGCAAATCGCGCGCGCCATGGGCGGCGACGTCGCGGTGGCGCCGCATGAAGGCGGCGGCACGACCTTCACGCTGACCGTGGCGCTGACCGTGGCGGCCGCGCCGCACACCACGGCGGGCGGCTCGGAAGATGGCGTCACCCTGGGGCCGACGCGGCCCTTGCGCATCCTCGGCGTCGAGGACAATCCGTTCGGCCGCGTGGTGCTCAACACGATCCTCAACGAGCTCGGCCACCAGGCGGAGTTCATCGGCCGCGGCGAGGCCGCACCGGAGCGGATCATGGCCGGCAGCTACGATGCGGTGCTGATGGACATGGTGCTGCCCGGCATCAATGGTGTCGAGGCGATTGCCCGTATCCGCAAGCTGGATGCGCCTCACGGCACGATCCCGATCATTGGCGTCTCCGGACGCGGCGAGGACGAGGCGGCCTCGCGCGCCGCCGGCGCCGACGCGTTCCTGCTCAAGCCCGTTTCGCCGCGGGCACTAGCGACTGCGCTTCTTGGAGCGACACGCCGCGCGGCAGCCGCGACTTGATGATCGAGGCGTTCAACTCGCCGCCATACACGAAGATCGCGGCGATGAAATACAGGAACACCAGCGCGATGATCACCGATGCGAGCCCCGCATACATCGTGACGTAGTTGTTGGCGAACCGCGCCAGATACTGGCCGAACACGATGCCCGACACCAGCGAGGCGACGAAGGTGAAGACGATGCCGGGCATGATCTGCATGAAGCTGCGCCGGCCCGCCGGCAGCCAGGCATGCAGGATGAACAGCGCCACGATCAGCGCGCTGATGGTGATGCCGTAGCGCGACAGGTTGACGAAGCGCTCGTTGGCTTCGACCGCAAGCGGCAGGTAGCGCCGGGCGGTGGCCAGCATCAGCGGCCCGAGCACGATCAGGAACGACATCGCCAGCGCCGTGATCGCGGCGACCAGGGTGTAGCCGATCGACTCCAGCCGCAGCCAGTACCAGCGGCGCTGCTCGATCACGCCATAGGCGCGGTTGAGCGCGACCCGCAGCGCCTCGACGCCGTTCGAGGCGAAATAGACCGCGAGCACGGCGCCGATGGTCAGCGCGTCGGTCCGGGTCGTGGTCAGCACGTCGTGGATCTCGCCGGTCAGCGCATCCGCGACCTGGGCCGGCCAGGTCTGCAGCATCAGGGTGGCAGCCTGGTCGGCCAGATCCTTGGAGCCGAGAAAGCCGGCGAGCGAGGTCAGGACGATCAGAAACGGAAACAGCGCCATCAGGGTTGACAGCGCGATATGGCTGGCGATCGCCCAGCCGTCGTCGGCGAGGAAGGTGTAGAACGCGTCCATGACGACGTGGAAGATGTAGCGAAGCGCCTTCACCTGTTCCTGCACTCCGCGAAACGATGTGATTTGTACAATCCGATATTACGGGCCCAAAAGCCAGAAGTTGCAGCCCCTGGCGGTCCGATCCGGCATGGCGCTCCTGCGTCTGCGGTGTTATCTAGCCCGAATGGCTTCACTTCTCGGTAAATTCATCCTTCCCATCGCCGTCGGCGCGGTCGCGCTGGTGCTGTTTCTCGGCCTCGTCAACATGACGCGGGGCGGCTCGCCCAACCTGTCGCAGAAGCTGATGCGCTGGCGGGTGATCCTGCAGTTCGTCGCGGTCGTCATTGCCATGGCGGCGATCTGGGCGATGGGGCGCTGAGACCGAGACGCCGAGGCGTCGAGAAACGGACGTTGAGAACGCAGCATGGTGGTCCTGAATCGCATCTACACGCGGACCGGTGACGACGGCACGACCGCGCTCGGCAATGGCGAGCGGCGTCCCAAATACGATCTGCGCGTCTCCGCCTATGGAACCGTGGACGAGACCAACGCCGCGATCGGCGTGGTCCGGCTGCATCTGGCTGATGCGCCCGAAATCGATGCGATGCTCGGCCTGATCCAGAACGATCTGTTCGACCTCGGCGCCGATCTCGCGGTGCCGCAGCGCGAGGGCAAGGCGGAGCGGCTGCGCGTGGTCGCGAGCCAGGTCGACCGTCTGGAGCGCGACATCGACACACTGAACGAGCGGCTCGCGCCATTGACCTCGTTCGTGCTGCCCGGAGGGACCGCGGCGGCGGCGCATCTGCATGTGGCGCGTACCATTTGCCGCAGGGCGGAACGGATCATGACGGAACTCGCCGGCAAGCCGGACGAGCCGGTCAGCGAGGCCGCCATTCGTTATATGAACCGGCTGTCGGATTTCCTGTTCGTCGCCAGCAGGGCGGCGAACCGGAACGGCGCCGGCGACGTGTTGTGGGTGCCGGGGCAAAACCGTTAACCCGGGGGCGTGCGGGCCTGCTTTTTTCGCCCGTCGCGCGTTGACCGGGGGGGATGGGCGCTTTAGGTTCCGCGCCCGAAAGGTCAACCCCGGACAATTTAGAGCGAAAGAGGATCGATGAAGGTTCTGGTGCCGGTCAAGCGGGTGGTCGATTACAACGTCAAGGTCCGCGTCAAGAGCGATGGATCGGGCGTTGAACTCGCCAACGTCAAGATGTCGATGAATCCGTTCGACGAGATCGCCGTCGAGGAAGCGCTGCGGCTGAAGGAAGCCGGCAAGGCGACCGAGGTGGTGGTGGTCTCGATCGGGCCCGCGCAGGCCTCGGAGACGATCCGCACCGCGCTCGCGATGGGCGCCGACCGCGGCATCCTGGTCAAGGCCGAAGGCAATGTCGAGCCGCTCGCAGTCGCCAAGATCCTCAAGGCGGTCGCCCAGGAAGAGCAGCCTGGCCTGATCATCCTCGGCAAGCAGGCGATCGACGACGATAGCAACCAGACTGGCCAGATGCTGGCGGCGCTGCTCGGCTGGGCGCAGGCGACCTTCGCCTCCAAGCTCGAGGTCGAAGGGTCCGACTTCAAGGTTACCCGCGAGGTCGATGGCGGCCTGCAGACCGTGAAGCTGAAGGGACCGGCGATCGTCACCACCGATCTCCGCCTCAACGAGCCGCGCTACGCGTCGCTGCCGAACATCATGAAGGCGAAGAAGAAGCCGATCGCCGAGAAGACCGCCGCCGACACCGGCGTCGATCTCACGCCGCGGCTCGAGGTGATCAAGACCGCTGAGCCCGCGGGCCGCAAGGCCGGCGTCAAGGTCAAGGACGTCGCCGAGCTCGTCAACAAACTCAAGACCGAGGCGGGGGTGCTCTGATGGCCACGCTGCTGATTGCCGAACACGACAATGCGTCCGTCAAGGACGCGACCAACAAGGCGCTGACGGCGGCTGCAGCCCTCGGCGCCGATGTCGACGTGCTGGTCGCGGGTCAGGGCGCCAAGGGCGCGGCCGACGCCGCCGCCAAGCTCGCCGGCGTCAAGAAGGTGCTGCTCGCCGACGATGCTGCCTATGCGCATGATCTCGCCGAGCCGCTCGCGGATCTCGTGGTCAAGCTCGCCGCGAACTACGACGCGATCGTCGCGCCGGCGACCTCGCGCTTCAAGAACGTGATGCCGCGCATCGCCGCTTTGCTCGACGTGATGCAGGTGTCGGAGATCATCAAGGTCGTGGCGCCCGACACGTTCGAGCGGCCGATCTATGCCGGCAACGCGATCCAGACCGTGAAGTCGAAGGACGCCAAGAAGGTCATCACCGTGCGCACCTCCACGTTCGCAGCCGCGGGCGAAGGTGGCAGCGCGTCGGTGGAGAGCGTGGCGGCCGCCGGTGATCCGGCGCTGTCGAGCTTCGTCGGCGAGGAGGTCGCCAAGAGCGACCGTCCCGAGCTGACCTCGGCCAAGATCATCGTCTCCGGCGGACGCGCGATGCAGAGCCGCGAGAACTTCGCCAAGTACATCGAGCCGCTCGCCGACAAGCTCGGTGCCGGCGTCGGCGCCTCGCGCGCCGCGGTCGATGCCGGCTACGCGCCGAACGACTGGCAGGTCGGCCAGACCGGCAAGGTCGTCGCCCCGGAACTCTATGTCGCGGTCGGCATTTCAGGCGCCATTCAGCATCTGGCTGGCATGAAGGACTCCAAGGTGATCGTCGCGATCAACAAGGACGAGGACGCGCCGATCTTCCAGGTGGCCGACTACGGCCTGGTGGCGGATCTCTACCAGGCGGTTCCCGAGCTGACCGACGCGC
This sequence comes from Bradyrhizobium sp. HKCCYLRH2047, assembly GCF_051168175.1. Classification (NCBI taxonomy): domain Bacteria; kingdom Pseudomonadati; phylum Pseudomonadota; class Alphaproteobacteria; order Hyphomicrobiales; family Nitrobacteraceae; genus Bradyrhizobium; species Bradyrhizobium sp. HKCCYLRH2047. The sequence continues at coordinate 395,145 of NZ_JBNPUM010000002.1, forward strand.
TCGCCAAGCTCGGCAAGTAACGCTCAAGACACCGGCCGCATGGGACCGCGGCGGCCGGTGTTCTCACTTCCAAGGGCATGGACGGGCGCAGCAGGCGTGCCGTTCGGGTGGATGACAACATGGCTCAGATCAACAAGCTCGGAGTGATCGGCGCAGGACAGATGGGCAACGGCATCGCGCACGTTGCCGCGCTGGCCGGGCTCGACGTGGTGCTCAACGACGTCACCGCCGATCGGTTGAAATCGGGCATGGCGACCATCAACGGCAATCTGACCCGCCAGGTCGCGAAGAAGGTGATCTCCGAGGACGCCCGCAACCAGGCGCTCGGCCATATCTCGATCAGCGAAACCCTCGATGGCCTCGCCGATTGCGATCTCGTCATCGAGACCGCGATCGAGAAGGAGGACGTCAAGCGCAAGATCTTCCACGATCTCTGCGCGGTGCTGAAGCCCGAGGCGATCATCGCTTCCAACACCTCGTCGATCTCCATCACCCGGCTCGCCGCCTGCACCGACCGCCCCGAGCGCTTCATCGGCATTCATTTCATGAACCCGGTTCCGCTGATGGAGCTGGTCGAGCTGATCCGCGGCATCGCCACCGACGACGCCACCTTCGAGGCGGCCAAGGAGTTCGTCGGCCGGCTCGGCAAGCAGGTCGCCGTCTCCGAGGATTTCCCGGCCTTCATCGTCAACCGCGTGCTGCTGCCGATGATCAACGAGGCGATCTACACGCTGTATGAGGGCGTCGGGAACGTCGAGGCGATCGACGCGGCGATGAAGCTCGGCGCGCACCATCCGATGGGGCCGCTGGAGCTCGCCGATTTCATCGGCCTGGATACCTGTCTGTCCATCATGCAGGTGCTGCACGAAGGGCTGGCGGATTCGAAGTACCGGCCGTGCCCGCTGCTGGTGAAATATGTCGAGGCCGGCTGGCTCGGCCGCAAGACGCAGCGCGGCTTCTACGACTATCGCGGCCCCAAACCCGTGCCGACCCGCTGATTTTACCGCTGTCGGGCGCCACCGATACGCTTCGTTAAGGCTCCTCGGTTAGCGTGCCGGTAGCGAGGTATATGCGTATGGACATGAGCTTGGTGGCTGCGGTCATGGCGCAGCAGGCGAGTGCGACACAGCAGCAGGTCGCCACGTCGGTGCTGAAGCAGAACCTGAACGCCCAGAAGGACGCCGTCCTGACGCTGCTCGGCGGCGCGCAGCAGACGCTGTCGCTCGCCAATGCCGGCCCCGGCGTCGGCGGCAACCTCAACATCGCCGCCTGATAGTCCCTGATTAAAGCCCCGCGGCGGCCTTCGTCGTCGCCGCCTGGATCAGCTTGACCGCGTCGGCGCTGTCCCACTCGGCAGGTCCCGCGATGGTCGCGATCTCGCAGCCCTGGGCATCGACCAGCACCGAGGTCGGCATGCCCAGCGCGCGGCCGACCGCCTTGAGATCCTGGAACACCTTGGCCTTCGGGTCGCTGAAATAGGCGAGCTGCGTCAGCTTGGCGTCGTTCAGGAACGCCCTGGGCTTCTCCGGATCGCGGGTGTCGATGTTGACCGCGACCACCTGGAAGGCGTCGCTGCCGAGCTTGGCCTGCAGGCCGTCCAGCGCCGGCATCTCCTTGCGGCAGGGCACGCACCAGGTCGCCCAGAGGTTCAACAGCACCGTCTTGCCGCGGAAGTCCGACAGCTTCCTCGCTGCCCCCGTGCCGTCCTCGAAAGCGAGGTCCGGCAGTCGCAGCGGCACGGTTGCCGCCGTCAGCGCCGCCACCTCGCCCTTGATCAGCGGCGAGATCCGCTTGGCGGTGGCGACCGCCGCCTGACAGGCCTGGTCGCCCGCCGGCCGTCCCCTGAGCAATCCGCCAAAGGTCACCGCGGCGATGCCGGCCACGGCGACCACCGCCACGGCACCGGCCGCGAGCAGCGTTCGCCGCGAGGATGCGGGGCGGGCAGGGGACGTATCCGGCTTATCGTTTGTCATCTCGGGTCGGTTGCGGCTATCAGAGGCGCGAATTTCGGGAGTCCGGACGGTGTGTCCCATCCCGTGGCGATCAGCAAGGTCTTGGAAGCGGTTCAGGCATGAGCAACACGATGTGGGGCGGACGGTTCTCGGAGCGTCCCGACGAGATCATGGAGGACATCAACGTCTCGATCGACGTCGATCGCCACCTTTACGCGCAGGATATCGCCGCTTCCAAGGCGCACGCCGCCATGCTCGCCGCCCAGGGCATCATCACGGCGGGTGATGCGAAAAATATCGGGAAGGGTCTAGACACGATTTTGTCAGAGATCACCAAGGGTTCGTTCGAGTTCAAGCGGGCCCTGGAAGACATCCATATGAACGTCGAGAGCCGGCTGTCCGAGCTGATCGGCCCCGCCGCCGGCCGCCTGCACACCGCGCGCTCGCGCAACGACCAGGTCGCGACCGATTTCCGCCTGTTCGTGCGCGACGAGATCGACGACATCGACGCGGCGCTCGCCGCCTACCAGCACGCGCTCGCCTCCCGCGCGCTCAACCATGCCGGCACGGTGATGCCCGGCTTCACCCATCTGCAGACCGCCCAGCCCGTCACCTTCGGCCACCACCTGCTGGCCTATGTCGAGATGGCCGGGCGCGACCGCGGCCGCTTCCTCGATGCCCGCAAGCGCCTCAACGAATCCCCGCTCGGCGCGGCCGCGCTTGCCGGCACCTCGTTCCCGATCGACCGCCACGCCACGGCGGAAGCGCTCGGCTTCGACCGCCCGATGGCCAATTCGCTCGACGCCGTGTCCGACCGCGACTTCGTGCTGGAGACCTTGTCGGCCGCCTCGATCTGCGCCGTGCACCTGTCGCGCTTCGCCGAGGAGATCGTGATCTGGACCTCGCCGCTGGTCGGCCTGATCAAGCTGTCGGACAAGTTCACGACCGGCTCCTCGATCATGCCGCAGAAGCGCAATCCGGACGCCGCCGAGCTCGTCCGCGCCAAGACCGGCCGCGTCATCGGCGCGCTGAACGCGCTCCTGATCGTCATGAAGGGCCTGCCGCTCGCCTATCAGAAGGACATGCAGGAGGATAAGCAGGGCGCGATGGAGGCGTTCGCGGCGCTGTCGCTTGCGATCCGGGCCATGACCGGCATGGCGCTCGACCTGGTGCCGGACGAGGCCCGCATGAAGGCCGCCGCCGGCGAGGGCTACGCGACGGCGACCGATCTCGCCGACTGGCTGGTGCGGAGCCTGAAGATGCCGTTCCGCGAGGCCCATCACGTCACGGGGCGCATCGTCGCGCTGGCCGCCAGGCAGGGCGTGGCCTTGCACGAGCTGCCGCTGACGGCGATGCAGGAGGTCGAGCCGAAGATCACGGCCGACGTGCTCGGCGTGCTCTCGGTCGAGTCCTCGGTGAAGAGCCGCACCAGCTTCGGCGGCACCGCCCCGAAGAACGTGGCCTCCCAGGCCAAGGCCTGGCTGAAGCGGCTGGAAAAACAGCGGAAGTAGGGCTCCGTCCGAAATTTGATCGCCGCAATTTGATCGTCCCGGCGTGGCACTCCCGCACTCGTCAGGCCGGTTCAATCTCTGTATGGTGCCGCCCGCATGGGGATTTCACACGTGAATCGCGCTCGCCGTCCAACCTCCGCCGCCCGGGTCGTCCTCGTCCTGGGCGCCACAGCCCTTCTGCTGGCCGCCTGCGGCCGCAAGGGCCCGTTGGATCTGCCGGCCAACTCCCCGCCGGCGCCGCAGATGTCGGCCGCGCCCACCGACACCGCGACGGACGCCGCCAACAAGCCCGGCCTGTTCAACTCCGGCTACGGCGCTGATGCCGCCCCCGCCGCCACCCGCGGCCAGAAAAAACCCTTCATTCTCGACCCGCTGCTCGACAGCAAATAGCGGCTGCGGCCTTCCTCAACTGACCAGCTGGGCATCCGAGATCGAGCCCGCCTAATTCCACCGTCATGGCCGGGCTTGACCCGGCCATCCACGTGGTGTGGCATCCTGGGACGGACGTGGATGCCCGGGTCAAGCCCGGGCATGACGCCGGAGAGATAGCCGGCCACAAGCGAACTCCGCGGGCGATCGCCCCTCCCCCTCCTCGAGGGGAGGGTGGCACCTCAATTGACAATCCCACCCATTTCCCGGCAATTCGCCGCCACAATCACTCAATCTCGCAGCCCCGCGCGCGGACCCGACCCATGAACCATTTCGACTACCGCGACGGCGTGCTGCACGCCGAGGACGTCAATCTCGCCGAGCTTGCCTCAACCGTCGGCACCCCGTTCTACTGCTACTCCACCGCCACCCTGGAGCGGCACTACCGCGTGTTCGCGGACGCCTTCGCCGGCCAGGACGTGCTGATCTGCTACGCGATGAAGGCCAATTCCAACCAGTCGGTGCTGCGCACGCTGGCGAAGCTCGGCGCCGGCGCCGACGTCGTCTCCGGCGGCGAGCTGAAGCGGGCGCTGGCGGCTGGCATCCCCTCGCGCAAGATCGTGTTCTCCGGCGTCGGCAAGACCGAGGCCGAGCTGCGCGCCGCGCTCGCGGCCGACATCCACTGCCTCAACATCGAGTCCGAGCCCGAGCTCGATCTGCTGGCGCGGCTCGCCGTCGAGACCGGCCACACCGCCCGCATCTCGGTCCGTGTCAATCCCGACGTCGATGCCGGCACGCACGCCAAGATCTCGACCGGCAAGTCGGAGAACAAGTTCGGCATTCCCTTGGAGCACGCCCGCCGCGTCTATGCCCGCGCGGCCAAGATGCCGGGCATCAAGGTCACCGGCGTCGACGTCCATATCGGCAGCCAGATCACCGATCTCGGCCCGATGGAAACCGCGTTCCGCATCCTCACCGAGTTCGTGCAGACCCTGCGCGCCGACGGCCACGACATCTCCCATGTCGATTTCGGCGGCGGCCTCGGCATCCCCTATCACATGGACCGCGCCGTGCCGCCGGAGCCGGCCGCCTACGCCGCGATGGTCAAGCGCGTCAGCCACAATCTCGGCTGCACGCTGATGTTCGAGCCCGGCCGCATGATCGTCGGCAATGCCGGCATCCTGGTCGCCAAGGTGATCTATGTGAAGCATGGCGAGGCCAAGAACTTCGTCATCATCGACGCCGCGATGAACGATCTGATCCGCCCGACGCTCTACGAGGCCCATCACGACATCCTGCCGGTGCTTGAGCCCGCACCGAACGCGCCCGCCTTCGTGGCCGACGTCGTCGGCCCGGTCTGCGAAAGCGGCGACTACCTCGCGCTCGACCGCACGTTGCCCGAGCCCAAGCCGGGCGACCTCCTCGCCATCATGACCGCAGGCGCCTACGGCGCCGTGCAGGCCTGCACCTACAACACCCGCGCTTTGGTCCCCGAGGTGCTGGTCAAGGGCGACCAGTCCGCCGTGATCCGCCCGCGCATCGAGGTCGAGCAGCTGATCGCGATGGACACGCCGGCGCCGTGGCTGTGAGGGGGCCTGACGCGCACGCAGCTCGCGCGTCCACGCTCATCCGTCTCCACATCGTCATGGCCGGGCCTGTCCCGGCCATCCACGTCGTCCGGCATCCTGGGAACGACGTGGATGCCCGGGCCTTCGCCGCGCCGAAGCGGCTACGGCCGCGCAGGCGGGACAAGCCCGGGCATGACAGAGTAACTCATTAGCAGCCGTTCTGCCGCGATTGCCTAGTCCAGCCTCGCACATCGTGTACTTGCGTCTTTGTAATCCATAGATTACACTCCCCATATGGTCGACGTTCGCGAAACGCCCGGCTTCTCGCGTTGGCTGGCCGCGTTGAGCGATCAGCGCGCCCGTTTGCACATCGTCCGGCGGATCAGCCGGGTGGCTGCCGGAAACTTCGGCGATGCCAAGTCAGTTGGTGGTGCGGTGAGCGAGCTACGCGTCGACTACGGCCCCGGCTACCGCATCTACTTCACGAGACGCGGCAAGACCGTCGTGATCCTGCTCTGCGGCGGCGACAAGCGGACCCAGGACAAGGACATCAAGAAGGCCCACGACCTCGCGGCGACATTGGAGGATTGAGGATGAAGGTCAGCAAGCTCAAGAAATTCGACGCCGCTGAGCATCTCGGCACCCCGGCCGCCCGTGCCGAGTATCTCAACCTCGTGCTCGCCGACGGCGATCCCGCCGAGGTCCGCGACGCGCTCAATCTCGTCGCCCGCGCGCAGGGCATGAGCCAGGTCGCCAAGGCCGCCGGCGTGACGCGGGAGGGTCTCTACAAGACCCTCGGCGAGAACGGCAACCCGGAGTTCGCGACCGTCCTGCGGATCATCAATGCGATGGGAATCCGGTTGACGGCCGAGCCGGCCCGCGCCAAGCCGAAGACGAAAGCCGCGGCGTTGCGGTGACCCCAGTGACTGCAAGAAATTTTCGCTGCCGCTCGGACTGATGGAGACGAACGGCAGCAGGCAGTCGTGAGTTTCACACAGGGGCCCAGCAACTCCCTTAGGTTTCGTGCGCGTCCAAAAACCGGAAACAACAGGATGAACCTCGATCCGACCCTGGTTCGAGCGCTGCGCAACGCAGCCGAGGTCGGCGCTCCCGCATCGCAGCTCGTGATGATGATCGGTCGCCACCTGGATGCCCTCGATACCAACTTTCGCCTCTACGCGATTGCCTATATGCGTGAGGCGTTCTTCTTGCCGCTGCCCGAGGCCAGCACCGTCGGCGCGCTTGAAGTCTTCCCGGACGGACATTCATCTGCGGCTGATATCAATGATGAAATGAGGCCCATTCTCAATTCAACACGATCGAAATGGGCGTCGCATTCAGAGTAAGCGTCGCGCTCCCGAAATTCTCCCTTGAGCAAGCATCAGGACCCCCACCCATGAGCATTCGCGTCGGCATTGTCGGGATCAGCGGTTTTGGCGGCGGCGAGGCGATGCGCCTGGTCGCGGGGCATCCGGCGTTCGAGCTGGTCTACGCCGCGGGCGAGGGCAGCGCCGGCCAGCTTCTGGCGGAGCGCTTCCCCGGCGTGCCCGCCAGCCTCGCCGATCTCGTGATCGAGAAGTGGGACCCCGCGCGCCTGCCGCCGCTCGACGTGCTCATGGCCTCGCTCCCCACCGGCGCCTCGCGCGAGGCGCTGGCGCGCGTGCCGGGCCACGTGAAGATCGTCGACATCGGCGGCGACCACCGCTACGCCGACGGCTGGACCTACGGCCTCGCCGACGTCTGGCCGAGCGAGATCGCGGGCCAGACCCGCATCGCCAATCCCGGCTGCTTCCCGGCGGCGGCGCTGACCCCGCTGGCGCCGCTGCTCGCCGAAAAACTGATCTCGCCCGACAACATCGTGATCGACGCCAAGACCGGCATCTCCGGCGCCGGCCGCGGCGGCGACAGCAAATTCGGCTACGCCGAGAGCAACGAGAACCTGATCCCCTACGGCCTGCTCAGGCACGTCCACATGCCCGAGATCGAAAGCACGATCGCGCGGATCAGCGGCAGCAGCGCCACAGGCCTCGTGTTCACGCCGCATCTGGTGCCGATGACCCGCGGCATCCTCGCCACCATCTACGCCCGCGGCCGCGCCACCACGGCGCAATGCCTCGACGCCGCCCGCCGCTTCTATCGTGACAGCGCCTTCGTCCGCGTCACCGACGCGCCGCCGCAGACCAAATGGGCCACCGGCTCCAACCTCGCCTTCGTCAGCTACGCCGCCGACCCCGAGCGCAACCTGGTGATCGCGCTCGGCGTCGTCGACAATCTCGGCAAGGGCGCCGCCGGGCAGGCGGTGCAGAATGCGAATTTGATGTGCGGGCTGCCGGAGACGGCGGGACTGGAGGGGGTGCCGGTTTGGCCGTGAGGGGGAGGCGGCGCGCCAGACTGTTGATGAAGGTCAGCAAGTTGAACGAGTTCGATGCCGCTGAGCGCCTCCGCACGCCCGCGGCCCGCGCGGGGTATCTCAATATAGGGTCTCGCAAAACCAAAGGAGAGTCGGTATGAAAACGGTAGTTCCGGCCGCCACTCGACGGGCGATGTATGATCGGGCTATCGCAGCCCAGACTGCAATGGATCGCTGGGTCGAGTATCTTGCTACAATAAGTTCTGAGCAAACCCCTCCAGAAGAGAGGCGCCGTCCCGTGTGGCTCGGTCGAAAGAAGCCGGATTTCATCACCATTCCGTACAAGGAGTTTGAACTGCTCCTGCACGACCTTAGCCGTCATGCCGAAGAAATAAGGAAGCTGCGCAAGCCTATAATTCAGCGGTCAAACTAATAGCAGGCTGACAACCGAGCCGGTACGAGCGAAGCCTAAGACAAAAGATGCGGCGTTGCGATCGTACAGCGCATGTGCTGCACCAAAGTTAAGGTTTATTTTGTGAGCGCCCTGTAGAGAAGTTTGCCTCGATTGGTGATGATTGGGTTCCAAGCGTCGCGGTTCATGCGGCTGATGCACCCGAGTTGTTCGAGGTTTTCGAAGGAAACTAGAACCTCCTCAAGAGAGGACCTCGAACCCAATTTCGCGACAACGAAGTCGCGAGCATTAGGAGAAAGATCGCCGGTCTGCGAAGCCATCACTTCGAAAACAACAGCATCCATCGGGTCGAACTTCTTAAGCAACTCGATGAACGAACTCCGAACTAAGTGTGTTCGGTTTGGGTCGAACGCATTTGCTAGCAATCTTGCCCAAAGCTCCTTTAATGCCTCTCGTGTTTCGTCAACCGCTGCCTGCAGAATAGGGATGGCTAGTGTCGGGCTTGGCTCAACGCCCTTGACGCCACGATCGCCCAGGCGCCTTTCCAAGTCTGCGCTGAGGTCAATCCAACGCCTGCGGCGCCAGTACGCCACTTGGTCACCTATAAGGCCGACTAGATTTTCCGGTAAGGAGCCTAGGGTGTTGCTGAGATATCCACCGGCTGCACTGCTCGCATCAACGAGCTTTCCACCGAACTTTGCAGTCTCTTGAATGGCCTTTGCGGTGTCCTCTCCGATCAGGTCGTTACCCAATTTAAGCTCCTTTGAAGACCGTTTGGAACTACGGTGACAGTGTTGGACTGCACCAATGCACAAAACAGGCCGGCGACTAGCTGTTTTGTGCGTTTTCTTAGCCTTCGCCGACGTCAAGCTTTCTGGACTCGTTGCCGTCGAAGTATTCCTTCATCGCCAACTCTGTAAGCCTGAATTTGCGTCGCTTTTGTTCCATTAGCCGACTCACTAGGCCCTTCTGTTCCATTATCTTCCCTCTCTTGCCTACAAGTTGGTAAGAACAATCTAGATCTTCGGCAATCTCTGCAGCCATCAAATCGCGACGCTCGCCATAGAGCGTTTCCAAGATGCCGAGCTCGGTTGTGGGTAGTAACAGCTCGGGATTCACTTCTCGAAGGATTGTTTCATATTTCTTGGAAAGATTAGTTACTTTACATGTCCCTGTTCCGCACTCCGGGCATCTCATTCTATAGAGCTTCAAGCTATCAAGCTTGTCGAGGCCGAATATTGCTCCGCAGTCGGGGCATTTGATTTCCTGATTTGCGTGTAGGTAAGAGCGAATGATGTGGCTGGAATCAAAAATTCGTTCGACGAAATACAAACGAAACTCTCTGAGTCCGACTGGACGTCCAAACTCAATCGAGTGCTTCTCGCACAAGCCGAAGTTTAGTGCGAAGACGGATACCTTTCGGCCATCTCGATCTTTCATTTCAAAGTATTTTGTAAGGAAAAAGTTTAGCTCTAGCGTTGAAAGCACGCCTTCAAGCTCAGAGATGACATGAAAATGGCTTGTCGGGGGGCGGCCCGCAATTTTCTGCATAAGAGCAGAATCGCGGTATCTTCGCAATTCTCGCGCTCTATCGACAAGGAGCTCTAAAAGCTCCTTAAGGCTATAGACCGATAGGCGTTCGTCAAATCGCTCGTGCCGAAATTTTTGAATTCCGAAGAAGGGCTCGATCTTTTCTTCGTAATATTTCCGCGCGCCGTCTCGAACGGCTCTCGGGCCTATGTACTTGCCATAAACAACGTGAGATTCGTAGAGATTGGATAAGATGTGTCCCAAGTTCCTTGGGTTTCCCATCGTGGCAAAGAAAAGTAAGCTGGCCACGTCCTCAGGATTTGATTCAACAAAGTCCCCCAGGCGCGCGTTGCAGAACTGTTTCAGTCGAGCGTCTATAAGGCGGGACGTAAAATCGATCGCCTTCTCCTCCATATTCGAAACATCGTTCGAGCCATAAAGCTTGAACGGATCAAGGAAGGCCTCATCGATCTTTGTCTTGTCTATTTGACCGTAATATATCCGTCCCGGATATGCCGCGATCTTGAACTTTATTAGCTCTTGAGACCAGTTATTAAGCGGCGCCAAGATCGAATCCACGAAGATTGACATCGCGTCTTCGGGCAACTCTGAAAAATCATCGATAAAAACGTACAGGCGCTTTATACCAAAGCCGTCCAGAATGTCGCTAAGCTCACTTATGATCGTTTTTACGTTGAACGACCTGAGGAGAATTTGAGCGAATTCATTCTCGTTTTGGTTGGATGAGGATGCTGATGCAGTCAATGAACCATCAGTGGCGATCTTAGCGGAACCGGTCGTATCCGCCTTAACACTCGCGGAAGCCTTTGCGTTGAGAGAGGCGTCGGCTTTTGATGCCGTTTTCTTTCCGACGACTTTTATACCGGTGATGTCTTGAAATACGCTGTTTCTTGAACTGTCGATTAGCTCGTCTAGAGCCTCGAACACTTCATCAGACGAAGACAGGAGGCGATCTTTGAGGCGAGACAGAAAGGATCTTTCGATTTGCTTTCGCAATTCAGATCGAATTTCAATTAGAACTGCTTTGACGAATTCCTCGTAGAGTAGGATGCGCCTTACGCTTTCCGGAGGGAGAGCCCCCTGTGAGGCCTCAATCTTCTGAAGTAACGTGGGATCGACCTCAGCTGACTCGTATATCGTCTTGATGTCCAAGTATGCCGAAACAGAGTGATTTTGTTTGCGGATCTCGTGCTGGGCTCGCTGAAAGATTGTTGATTTGCCTGTGCCCTTGCGGCCAATCAGGAACGTCGTGTTTGGCCTCATCATCGTATGGAAGATGCCTTCGCTGGGTAGTGGATCAACGTAAAGCTCTTCTATCAGCGGCTTATCCCCTTCTTCCGTGGTAAGCTCCGCCCGACGATAGAGCTTCAGGGATTGAGCAGCATCAGCGAATTGTTTTCGTTGCTTTTGAGTGAAGGGCATGTATTCCGCTTTGTTTAAAAAATCAGCCTGGAGGCGAGATAAATGGATTCTCACCTAGGAGTGGTATCATAGCTGATCGCTGCGATCACTTGCAATCGTCGCGCACGGAGTTTGTTTGATCTGGCTCCGTGATACTGAGCGAGGAACTTTAGGATGATGAGGATGCGCATAACTAGCCTTTCAGATGCTGCGTCTGCGTTGATCAAACGGATATCGTGCGCCTGGAGCGGTCGGGGCGGCGGCGCTCAGTTCTGTTCGGTCGCTTGGAATATGACTTGCGTTTTATCCGAAATCATGCTCTACTCCCCGGTATCCCGTCCCGCTGAGGGGGCGCTTCGCGATCGTCACGGACGTCGGGTGCGGGATGCGGTGGGCGCATGGGGACGCAGCGTGGGCTTGCTCGCGCGGACGAACGATCCCGGTGCGACGAGGAAGTCGCGTGGTTCTGGCATCCCGGTGCTGATGCCAAGGGGGCGATGACGTGTCGTCCGCGACGGGGCCAACAAGCCGGTCCCCGGGAAGAGCGCGTATAAATCGTAACACCATCGCGCAGGGAAGGCCGGGTGATCTCGGCTGAGCCTGTGGTTCTGCCGCGTGCTTTTTGCTGCACGCGGACCATGGGCGCCGGCCGGCGCCCGGTCTTCCCTGCGCCCTCTGTTCGAGGAGGGTGAGATGTCGGGCATCACTCGGGCGCGGATGGCGTCGCGGGAGCAATGGGGCTTGTCTTGCTGATGATTTCTCCGCGGAGTGTTTGATGATCCGTGGCGGGATGTTCGCCACAGGCGTCATTGCGAGCGTAGCGACCTGTCCGCCGAAGCCCATCGGGCGAAGGCGGTCGCTGCGCTCGCAATGACGGAGTTTGAGGCAGGCGCCTGCGCCACACATTCGGCTGCCGCACCCGTAACTCCCCGGGAACCCGCCCCCGGTCACACTCCCGTGTGGATCGACTGCGTAGGCGGGAAAGTCTTGGCACGGCGCGTGCCTCATGGATGCCTTTGTGATAGGGTGAACATCCGGGCAACCTGGAGAAATCGTTGAGCGGCCTCAGCAACGAGCCGGCCCCGCCGGCAAGCAGCACTCCCGACGGCCTTGCGCGGCTGAAGCTGACGCAGGCGCTCAAGCGGGCGCAGTACGCCATCGCCTGGGAGCGCGGCTGGCCGCATCTGGCGCGGCTGTTGATGGTCGTCGGCCTGTTCCTGATCGTGTCCTGGGCCGGGCTGTGGCTCGGCCTGCCGTTCGCGGCGCGCATGATCGGCGTGTTGCTGTTCCTGCTGCTTTTGCTCGGCGCCGCCGTGCCGATGCTGCGCTACCGCTGGCCGAGCCGCGAGGAGGGCCTGGCGCGGCTCGATCGCGGCTCGGGCATCGCGCATCGCCCGGCCACCGCGCTCACCGACACGCTCACCACCAAGGATCCGATCGCGCAGGCGCTGTGGCAGGCGCAGCGCGAGCGCACGCTCGCCTCGGTCAAGCGTATCCGCGCCGGCACGCCCCGGCCCCGGCTGTCGCTGCACGACCCCTGGGCGGTGCGCGCGCTGGTCGTCGTGCTGCTGGTCGCGACCTATGTCGCGGCTGGCGACGAGCGGCCGATGCGCATCGCCTCGGCGTTCGACTGGAACGGCGTGCTGACCCCGGTCACGGTCCGCGTCGATGCCTGGATCAAGCCGCCGCTCTATACCGCGAAGCCGCCGATCATCCTGTCCGCCGCCAACAAGGAAGGCGCGGTGCCGGCGAGCGGCCCGATCGTGGTGCCCGCGGGCTCGACCCTGATCATCCGCTCCAGCGGCGGCACGCTCGACGTCATCACCGGTGGCGGCGTCACCGAGGCCGCGGCGAACGAGGTCGCCGCCGGCGACGCCGCGCCGAAGGGCACCACCGAGAAGCACTACACGATCAAGGCCGACGGCACCGTGCATGTGCGCGCGCCGTCGGGGCAGCCGCAATGGGTGTTCGCGGCGACGCCGGACAAGCCGCCGGTCATCAGCATGGCCAAGGACCCGGAGCGCCAGGCGCGTGGCTCGCTGAAGCTGTCCTACAAGATCGAGGACGATTACGGCGTGACCGAAGCCCGCGCCAAGGTCGCCGCGCGCGCGCCTGAGGCCAAGCCGGACGCCAAGACGACTGATACGCCGGCGGCGCGGCCGCTGTTCCAGCCGCCGGAGTTTCCGCTGGTGCTGCCGAACGCGCGCACCCGCAACGGCGTCGGCCAGACCGTCAAGGATCTGAGCGAAGACCCCTATGCCGGCGCCGACGTCACGCTGACGCTGACCGCCAAGGACGAGGCCGGCAACGAGGGCACCAGCGAGCCGTTCGAGACCAGGCTGCCGGAGCGGCTGTTCACCAAGCCCTTGGCGCGGGCGCTGATCGAGCAGCGGCGGATTTTGGCGCTCGACGGCAACCGCAATGGCGACGTGTTCACCGCGCTCGACGCGCTGGCGATCGCGCCGGAGCTGTTCTCGCCGGAGCTCGGCCAGTATCTCGGCCTGCGCGCGGTGACGCGGCAGCTCGAGGCCGCCCGCACCGACGACGCGCTGCGCGAGGTCGTCGCGAGCCTGTGGGCGCTCGCGGTGACGATCGAGGATGGCAACATCAGTGACGTCGACAAGGCGCTGCGCGCGGCGCAGGACGCGCTGAAGCAGGCGCTGGAGCGTGGCGCCAGCGACGAGGAGATCAAGAAGCTCGCCGAGGATCTGCGCCGGGCGATGGACAACTACATGCGCCAGCTCGCCGAGCAGCTGCGCAACAACCCGCAGATGGCGCAGCGGCCGCTCGACCAGAACACCAAGGTGCTGCGCCAGCAGGACCTGCAGAACATGATCGACCGCATGGAGCGGCTGTCGCGCCAGGGCGACAAGGAGGGCGCGCGCGAGCTGCTCGAGCAGCTTCAGCAGATGCTGGAGAATTTGCAGATGGCGCAGCCCAACCAGGGCGGCGACAACGACATGGAGCAGGCGCTCAACGAGCTCGGCGACATGATCCGCAAGCAGCAGCAGCTTCGCGACAAGACCTTCAAACAGGGCCAGGACTCGCGGCGCAACCGCAACAAGCAGCAGGGCGACCAGGACCAGAGCATGGGCGACCTGCAGCAGGACCAGCAGGCGCTGCGCGACCGGCTGAAGCAGTTGCAGGAGCAGCTCGCCAAGCGCGGCATGGGCCAGCAGGGCGAAAAGGGACAGAAGGGTCAGAAAGGCCAGAAGGGCCAGCCCGGCCAGCAGGGCGAGCAGGGGGATCAAGGCGACCAGGGCGATTCCGGCGACGGGCTCGACGATGCCGACAGCGCGATGGGCGATGCCGGCAGCCAGCTCGGCGACAACAATGCCGACGGCGCGGTGGAGTCGCAGGGCAAGGCGCTCGATGCGCTGAAGAAGGGCGCGCAGAGCCTCGCCGAGGCGATGCAGCAGGGCGACGGCGACCAGCCCGGCGACGGTCCGGGCCAGCGCGCCGGCCGCCAGCAGGGCGCGCAGCAGACCGATCCGCTCGGCCGTCCGATGCATCCCGGCCGCGACATCGACGATTTCTCGCAGAAGATTCCCGGCGAGATCGACGTGCAGCGCGTCCGCCGCATCCTCGAGGAGCTGCGCCGCCGGCTCGGCGATCAGTCGCGGCCGCAGCTCGAGCTCGACTACATCGAGCGGCTGCTGAAGGATTATTGAGGCGCGGCCGGTGCCGCGTTCAGTAGCGCTTCTCGGACAGGATGCGCGCCGCGTGCTGCAGCCTGTCGACGGAGCGCTCGGTGTCGGTCAGCGCGCAGCAGCTGACCAGCGTGTCGATGATCGCGAGCTGCGCGACGCGGCTGCTCATCGCCTCCGGGCGGTAGCGCGTTTCGTTGGCGACGGTGTAGAGCAGCACCTCGCAATGCGCCGCCAGCGGCGACTTGCCGAGCCGGGTGATGCCGATGGTGCGGGCGCCCGCCGCCTGCGCCAGCCGGGTCGCCAGCACCGTCTCGACCGTGCTGCCCGAATGCGACACGGTGACGGTCGCGACCTCGGGCCCGGTCATCCCCGCGCTGACCGCCTGGACATGCGAATCGACGATGGCATTGGCCGCGAGCCCGAGCTGCAGCAGGCGATACGACAGATCCTGCGCGATCGGCGCCGAGCTGCCGATGCCGTAGATCTCGACCCGCCGCGCCTGCCGCAGCAGCGTCGCCGCCTGCGCCAGCGCGTCCATCGACAAGAGCCGCCGCGTCTCCTGCAGCGAGGCGGCATGCGCGGCGAAGATGTGGTCCGTCACCGTCGCCGGATCGTCGCCGCGATGCAGGTCTTCCTGGATCAGCCTGACAGGCTCGATCAGGTCCCGCGCGAGCATGATCTTGAGCTCCTGGAAGCCCCGCACCCCGACCCGCCGGCAGAACGAGACGATCGTCCCCTCGCTGACGCCGCAGGCTTCCGCGACCTCGGTGATCGACATGTGGATGAACGGCTCCGGCCGGGCGATGACCAGCTCCGCGATCTGCCTGGCCTTGGGCGGCAGCTCGTTCTGCAGCTCACGCACGCGGGCCAGGATGCCGTTCACGCCCTGCCCAGAACGAAAGGTCGATTCCGTCACGCTGCGCCCCGATACTGAGGAAATCTCATTCAGATTCATTTCGTAAATAAAAATTTCACAGCGCTGTCAAGCCGCGCTGATACGCCAGGGACGTTCGCAGGAGCTGGCCGGGCTCGCCCCGCCAATCCTGACGATGGTCTTCAGGATTTCAAAAGGTCGTATCAGCATGACAACACGTCGCGATTTCTTGGCAGGCGCCACAGCGGCGGCTGCCTTCGCCAGCATCCGCCAGGCATTGGCCATTCCGGCGCGGCGCCGGACCGGCACCATTCAGGACGTCAAGCACATCGTCATCCTGATGCAGGAGAACCGCTCGTTCGACCATTACTTCGGCACGCTGCGCGGCGTGCGCGGCTTCGGCGACCGCTTCCCGATCCCGCTCGAGAGCGGCAAGCCGGTCTGGTTCCAGTCCGACGGCAGCCGCGAGATTCCGCCCTATCACCGCGACTCCACGACCTCCAACGCGCTGGTCGGCTATGGCACGCCGCACTCCTTCGGCGACAGCCAGGCGGCGTGGAATCAGGGCAAGATGGGCTATTGGGCGAAGTACAAGACGCCCTATGCGATGGGCTATTTCGGCCGCGACGACATCCCGTTCCAGTTCGCCCTCGCCGAAGCGTTCACGATCTGCGACGCCTACCACGCTTCCATCACCACCGGCACCGATCCGAACCGCATCGTGTTCTGGTCCGGCTCCAACTTCAACCCGGCGCTGCGCGCCCAGGGCATCAACTCCACCACCAACGATTCCGAGCCCAACAACCTGCGCTGCTGGCCGAACCCGCACAATTGGGTCGCCGGCCAGCCGCAGCCGCAGGCCAACTACAAATATGTCGGCAGCGACTTCGCCTGGGATACGCTGCCCGATCTGCTCAACAAGGCCGGCGTGAGCTGGCACATCTATCAGGACATGAACGACAACTGGACCGGCGCAATGCACGGCTGTCTGGCGTTCTCCAGCTTCCGTCACGCCCAGCCGAACGATCCGAACTACGTGCACGGCCTGACCGGCGGCCCGGACTATCTCGACCGGCTGAAGGCCGACGTCATGGCCGGCACCCTGCCGCAGGTGTCGTGGATCCTGCCGACGCAGGCCAATTCCGAGCATCCCGGCGGCGGCAGCCCGACCCGTGCCGGCAATTTTACCGACCAGGTGCTGGAAGCGCTGACGGCCAATCCCGACGTCTGGAGCCAGACCGTCTTCTTCCTGACCTTCGACGAGAATGACGGCTTCTTCGATCATCTGCCGGCCCCCGCGGTGCCGTCCTACGACATCAACGGCAAGCTGATGGGCAAGGCGACCCTGCCGCTCGACGGCGAGTATTTCTCCAACACCGTCGGCAACGTGCTGACCGCGACCGACACGGTCAGCGGCAACATCCGCCCCTGGGGTCTGTCCGCGCGGGTGCCGATGTATGTGGTGTCGCCGTGGAGCAAGGGCGGCTGGGTCAACTCGCAGGTGTTCGACCACACCTCGGTCGGCCGCTTCCTGGAGAAGCGCTTCGGCATCAAGGTCGAGGCGATCAGCCCGTGGCACCGCGCCGTCTCCGGCGATCTCACCTCGGCGTTCGATTTCGCCAGCCCCAACGATCCGCGCTTCCCGGAGCTGCCCGACCAGAGCAACTGGCAGGCGTCGGACGCGCATCAGAAGACCTTGCCGGCGCCGGTTGCGCCCGCGACGCCGCAGCCGCTGTTCCAGGAGAGCGGCGCGCGCTATTCGCGCCCGCTGCCCTACATCCTGCACGCCACCGCGAAGGTCGACGCCGCCGCGGGCAAGGTGAAGCTCTTGTTCGCCAACACCGGCTTTGCCGGCGCCGTGTTCCACGTCTACGACAAGCAGCGTCTCGATCTCATTCCGCGCCGCTACACCGTCGAGGCCGGCAAGATGATCGACGACGAATGGAGCGTCGGCAGCGATGGCCTGTATGATCTCTGGGTGCTCGGCCCGAACGGCTTCCACCGTCACTTCAAGGGTGACCTCGACAAGGTCAGGCCGTCGAATGCCGCCAACCCCGAGATCTTCGTCGGTTACAACGTCTTCGAGGGCGGCCTGCACATGCAGCTGCGCAATGACGGCCATGCCCGCGTGAGCTTCACGGTGAAGTCGAACGAGATCTACGGGCCGTTGCAGGCCGTCACCGCCTCGGTCTCGGCCGCGCTGGAGCCGCAATGTCCGGGCTTCGGTCCGCTGCCCGGCTTCCATCCGGTGGGCTTCGGCGCGGTGCCCGGCTTCCGCTCGGCGCCCGACTTCGATGCTCCGGGCTTCGGCTTTGGCGCGCCGACGTTCTTCCCGGGGCCGAGCCATGGCGGTCCGTCGACCTCGTGGACCGTCAAGGTGTCGGCACCCGGACGCCACGGCGAGCTGTACTGGCACCTGCGCAAGTCCGGCCTGTGGTACGACTTCGTCGTCACCAGCGACACCGACGACAGCTTCTATCGCCGCGTCGCTGGCCACGTCGAGACCGGCCGTCCCTCGTTCAGCGATCCCGGCATGGCGCTGGCCGATCGCTTCTGATCGATGGATCTCATCTGAGTTCGGGGAGGGCGCCCATGGGCGCCCTTTCGCTTTGCGTCAGCCGCTGCCGAGGTCGTGGATCACGGGCGACAGGCTGGCTGAGGAGATATCCAGCGTCGCCAGCGTGATCGGCAGCCTGAAGCGGCGCGGCCCTGCGCTGCCCGGATTCAGGTAGAGCACGCCGTCGCGTGTCTCGACGCCCGCGCGATGCGAATGGCCGGACACGATGATGTCGATACACGCCGTTGCAGGATCGATCGCGAGATCGTGGACGTCATGCACGACATGGACGGCACGTGTGCCGAGCCTGATGGTCTCGGTCGCAGGATAGGCATTCGCCCAGTCTGCCGTGTCGATGTTGCCGCGGATCGCAGTCACCGGCGCGATCGAGCGAAGCTGCTCGACGATGTCGGGGCGGCCGATATCGCCGGCGTGGATGATGTGGTCGACGCCGGCCAGACGTCGCACGGCCTCCGGTCGTAGCAGCCCATGAGTGTCGGAGATGATTCCAACCTTGAGCATCGTTTCCCGCCGGGGTGATGGGCATCGCCTCAGGCGATCGTGAGAATCTCCAGCTCTTGTCCGGTCACCTCGACGACGTCGCCGACCGATTTGCCCATCAGCAGCCGCGCCACCGGTGAGACGTAGGAGATCATGCCGCGCTTCGGATCGGCCTCGTCCTCGCCGACGATCGTGTAGGTCTGCACGCGGCCGTCGCCGCGCTTGAACGTCACGGTGCTGCCGAACGCGATCTGATCGGTCGAGGCCGGTGCCGGCATCGCCTGCGCGGTCCGCACACGCGCTGCAAAGTAGCGCGCGTCGCGCAGCGGCAGCGCCGACTCCCGCCGCCGTTCATTCACGTCCTCGATTTTCTGCGCCGCTTCATAGGCCGTCTGCGCCTGAAGCAGCTGCGCCTCCAGCGCCTTGAGGCCGGCGTCGGTGACGAGGTTCGGATGCGGCGAGACCGGCCGGTCGGGCAGCTGCGTCTCGGCCGCCGTCTCGGCGCTCTCTTCCTTGGTGAATGCGACGCTCACGCGGGACTCCTGAAAAAGGCCGCGAGATATCGCGGCCCTCAGGAGAGATCATGCCGGCTGTGCGGATTTCAAGCCGTGCGCATACGGCGTGCGAGCGCGCTTGACAGATGCGGCTGGGCGCGTTCTAATATTCGAACTATAGTTCGCAATCCGAACCATAGCAAGACAAGATGCGGGTCGTCAAGGCCCGGCGCCAAGCAGGAAACGCGGAGCTCCCCCGTGGACGAGGACAGCAAGGCTGGCAAAAGCGTCGTGCAGTCGCTGGCCAAGGGTTTTCAGGTGCTGAACGCCTTCACGAGCGACGCGCCCGAATTGGTGCTCGCCGACGTCGCGCGCCGCGCCACGCTCGACAAGGGCACCACCTTCCGCTTGCTCAACACCCTCGTGATGCTCGGCTATGTCGAGAAGGTCGGCGACACCAGGCGCTTCCGCCTGACGTTGAAATGCCTCGACCTCGGCTTCAACGCGATCGCTCGCTCGGAGTTGCGCGACCAGGCCCGCCCGATCCTGCGCAGCCTGGTCGGCGAGATGAACGAGGCCGCCTCGCTCGCGGTGCTCGACGGCAGCGACATCGTCTATGTCGAGCGCATCCAGGCGGGCCTCGTCCGGCTCGGCGTCGACGTCCGGATCGGCAGCCGCGCGCCGGTCTATTCCACCGCCGTCGGCCAGGCGATCCTGTCGCTGCTGCCGGTTCAGACGCAGATCGAGGTGCTCGAAGCGCAGCCGCGCATCAAGCGCACCGAAACCACGATCACGGATCTCGACGCGCTGCTGCAGCGCCTGCGCCAGGTGAAGGCCGCCGGCTACGCGCTCTCGAATCAGGAGAATGCACCGGGACTGTGCGTGCTGGCCGCACCGGTCGTCGATCGCGACGGCGTGCCGCTCGCAGCGATCAGCGTCGCCGCCCCGACCATGCGCGTGTCAGCCGATGAGTTCGAGCGCACCGGCGTCGCGCCGCTGCTGCGCGCCGCGGCGCAATTGTCGCGCGCGCTCGAAGCCATGGGCGGCGCCACCGCCACCGTTTCCAGCCGATGACACCAGAACTCATCAGGAGCCTGACATGAACGTCATGACCAACTTCAAGGGGATCATCCCGGCGATCGCCGTCCCCTTCAACGCCGATCACTCGATCGACGAGGCCGAGCTGACGGGCTATGCGGCGTGGCTCGGCAGGCGCCGCGGCATTGTCGGCATCATGACCAACGGCCACACCGGCGAGGTGTTCAGCCTCACCGCAAGAGAGCGCGCGGAGGTGACGCGCATCGTCGCCAGGGCGCTGACCGGCATCTGCCCGACGATCTCCTCCGTCGTCTGCGAAGGCATCAAGGACGGCATCGAGCATGCGCTGATGGCCAAGGAGGCCGGCGCCACCGCGCTCGACATCATGCCGCCGCATCACTGGCTGCGCTTCGGCTTCAAGCGCGAGCACTGCCTGGACTATTTCAACGCCATCGGCGAGGCGACCAGGCTGCCGCTGATCGTGCACGTCTATCCGGCCTGGACCCGCGCCTCGTTCTCCTCCGAGCTGCTCGCCGAGCTCGCCCGGCTCGACCACGTCCAGGCGTTCAAGATCGGCACCCGCGAGATGAACAAATATGCCCGCGACCTCAAGGCAATCCGTGCGGCGGCCCCGGACAAGGCGCTCTTGACCTGCCATGACGAATACCTGCTGGCGTCGATGGTGCAGGGCGTCGACGGCGCGCTGGTCGGCTTCGCCTCGCTGATTCCGGATCTCATCCACGATCTGTTCGCCGCGGTGACGGCCGGTGATCTCAAGCTGGCGATGAAGTTGCAGGCCATGATCGATCCGTTGAAGGACGCGGTGTATGGCGGCGGCGAGCCGACCGGGGAGGCGCATGGCCGCATGAAGGCGGCGATGCAGGTCGCCGGCGTGATCCGCGATGCCACCGTGCGGCCGCCGACGCATGCGCCGAGCGCCGAGGAGATGGCCGCGATCCGCGCCGCGGTAGCCGCGGCCGGGCTGACGGTGCAGGCTGCAGCCTGAGCTTACGAGAGGCGACGGCCGGTGACGGCCGCTGCCTGTGATCATAAAAACAAGAGACCGGGTGGACGCTCATGCTGATGATGGATGTCGACGATGCGCAACGGCGCGCTGCTGACACGCCCGACGATGTGCTGATCGCGATCGACCAGGTCTCGAAGACCTATGTCTCGGCCTCCGGTGCGGCGGTGCATGCGTTGAGCCGGATATCGCTGGACATCAAGCCGGGCGAGTTCGTCTGTGTCGTCGGTCCCTCCGGCTGCGGCAAGAGCACCTTGCTGCGTCTGCTCGCAGGGCTTGATAGTTACGGCGATGGCCGGCTGCTGCTCGATGGCGAGCCCGTCGCCGGTCCCTCGCGCAAGGTCGGCGTCGTGTTCCAGGCCGCCAACCTGCTGCCGTGGATGACGGTGCGCGACAATGTCGGGCTGCCCTTGCGCGTCGGCGGCAGACATGCGCCGGCCGGCGATCGCATCGAACGTCTGCTCGCCGTCACCGGTCTCGGCGATTTCGGCGACAAATATCCCTATGAGCTGTCCGGCGGCATGCAGCAGCGCGCCGGGATCTGCCGCGCCCTGGCGCGCGATCCCGAGATCCTGCTGATGGACGAGCCGTTCGGCGCGCTCGACGCGCTGACCCGCGAGCGTCTGAACCTCGAGCTGCAGCGCATCTGGCAGGAGAACCGCAAGACCATCCTGCTGATCACCCACTCGATCTCGGAAGCCATCTTCCTCGCCGACCGCGTCATCGTGATGTCGGCGCGTCCCGGCCGCATCCTGGCCGATCTCGCCGTTCCCATTCCGCGGCCGCGGTCGTTCGACGACATCGTGCTGCATCCGGACTATGCGCGGCTCGCCAGGGAGGTCCGCGGGCTGCTCAATGCGCAGGAGCATGGCCATGACTGATCTTGCCAACGTCGCCGTGTCAGCCATGTCGCAGAAGCCAGCGAGTCCACGCCGCGGCATCAGCCTGGGATCGCCGATCGCCTGGACCGGTCTCGCGGTGCTGATACTGAGCTGGATCGCCGCGGTCAACCTGCTGAACATCCCGTCCTACATCCTGCCGAAGCCCGAAGCGGTGGTCCGCGCGCTTTGGTCGGGGCTCGCGGTCAGCCCGGCCAGTCCGCTCGGCTACTACCTGCCGCTGTGGAGCACGCTCAGCAACGCCGCTGTCGGCTGCGCCATCGGCGTCGGGCTCGGCCTCGTCATCGGCTCGCTGATGGCCGAGGTCGAGGCCATCGAACGGCTGGTGATGCCCTATGCGTTCGCGCTGCAGAGCCTGCCAAAGGTGGCGATCGCGCCGCTGATCGTGATCTGGTTCGGTTTCGGCGACGGCTCCAAGATCGCGATCTCGGCGCTGCTGTCGTTCTTCCCGGTGCTGATCAACAGCTTCACCGGGCTGCGCGCCGTAGAGCCGGAGCGCGTCGACCTGATGCGCTCGCTGTCGGCGTCGCGGCTCGAGACCTATCGCATCGTCAAGCTGCCCAACGCCGCGCCCTTCATCTTCGCTGGCCTCGACATGGCGGTGGTGTACGCGCTGCTCGGCGCGATCGTCGCCGAGTTCTTGGGCGCTCAGCGCGGCATGGGGGTGGTCATCACCCAGGCGCAAGCCGTCTCCGATGTCGCCGGCGTGTTCGCCGCGCTGATCATTCTCGGCGTGCTCGGCATCGTGCTGCACGGGATCGTGCGCTGGTGCGAGGCCAAGGTCGTGCACTGGGGCGCCAATCGGAGAAAATAGGACAACAGGGAGGGAACGTAGGATGGTTTCGCGCAGGTCATTCCTGAAGAGCAGCGCCAGCGCGGCGCTGCTGGTGAGCGGCGCCCCGGCCGGCCTGATGGCGGCGGACGCCAAGAAGATTCGCTTCGGTGTCGGGCTCAAGGCGCTCAACGCCACCATCATCAATTGCGTGATCGGCGAGGCGCTCGGCTACAACGCGCAGGAAGGGTTCTCGCTCGATGTCCAGGCGCTCGGCACCAATGCCAACGTCCAGGTCGCAACCGACCGCGGCTCCGTCACCATCGGCGTCGGCGTGCCGTCGACGGCGCTGCCGCTGCTCGCCAAGGGCGAATGGGGTGGCGCGAAACTGTTCTATCAATATACCTATCCGTACAAATGGGACATCGCCGTCCCGCCCGGCTCCGCGCTCAAGAGCTACACGGACCTCAAGGGCAAGAAGATCGGCGTGTCCGACTTCGGCGCCACCGAATATCCGGTGACCAAGAACGTGCTGAAGGCGCTCGGCCTCGATCCGGACAAGGATGTGAGCTGGGTCGCGGTCGGCAACGGCACGCCGGCGGGCGTCGCCCTGCAGCGCGGCGTGATCGATGCGCTCGCCTATTTCGATACGGGCTTCGGCCAGATCGAGGCGGCTGGCATCGAGCTGGCCTATCTGCCGCGTCCGACCACGATCCCGATGGTCGGCGGTCAGTTCCTGATGGCGATGCCGCAGACGTTCGAGAAGGACAGGGATCTCCTGGTTGGCTTTGGCCGCTCGGTGTGCAAGGCGTCGCAATTCCTGCTCGCCAATCCGACCGCCGGCGCCAGGGCCTTTCTCAAGATGTACCCGGAGACGGCGCCGCGCGGTGCCAGCGAGGACGCGGCGGTCAAGGCCGTGCTGCAGTCGATCAGCCGCCGGATCAAGCTCTACGCGCCGCCCTATGCCGATACGAAGATGGGCGCGATCAACGAGCAGGAGTTCCGCACCGAGGCCGCGATGAACGGGCTGGACATCAAGGACTACAATGCGCTCTACACCAACGAGCTGATCGACAAGATCAACAATTTCGACGCCGTGAAGGTGAAGGCCGAGGCGGCTGCGTACAAGGGATGACGGTGGAGAGCCACGACAGCAGCACCGATCGCGGCCATGCCGTGGTGACCGGAGCCAGCTCCGGCATCGGCCGCGCGGTTGCCGAGCGCCTGCTTGCCGGCGGCTGGCGCGTAACCGGCATCGACCGTGCAGCCTCGGCGCTGTCGCATCCGCGTTTTGCGAGCTTGCAGGCTGATCTGTCGGACCCGCCTGTGCTCATCGAGGTCCTGGCTGAGGTTGGTACGGTCACCGCGCTCGTCCATGCCGCAGGCTACATGCGGGTCGGCCGGCTTGGCGAGCTCGCACCTGACGACAGTGAGGGCATGTGGCGCGTCCATGTTGGCGCGGCTGAAGCGTTGGCCAACGCGCTGGCGCCTGATATGCGCGAGGGCGGGCGGATCGTGCTGATCGGCAGCCGCACCGCCAACGGCGCGGCCGGCCGCAGCCAGTACGCCGCGACCAAGGCGGCACTCACCGGTCTCGCGCGCTCCTGGGCGATCGAGCTGGCGCCGCGCCAAGTCACCGTCAACGTCATCGCGCCAGCCGCCACGGACACGCCGTTCCTGCGCGACCCCAGCCGCGCCGGCACCGCGCCGGTGCTGCCGCCGATGGGCCGCTACGTCGATCCAGGCGAAGTGGCCGCGCTCACCGCCTTCCTGCTGTCGCCGGAAGCGGCTGCCATCACCGGACAGACCATCACCATCTGCGCCGGCGCCTCGCTCTGACGCGGCGCTCGCGACCACGATCAGGAGATTGACCATGACCGTTCGTATCGTCGACGTCCGCGAGGTGACGAAGCCGATCTCATCGCCGATCCGCAATGCCTATATCGATTTCACCAAGATGACGTCGAGCCTCGTTGCGGTCATCACCAATGTCGAGCGCAACGGGCATCCCGTGGTCGGCTACGGCTTCAACTCCAACGGCCGCTACGGCCAGGGCGGCCTGATTCGCGAGCGGTTTCGCGCGCGACTCCTCGAGGCGGATCCCGCCTCGCTGCTCGATGCCACCAAGGACAACATCGATCCGGACAGGGCCTGGACGGCGATGATGATGAACGAGAAGCCCGGCGGTCACGGCGAGCGCTCGGTCGCGGTCGGCACGTTGGACATGGCAATCTGGGACGCTGTTGCCAAGATCGCCGACAAGCCGCTGTTCCGTCTGCTCGCGGAGCGCCACAACCGCAAGGCCGATCCGCGCGTGTTCGTCTACGCCGCCGGCGGCTATTACTATCCCGGCAAGGATCTCTCGGCGCTGCGCCGGGAGATGCGCGGCTATCTCGAGCGCGGCTACACCGTCGTGAAGATGAAGATCGGCGGCGCGCCGATCGATGAGGACCGCGAACGCATCGAGGCCGTGCTCGCCGAGATCGGCCCGAGCAACCAACTCGCCGTCGATGCCAATGGCCGCTTCGACCTGGAGACAGCGATCGCCTACGCCAAGATTCTGCGCGACTATCCGCTGTTCTGGTACGAGGAGGCGGGCGATCCGCTCGACTATCATCTGCAGGCGACGCTCGCCGATTTCTATCCCGGCCCGATGGCGACCGGCGAGAACCTGTTCAGCCACCAGGACGCCCGCAACCTGATCCGCTATGGCGGCATGCGTCCGGACCGCGACTGGCTGCAGTTCGACTGCGCGCTGTCATACGGCCTGTGCGAATATCTGCGCACGCTCGACGTGCTCAGGACCTATGGCTGGTCGCCGTCGCGTTGCATCCCGCATGGCGGCCACCAGATGTCGCTCAACATCGCCGCCGGCCTCGGCCTCGGCGGCAATGAGAGCTACCCCGACCTGTTCCAGCCCTATGGCGGCTTCCCCGACGGCGTGAAGGTGATCGACGGCCACATCACGATGCCCGACCTCCCCGGCATCGGCTTCGAGGGCAAGTCGGATCTGCATGCGGAGATGCGCGCGCTGAGCGCGTGAGGCACGAGCCTCGTACCAAAAGCTGACGACCTTCACTCCGGGGCAAGACCGCAGACCTTGAACCGGGAATCTCGAGATGGCCTTGCGTCCAGTCTGAGACGCGACTGTTCGGCTGCGTCATGCTGTCGAACGAACGCCGCGATGCTCGGTCTCGACTACCCGATGGCAATCATAACAGCTTTGCTCGAACTGCCCGTCGACCTAGTTTGATGCACCGAGTCAATCTCGCTTAGCGAGTTCAGAGGGACCTTGCTTATGCAGCACGGGCACAACCAAGCTCAGCGAGCTCCTCGAAGCAGCCATCCGTGTATGTCGGGCCCAACCTGTCATTGCTACTTCAGAAATTCTGTGTCTCGTAGGCTACTTCTCTTTGCCGTCCGCGAAGAATGGAGAACCGCGTTTCATCCGTCGCTAGCAGATGTCGCTGGACCAAGTTTCAGCGGTGGGTTGGAAGGGCACACCTGACGTCTGCCTTCAAACGAGCAGAACCGACTTGGCGGTTCTCCGCAGCGTTTTGTAAGTTCTTTATGAGAAACGCAGCGCCCGGTAGTGTCTCGCCATCCTGGTCCGCCCTTGCAGCCGCAGCCTTCGCAACGGCATGCGGCAACCTCCAGAGTTGAGCTGGCGAGAGACGCGGCCAGCATCGTGGCGGCAAATGCCGTCATGGCTTTTGAAACCTTAAGGTATACTTGGCTTCCTGATTTCCCTCTCTGAAGACTTCTTTGGCTTCGGTTTTCAAGCTGCCTTCGAATGAGATGTCTTTTTTACCTTGTAGATTGATACGGTCACCCTTTCGGAAATATGGTGACTGGGTCATCGGGGGGACCGACTCTGATGCGTTGGCCGAAAGTTTGCACTGTTCTCCTTCGCACTCCAGTGAGCCCTCAAAGGGTAGATATAATTGATTTCGACCCACGACGAACGTTATCCAGCCCACGGTCTGGGATTTGCTCGGCGTAGAATAGAAAATGCGCGCCAAGCCTTGACTGTTTCCGCCTTCGAAAGTGCCTTCCAGCCGAGTGATGCTCGAATAAGGGTCATTCGATTGGGCGGGGAGCGATGAAGAAAATGACTTAAGGTGAGCCCAACTCGTCAGTAGGTACGCTTCAAAGATCTTTTCTCTAGCCTGCAAATTGATCTGGGGATCACTGGCGTCGGACACGCCAAAAATTGATACGTCGGCTCCATAAAAAGTGGCGGGATATTTTGAGGCCAGCGAATTGATATACTTGGCCGTATCGGAGGAACTTTCCACGTCGGGATCTAGGAGGGACGCGTCAGTGTAGACGATGATGCGGTAGAAAGCTGAGCGTTCCGCGAACCGGTTCTTGTCGAACGCGAGCGCTCCCAAAATATTCTTCCGTTTTCCGCTTTGGAACTTTCCTGCGCTCACCAAGAGTTTGTCCAGCGCATTTCTCAATCGTGCATCAAACGTCTGCAGGTTCTCGCGCTGTTGGTCTTCCGGGTCTGGTGACGTCAATTTGTCCCACTGGCTGCGGCCTATGCGGGTAGACTCAATTTCGGACTTGGTGAGCGTCGGGTAACATAGGTCGAATGCTTGGTCGGTCTCGAACGTATTTGGATTTACCGCGAGTATCGTTAGTGGTTCTCTGGCGCCAAGCTCAAGCCGGTTGATAAGCGTCAATCCCCACTCCGTACGTGCCTTTGAAATTGACGATATGTCGACGTACACAAGCGTTCGTCTATGTGTCGCGGGTGGCGACTTGCATATCTGTTCAATGTTGTTCTGGTTAAGTATTTGCGCGTCTACGACTGATGTAAGAGAGGCCAGTAGGCAAAGAAGCGCAATAAATCGTCCAATTGCACTCATGAGGGGGTCCCTACGTGTCTAGGCGCGCCAAAGTACCTCTAATTTCTTCCGATAGGTTCTTGTATTCCTTGAGAGCGACTTCGTTTTTTTTGCGCTCCCGTTGATAAAACGCCGTTACGCGTGTCTGTTCACGCTCAAACGGTTGGCGCGCCTTCTGCAGTCTCTTGTTGGATCGAAGTAACTCTCGATACGCGTCGCGCAGATGCGGTACTTTCTCGCTTGCGAGATAGGAATACAGAACTCCCAAGCCCCAAACGAACATATTCAGCCCGATAGTTGGTCCGAGGTTTTGCCAAACCATCGATGCGTTGGATCCACCAAACGTGCCAGGGGCATCCGAGCCGAGTCCGAGTTGCTCGGAGATGGCTTGATATCGCAGCCAGACGACGACACCCAAAGCGCATATCAAGAGAATGGTCGCAATTAGCACCGAGAGCTTGCGTCCGAGCTCGTTTCGATATTCGACCGATGGATGCAGGATCTCAGCAAGCTGCTTTAGGTATTCGCCATGAAAGTGGCTCGCGATAGCGAAGATCATTGCAACCAGAATGGTTCCAGCTCCAGCCACCAGCGGCACAAACTTGGCCATGAAGGTCGATAGATTGACGTACCACTCTGCAACGCCAATGCCGATGAGCGGTATGACATAGAGCACGGGCGAGAGATTTCGAGGGTACGCTCCCCCGTTGACTTGGCGTAGTTCTTGGAATGTTTGATCTCTCGCCTTTTGCTCGGCGTTGGCGCGCAAGTATTTCTGATTGTTGTTCAGCTGAGACCAGTTTGCGCTGATCTCCGCATTCTCCCTTTCGTCTAGTTCGGCTAAGTAGTTGCTTGCCCTAATTTCGATGTCGCTGGAAAGGCGGTCGTCGAAGTTCTTTAGTTGTACAATCAACTGGCGGCGAGCGTCAGCATCAACGCGCTTCGTGCGAAGCATTTGGTTTGCGGCCTTCAGGCCGAATTGAGCTTCTTCAGCGAGCGTATCGGACGGCATTATCTTGGGATCCAAAAACCTATTCTTGCATAAGTTCCTTAAGAGAGGGCCGAGCGAGGACCTCGTTCGGTATCAATGGACGACTGATCGGAGTTGATCCGGTCTGAATCGCGTCGCGGCTCAATTCAATATATGCGGTTGCGCTTCTTCCAGTGGGGCCGTCAAAGACTGGAATGCGGACTTCTTTGTTGCATTCGGGGTTTGGCTGCCCTGCCGGGACATCTTGGTCGTTGCGATGGCACGGATCGAATTTTATCGTTTCGGCTGCCTTGCGTGTTGCGCCTGGAACATCGGACACGAAAAATTCGACGCGACGGTTCTGCGCTCGTCCCTCGCTGGTCTTGTTTGTCGCGATGGGTTGCGCTTCTCCCATGGGCACCAATCCAAGAAGCGTCTCAGGGACGCCGTTCTCCTTTAGCTTGATCGCAACAGCGCGGGCGCGCAAATCTGATAGTGCGCTATTGTATTCGTCGGAGCCAATGGAGTCGGTGTGACCAACAATGAGGACTGACCGCGCGGATTTATCTGCAATGACTGTCTTCGCCAGATCAAGGATGGCTTTCTCGGCAGCCCTTTCGATTTCGGATTTGTTAAACGCGAAGAAGACCGTGCTCCTAAATCTGATGTGCGAAACCGGTACGGGGATCTCGATACCAGGTAGCGAGCCCGGAGGTATCAAGATGACCACGTATTCGAAATTGTACTCGGCGGACGCTGCTTTTAGGGTGCGAAAGGCTTGATCGCGAGCGCGTTGGTTCTGCGTCAAATCGCGAATATTTACACCGGCATATCCCAATGTTGCACCGCAAATAGAAGCTCCCGCCACTAGGATGGCGACTGGCCAACGAAGCTTCCGCCCATTCGCTCTTACGTGCACCAATGCTGGTTTCCTCCCCGACCGCAGATTACTCATACTATCTTTACGAGCAAACGCTTTCTTTGCTCTCCGGGCTGGTGGGTAGCATTTCCGGTAGTCTTTTCTGTTCTTGGCGCGCTTCAGCACGTTGCACGTCCCGCTCTGCGCAAAAAAATAGATCTTCTGTTTTCCGGAATTTGTGCTATATATGGTTATCCCGCCTCACTCGGAGGGGCGTTGCGCGCGATCGTCACGACACGCGAGGCGGGGAGGCGATGGCCGTGAGAGCTCGCAGCATGTCCTGACGGATATGCGGACGAACGATGTTCTTGCGGACGGTCAAGTCGCGTGGTCCTGGCCTCCCGACGCTGAGGTCAAGTTCGCGAGGGTGCTGGTGCATCACGTGGACGACGGTGGCCAACAAGCCCGTCGCACCGGGGAGATCGCGAAGCAGCCGTAAGCCCATCGTGCAGGGAATGCCGGATGATCGGCTGAACCTGTGGTACCTGCCGCCTGCATTTTTTTCGCAGGCGGGCCATGGGTGAGGCCTTCACCCGGCATTCCCTGCGCCCTCCGACTTCTTGGAGGGTGAATAGGATCAGCAGAACTCGGGCGGGATACGCCGCGGGAATGCGAGCGCGTGCCACAGTATGAGTTGGGAGACGAGATGCCCGCCCCCCGCATCATTGCTCTGCGCTCGCGATGACGGATGAGAGAGGGTCGTGCGCCTTCGACGACCATTCAAGAGCTGCAAAGCGTCAGCTGACCCCCTCGCGTTCGCGCTGCATTCCAATGTCGTCCCGGGCAAGCCGCCAGCGCGCGCAAGCGCGGCGGCGGCGCCGACCCGGGACCCAAAACCATAGGGAGGTGGGATTGCGCAAGATGGAGGACCAGCAGCGCGTCTCAACGATCGCCGGTGGTTATGGGCCCCGGCGTTCGCCGGGACGGCAGCGCAGAGTGGAGCGCCATCGAGGATCGCTGCGAACGATCCGCGCAGCCGGTGATGCGATGCGCCGGCGATGCCCGCGCCAAGGCGATGGCCACGCGTCCGCCCTACGCCTTCGCCGCCTTCGACGCCAGCGCATCGGCCACCGCGGTGCGGATGTCGGCGACCGAGAACGGCTTGGTGATGACGTCGTGAGCGATTGCGCTGAGATTCGACGCCCGCTCGCGCTGATGGGCAAAGCCGGTCATCAGCAGGATGGTCAGGTCGGGAAAATCGCGTGCTGCCGACAGCGCCAGCGCGATGCCGTCCATGATGGGCATCTGGATGTCGGTCAGCAACAGGTCGAAGGCGCCGGCCTCGCGCGTCAGGATGTCGAGTGCCTCGGCACCGTCCTGCGCCGTCACGATCTCATGTCCATCCATGGCAATGGCGCGCGCGACCAAGGTCCGCATCGAATCTTCGTCGTCGGCGATCAGCACGCGCGACATGTCGTTTCGTCTCCGTGTCGTGGGCCCCGCGGGCGACCCACGAGACCGGAACCATCATGCACTGCCGGCGGCGAGATCGCGCCGGTTGAAGAACCGTACATCGATATTGCGGCCTTCGGGAGGGGGCGAGGCGAGCCGCGACTTGAACGTCGTGCGCTCACCGGGCTTGAGCGCGGTCTGCTCGAGCAGGGTGTTCCAGGCGTAGATCTCGGTGCCCTGCGCGTCACGGACACTGAAGCGCAGCCGCGGCAGGTCGACCGGTTTCTTCGTCAGGCTGACGATCGTCCCCTCGATCACCAGCACCGGCTTGCCGTCGACGGTTTCGGTCGCGACCTTCACGTCCTTGAAGCTCAGGCCGCGCAGGTTCACCTCGAGCCCGACCAGCTTGTAGAACGACGCCGTCTGCGGCAGCAGCCTGACGACGTCGGCGCGCCACACCACCAGCGCAATCGTGAGCGCCGCCATGGCGGCCGTCAGCACCGGCAGGTTCAACAGCCTATTGCCCGGGACATCCGGCAATTTCGGGCGCCTGATGAGCTTGCGGAGACCGGCGAGGCGCGAAGCCCCGCTCTGCACCGGCTGCTCGGCCTCTTCGGTGTCGTCCTCGGGCTCGGCGAGCGCGTCCTCGGGCCAGCCGGCGGCCAGCGGCGGACTTTCCACATCGGGTGTCCGTTCGTCGTCGTCTTCCTGGCGGGCGAGGGCTTCCCACTCGTCGGCGGCGTCACGCGGCGCGGCGGCCGCGCCGGCCTCCGCCATGGCAGGTATGGGGGCGGGCGCCTCGACCGCATCCTCCGGTCGCGCCAGCCAGACCTCCTTGCAACGGGAACAGCGTACGCTGCGGCCGGCCATACCCAGGGTTGCCAAGTCGATGGCATAAGATGTCGTACAATGAGGGCAAACGATGAACATCGCGCCGGTTCTCCAACGGCCATTGCCGCTTTGTTTCCGACAGTTCGTGCTACAAGGACCGCCATGTCGACGAACTTCGGAACTCAATCGCGCCAATGGTACACGGCGACCGTTAACGAACCGGAAACCATAACGGGCGCTCAATCGGGCCATCGTACCGCTGAGCTTGGAGCGTGCGGGTCTGCCGCGCACGCGGTCGAACGGAGCTGACGCTTTGGTTCGGTTCGAAAATGTTGGGCTGCGCTATGGACTGGGGCCGGAGATCCTCCGCGACCTCAGTTTCCAGGTTCCGGCCCATTCCTTCCAGTTTCTCACTGGCCCGTCGGGCGCCGGCAAGACCTCGCTGCTGAAGCTGCTGTTCCTGTCGCTGCGGCCGACCCGCGGCCTGGTCAATCTGTTCGGCTACGACATCTCGCTGCTCAGCAAGGAGGAGATCGCCGATCTGCGCAAGCGCATCGGCATCGTGCTGCAGGATTTCCGGCTGCTCGACCACATGACGACCTACGAGAACGTGGCGCTGCCGTTTCGGGTCATGGGCCGCGACGAATCGAGCTACCGCAAGGAGGTCATCGACCTGCTGAAATGGGTCGGTCTCGGCGAGCGCATGGATGCGCTGCCGCCGATCCTGTCGGGCGGCGAGAAGCAGCGCGCGGCGATCGCGCGCGCCGTGATCTCGCGGCCGCAGCTGCTGCTCGCGGACGAGCCGACCGGCAACGTCGATCCGACACTGGGTCGCCGCCTTCTGCGGCTATTCATCGAGCTGAACCGCTCGGGCACGGCGGTGATCATCGCAACCCATGACATCACGCTGATGGACCAATACGAGGCCCGCCGGCTGGTGCTGCATCAGGGACGATTGCACATCTATGAGTAGCGTAGACGATCGCGGCCTTCTGGTCGATCTCGGCGACGACCGCCCGCAACTGCCGGCGCAGGCCCGCATCGTGTCGCCGATCGTGCCGCGCGCCTCGATCGCGGGCCGCGCGCTGGTCGCCGTGGTCGCGATCATGACCTTCCTGGCCTCGATCACGACCGGTGGCGTGCTGCTGGTCAGCGAGTCCGCGGCCGAGTGGCAGTCGGAGGTGGCGAGCGAGATCACGGTCCAGGTCCGTCCCAAGACCGGCCGCGACATCGAGCGTGACATTGCCCTGGTGACGGACGCGATGCGGGGGCAGTCGGGCATCGTCGAGGTCCGGCCCTTTACCAAGGAGGAATCCAGCAAGCTGCTGGAGCCGTGGCTCGGCAGCGGCCTGTCGTTCGACGAGCTTCCGGTGCCGCGCGTGATCATTGCGCGCGTCCAGCCCGGCACCAGCTTCGATCTCAACGCCCTGCGCACCCGCGTGACCCAGGTTGCGCCGACCGCCAGCGTGGACGACCATCGCGCCTGGATCGAGCGGATGCGCTCGATGACCGGCGCGACCCTGTTTGCAGGCTTCGGCATTCTCGTGCTGGTGATCGCGGCCACCATCATCTCGGTGTCGTTCGCGACCCGCGGCGCGATGGCCGCGAACCGGCCGATCGTCGAGGTGCTGCACTTCGTCGGCGCCGGTGACCGCTACATCGCCAATCACTTCCTGCGGCACTTCCTGCAGCTCGGACTGGAGGGGGGCGTGATCGGCGGCGGCCTTGCGATGCTCGGATTCGGGTTCTCGGAGTCGATCGCCAACTGGTTCTCTGGCACCCCCGTCGGCGATCAGTTCGCGGCGTTGCTGGGGACGTTCTCGCTGCGCCCGCTCGGCTATGTCGCGATCGCGCTGCAGGCCGTGGTGATCGCCGCGGTGACCGGCTGGGCCGCACGCCGGACCCTGTTCACGACGCTGGCGAGCATCGACTGATGGCGGCTTCTATCCCCAGCCGTCTCGTTGCGGATTTCACTTGGCCCGAAAACCGCCTAAAATCGTCTGCGCCGGGATGAGGCAGGACGGGGTGAGCTGGGTCACGAACACGGCGGAGGTCGCGCGCCAGGATCGGCGGCGAGCGAACGTGATCGGGAGGCCGGCGAAACCTGCCTGCGTTCCCGGACTTGAACGACGGGATCGCGCGACGGCATGGCGCCGCGCGCAGGCAGGCAAGGACAAGCCAGGCGTTGCATGGAGCCGGAGACTGACCATAGCAGGCGAAAGCTGCCGCTCACCGTGGCGGTGTGGCGGACGCTCGCGGGTGCCGTGGCGACGCTCGGGGTCGGCTTCTTCGTCGCGGCGGTCGGCTTCGTCGGCTTCCTCTCGCAATTGCGGGGCGCCGAGATCCAGCCCGAGCGCAAGGCGGACGGAATCGTGGTCCTGACCGGCGGCTCGTCACGCGTATCGGACGCGGTGGAACTCCTGGCGGGAGGCTATGGCCGGCGGCTGCTGATCTCCGGCGTGCACCCGACCAACGAGGCCAGCGACATCACCCGGTCGCTGCCCGAGGCGCGATCATTCATCAACTGCTGCGTCGATCTGGATTATTCGGCGATCAACACCCGCAGCAACGCCGCGCAGACGCGGCGATGGGCCAGCGAGCGCGGCTTCAAGTCGCTGATCGTGGTGACGTCGAACTATCACATGCCCCGGGCCATCGTCGAACTCTCGCATGCGATGCCAAGCATGGATCTCATTCCCTATGCCGTCGTCGGCGAGAAATGGCGCGACGAGCCGTGGTGGACCAGCGCGCCGACGGTGCGACTTCTGCTGTCCGAATACGCCAAATATGTCGCCGCCGAGATGCGGCTGCGGCTGGCCGATCTCGGCCTCGATCTCGTGCCCGAGGTCGATCCGCCAACCGGCTCGGTGTCGCGCCGACCGACGACGGCGCAAGCCAATTGAACTGGGTTTCTGATGGTCTCGATCTTCCTGCGTTCGCTGCTGTTCAACATCCTTTTCTACCCGAACTTCGTGCTCTGGGCGCTGATCGCGTTGCCGACCCTGGCGATGCCCCGCAAGGCGCTGCTGCGCGTCGCCAACTGGTGGGCGCAGAGCAACATCGTGTTGATGCGCGTCGTCTGCAACATCCGCGTCGAATATCGCGGCGTCGAGAAGATCCCGAAGGGGCCGCTGATCGTCGCCGCCAAGCATCAGTCGATGTGGGAGACGATCTCGCTGCTGCATTTCTTCGATGCGCCATTCTTCGTTCTCAAGCGCGAGCTGCTGCGCATTCCCTTGTTCGGACAGTATCTCGTCAAGGCGGACATGATCGCGATCGACCGCAGCTCCGGCGCCCGCGCGTTGAAGCAGGTGATGCGGCGGGCGGCGGAGGAGGTGAAGCATGGCCGTCAGTTCGTGATCTTCCCGGAAGGCACCCGGCGCCCGGCGGGCGCACCGCCGGACTACAAGGGCGGGGTCGGTTTGATCTACACGGATTGCGGCGTACCCTGCCTGCCGGTGGCCCTGAATTCGGGTTTGTTTTGGCCACGCCGCACATTTCTGCGCTATCCGGGCACGCTCGTCGTGGAGTTTCTCGATCCGCTGCCGCCTGGCCTGCCGCGCGATGAGTTCATGGCGCGGATTCAGGGTGTCATCGAAGAGGCGACCGGCCGGCTCGTCGCCGCGGGGCAAGCGGAACAGGCGCAGTTGTTTGGCGGGGTGCGGGCGCCGGTGAAGGCTTGAGGGCTATGTCTTGCCTGGCGCAGGATGCAGCGAGTGGCCGTCATCGTGCAGCATCGTCGCCAGCCGATGCAGCTGCGTGTCGCGAAAGCCCTGCGCCTCGATCGCCTTCACGGTCGAGATCACGTAGTCGCGATTGGCGCCGGACTGGCCGTGACCCTGGCGCACATGGCGCAACTGCTCCTGCGGCGACAGCCGGCCTGCATATTGCACATGGCCGCGATCGACCACGTAGACCAATGCGCTCACCCGCTCGCGCGCTTCGTTTTCAAGCCAAACCGAGCGCGTCACTTCGCGATAGACCGAGGTCACCTGCTCACGCGCCCGCAAGTAGGCGATGGTCTCGTCGCGCTTGTCTGCTGCGACCCGAAACGCAATGCCGCGACACGCGCCGCCGCGATCGAGACCGAGCACGAGGCCCGGCTTCTCCGGCGTTCCGCGGTGGACGAACGAGTAGACGCACAGCGCGCGATGCTCGCCGATCAGCCGAGCCGGCACCTGCTCGACGAAGTCGAAGCCAGGGCGCCACATCAGCGAGCCATAGCCGAACACCCAGAGGTCGCCATCGGGAAGGTCGGGTTCGGAGAGGGTCATTGCGGACATCAATGCGGAAGCCTAAGTACGGTGCTCGCGAATTGTTAATTTAGATACACAATCCGTGATCGCCGAATTGCCAAAATTGCTGCCCAAAGGGTGTCCTGCATGTCTCGTTCGCCGCCACCGCCGCGCAGGCGCTCTCGCTGGGGGCTTTTCATCGCTCCCGTCCTGCTCCTGATCGCCGCTGTTGCGTGGAGCGCATTCTGGTTCTTCGCCGCTTCGCAAGTGGATGTCCAGGCCGACGCCTGGCGTGCGCGCGAAGCAAAATCGGGACGCGTCTATGACTGCGCGAAGCGCTCGGTCGCGGGCTTCCCGTTCCGGCTCGAGGTCCGCTGCACGGATCCAAGCGTGGCGCTGTTTTCGCAGGCGGCCGGTACGCCCTTGATGAATGCGAAGCTCGACGAGATCCTCGTCGTCGCCCAGGTTTGGGACCCGAAGCGGATCATCGCGGAGTTCAAGGGACCCGCGACGATTGCCGATGGTCGTGGACCGGCGTCGTTCTCCGTGAACTGGCGCGTCGGCGAGGCCAGCGTCCGCGGCCTCCCGGGGCCGCCGCAGCGCGCCGACCTCGTGTTCGAACAACCGACCATCGACCGCATCGAGGGCAACACCGCCGTGCCCGCAGCGCGCGCCGATCATGCCGAATTGCACGGCCGTCTCGCCGAGGGCACGCCGTCGGATCATCCGGTGCTGGAGACTGCGCTGCAGATCGAAAACGGCAGCATCCAGGGCGGTCATCCGCTGCTGGCCGAACCGTTCAATGCCGACATCCAGGCCCGCGTCACCGGGCTCAAGGACTTCCGGCCCAAACCCTGGCCGGAGCGGTTTCGCGAGATCCAGGCCGCCGGCGGTCATGTCGAGATCGTCCAATCGCGCATCCAGCAGGGCGAGTTGCTCGCCGTTGCCTCGGGCACGCTCAGCCTGACCGCCAACGGCAACATCGATGGCGAGGTGCAGATGACGGTCGCCGGGATCGAAAAGGTCATCCCGGCGCTCGGCCTCGACAAGATGCTCGAGAACGGCGTGCCGCAGGGAACGCTCGACCGCGTGGCGCCCGGTGTGAAGTCGCAGGACGTCAACAACCTGCTCGGTGCGCTCGACCGCGCCATTCCCGGCCTCGGCAAGGTCGTCAAGCAGAACGCCAATGTCGGCGTCGCACTCGGCATCAATGCGCTCGGCAAGGAGGCCACCCTCGAAGGCCGCAAGGCGCGGACCTTCCCGCTGCGGTTCTCCGACGGCGTCGTCGTGCTCGGTCCGTTCAAGGTCGCCCGCGTCCCGCCGCTGTTCTGACCTCAGCTCTTCTTCAACTGCGGCAGCGGCCGGCCGAAATCCGGCGCCGCCGAATCCTGGCCGATGTCGACGATGCCGCGGCGGATCGCGCGCGTGCGGGTGAAGTGATCGAACAGCGCCTCGCCGTCGCCGCGCCGGATCGCCCGCGTCAGCTTCGACAGGTCCTCGGTGAAGGTGCCGAGCATGTCGAGCACGGCATCCTTGTTGCTCAGGAAGATGTCGCGCCACATCGTCGGATCGGAGGCGGCGATGCGGGTGAAGTCGCGGAAGCCGCCGGCGGAGAACTTGATCACCTCGGACTCGGTCACCTGCGCCAGCTCGTCGGCGGTGCCGACGATGGTGTAGGCGATCAGATGCGGCAGGTGGCTGGTGATCGCGAGCACGCGGTCGTGATGGTCCGGCGTCATGATCTCGACCTTGGCGCCGAGCGCCGTCCAGAACGCACGCAGACGATCGATCGCGCCGGCATCGACGCCGTCGGGCGGCGTCAGGATGCACCAGCGGTTAATGAACAGCTCGGCGAAGCCGGAATCCGGCCCGGAATTCTCGGTGCCGGCCACGGGATGGGCCGGCACGAAGTGGACGTTCGCCGGAAGATGCGGCGCCATGTCGCGCACGATCGCGCCTTTCACCGAGCCAACGTCGGAGATGACGGCGCCCGGCTTCAGATGCGGCGCGATCTCGGCCGCAACCGGACCGCAGGCGCCGACGGGAATGCAGAGGATGACGAGATCGGCGTCCTTGACCGCCTCTTCATTGCTCGCGACGACGCGGTCGACGACGCCGAGCTCGGCGACACGCGCGCGCGTCTTCTCCGAGCGCGCCGTGGTGACGATCTCGCCGGCCACGCCCTGCAGCCGCGCCGCGCGCGCGATCGAGCCGCCGATCAGGCCGAAGCCGATCAGCGCGACGCGTTCGAATCGCCCCGCGACGCTCATGTCGCCCTCATGAATTCGCTGAGAGCCTCCACGACCAGACGATTGGCCTCCTCGGTGCCGATCGTCATGCGCAACGCGTTCGGCAGCTTGTAGTTGGCGAGCGCGCGCAGCACGAGGCCGCGCCGGGTCAGGAATTCGTCGGCCTCGACCGCGGTCTTGCCCTTGTCGGTCGGGAAGTGGATCAGGATGAAATTGGTGACACTCGGCGTCACCTTCAGCCCAAGCTTGCCGATCTCCTCGGTCAGCCAGTTGCGCCACGTTTCCGTGTGCGTCTTCGACATCTGCTGATGCGCGGTGTCCTCGATCGCGGCGACCGCCGCGAGCATCGCCGGCGAGGAAACGTTGAACGGCCCGCGGATGCGGTTGATCGCATCGACGATATGCGCCGGGCCGAACATCCAGCCAACGCGGAGCGCCGCGAGCCCGTGGATCTTCGAGAACGTATGGGTGACCACGGTGTTCTCGGTCGTGGCGACCAGCTCGAGCCCGAACTCATAGTCGTTGCGCGAGACGTAATCGGCATAGGCGGCGTCGAGCACCAGCACGACCTGCGACGGCAGGCCGGCGCGCAGCCGCTTGACCTCGTCGAACGGGATGTAGGTGCCGGTCGGGTTGTTCGGGTTGGCGAGCCAGACCAGCTTGGTGCGCGGCGTCACCGCGGCAAGGATGGCGTCGACGTCGGTGCGATACTCCGTCTCCGCGGCAACCACGTTCCTGGCGCCGCAGGCCATGGTCGCAATCGGATAGACCAGGAAGCCGTGCGCGGTCGAGATCGCCTCGTCGCCTTGGCCGAGAAAGGTGTGTGCCAGCAGATTGAGGATCTCGTCGGAGCCGGCGCCGCAGACGATGCGGTCGGGATCGAGGCCGTAGGTGCGGCCGATCGCCTGGCGCAGCACACGTGAAGTCCCTTCCGGATAATCTTCCAGGTGAGTGGCCGCACTCTTGAATGCCTCGATCGCCCTCGGCGAGGGGCCGAACGGGGTCTCATTGGCCGACAGTTTGAAAACCTTGCGGCCCGGCTCCGGCTGGGGACTCTTGCCCGGCGTATAGGGCGCGATATCGAGGATGCCGGGGTTCGGCACGGGGCGGTTCATCGTCAACTCCGGAAAATCATCACTGGCGCGGGGCGTCTCAGCTCGGAACCGTATAGCGTTTCGCATGGCCGCCGACGAGGGCGGCGGAGCGTACCGAGGCGCCCGCCGCGATCAGGGCAGCCTTGATCTTGTCGAGGTTCGACGGCGACTCGATCGATACCAGCAGTGCGGCGCCGTCGAAGGCGGTATCGGGCACCGCGATGACGTCGGCGAGCGGCGACAGCGCCCGCGACACCTGCGCATTCCAGCCGGAGACGCGGATGCTCCAGGTCTCGACCTCGAGCACCAGCGCATCGTCGGCGACGCGCGACACCGCGAACACCGGCAGCGCGGCGGGATGGTCGGCGCGCTCGATGAACGGCATCCGCGCGATGATCTTTGGCGCGCCCACGGGCTCGAGCGTGATCCACCACGGCGTATGGCCGGAGGTCGTCGACACCAGCGCGAGATCGCCCTTCGAGCGCGCCACAGCCTCGACCGCGGCTTGCGCGCTGAAATGCGGCACGTAGGGCACCACGAATCCGAAATGGAACCGGGCGGAATCGCGCATCGCGGATTCGCCGACCGACACGTCGGCATGAACCGAGAACGGCGCCTGCACATAGGTGAAGGTCGAGACGATGACGCGCCAGATCCCCTCGACGGTGTCGAGCGGCAGGATGCCGCGATGGCGCTGCACCAGGCGGCGCATCATGTCGGCCTCGCGCGCGGGCCTGAACGCCGAGCCGACCTCCTGGGTCTTCTTGACCTTGATCAGCCGGTCGATGATGTCGGCCCTGTTCATCAGCAACTGATGGACCTGCTCGTCGATGGCATCGATCTCCTTGCGCAGATCGGCGAGCGAGGGCGGGGCTGGCGGCGGGTTCGACATGGTCCGTGTCACTCTTCGCGAGGCCACGGGAAAACCTGCGGCCAAAGGAACGGATGCCGTTCTCTCCGATGCCGCGGACCTGCGCAACAGCAAGTTTACTTTGCGCCATCCAGGCTTGGCTGACCTGCGGCGGAGCGCCCGACCAACGGTCAACCCCAGCTTGCCTTGACGAATAGCGCCCGCGGGACTAGTTTCTGCCCGTTCCGTGGTCATTTGAGCCGGCCGGCTTGCAGCCACGTTAAAAAACTCGCTAAACAGGCCGGGGACGTTATCGATCCCGGCCGAACCCCAGTTCAGG
The DNA here is from genome assembly GCF_051168175.1 of Bradyrhizobium sp. HKCCYLRH2047. Lineage (NCBI taxonomy): Bacteria > Pseudomonadati > Pseudomonadota > Alphaproteobacteria > Hyphomicrobiales > Nitrobacteraceae > Bradyrhizobium > Bradyrhizobium sp. HKCCYLRH2047. The sequence goes on from NZ_JBNPUM010000002.1 coordinate 435,801, forward strand.
CCGGGTTTTTCATGGCCTGATGTGTCACGTGGTTCGGGAGCCCTGGCCGGATGGCTGGGGTGAGAGACATGACAGGTCTGACGCCGAAGTCCAAATCTGCGAAGTCCAAATCTGCGACGTCCAAATCTGCGACGCCTACATCCGCGTTGCGCACGGTCGCGCCCGACGAGCGCTCGCACGAGGTCGATCATCCGAGCTCGCCGGTGGCGCAGTTCGGCGCCGACAAGCCGCTCAGGCTCGATTGCGGCGTCGACCTGTCGCCGTTCCAGATCGCCTACCAGACCTACGGCGAGCTCAATGCCGACCGGTCGAACGCGGTGCTGGTCTGCCACGCGCTGACCGGCGACCAGCACGTCGCCAACCGCCATCCCGTCACCGGCAAGCCCGGCTGGTGGGAGACGCTGGTCGGTCCCGGCCGCCCGCTCGATCCCAGTCGCTATTTCATCATCTGCTCCAACGTGATCGGCGGCTGCATGGGCTCGACCGGGCCGGCCTCGCTGAACCCCGCCACCGGCAAGGTGTGGGGGCTCGATTTCCCGATCATCACCATCCCCGACATGGTGCGGGCGCAGGCGATGCTGATCGACCATCTCGGCATCGACACGCTGTTCGCCGTGGTGGGCGGCTCGATGGGCGGCATGCAGGCGCTGCAATGGACGGTGGCCTATCCGCAGCGCGTGTTCGCCAATCTCGCGATCGCCTGCGCGACGCGCCACTCGGCGCAGAACATCGCCTTCCACGAGCTTGGCCGCCAGGCCGTGATGGCCGATCCCGACTGGGATCACGGCCGTTACGCCGACAAGGGCACGCATCCGCATCGCGGCCTGGCTGTGGCGCGCATGGCTGCGCACATCACCTACCTCTCCGACGCCGCCTTGCATCGCAAGTTCGGCCGCCGCATGCAGGACCGCGAGCTGCCGACGTTCTCCTTCGACGCCGATTTCCAGGTCGAGAGCTACCTGCGCTACCAGGGATCGTCCTTCGTCGAGCGCTTCGACGCCAACTCCTATCTCTATCTGACGCGGGCGATGGATTATTTCGACATCGCCGGCGACCATGACGGCGTGCTGGCGGCGGCGTTTCGCGGCATCAAGACCCGTTTTTGCGTGGTGTCGTTCACCAGCGACTGGCTGTTTCCGACTGCGGAGTCGCGCGCGCTGGTGCATGCGCTCAACGCCTCCAGCGCGCGGGTGTCGTTCGCCGAGATCGAGACCGACCGGGGCCACGACGCGTTCCTGCTCGATGTCCCCGAGTTCTTCGAGATCGCCAGCGCGTTTCTCGATTCCGCCGGCAAGGCGCGCGGGCTTGCCCATGCGAAGGGAGACTGAGCCATGAGCATGCAGGGTGTGCTGCCGCTGAACGGCTTCACTGGCGGCGAGGTGCTGGCCTATCGGCCTGATCATCTGCTGGTCGCCGGCATGGTCGAGCGCGGCTCCAAGGTGCTCGACATCGGCTGCGGCGATGGCGATCTGCTGCAACTGCTGGAAAGCCGCGGCATCGACGGCCGCGGCATCGAGCTGTCCCGCGAGGGCGTCAACCATTGCGTCGCCAAGGGGCTCGCGGTGGTGCAGGGCGACGCCGATACGGATCTCGTCGATTATCCGGACGACGCGTTCGACTACGTGATTCTGTCGCAGACCCTGCAGGCGACGCGGCAGCCCAAGGTCGTGCTGGAGAACCTGCTGCGCATCGGCCGCCGCGCCATCGTCACCTTTCCGAATTTCGGCTTCTGGCGGCTGCGGCTGCAGTTGCTGGTCGGTGGCCACATGCCGCGCACCGACAATCTGCCCTTCACCTGGTACGACACGCCGAACATTCATTTCTGCACCATCAAGGACTTCGTGCAGCTCTGCGACGAGATCGACGTCAAGATGGAACGCGCCGTCGCCCTCGATAGTTACGGCCGTCCCCTGCGCGTCGCCATGCCCTGGTGGTTCTGGAACATGTTCGGCGAGCAGGGGGTGTTCCTGCTGAGCAGGGGTGAGCGGCGGTAGGGAACCGAGCGCAGCCCCGGGGTGCTGCCGAAGTTTGGTCCTCGCTCTCTCCCCACGTCATGGCCGGGCTTGTCCCGGCCATCCACGTCTTGCAGTATGACGACATGGCGAGCGGCTACGTGTATTTCATGACCAATCGTCCGAATGGCACGCTGTACGTCGGTGTGACCAGTGATCTCGTGCGCCGGGTGTATCAGCACCGATCTGGCCTCGTCGACGGCTTCACTAAGCGATATGGTTTGAAGCGGCTCGTTTACTTCGAAGTCTTCGACGACACATTCAGAGCGCGATCCAGCGCGAGCACAACATCAAGCATTGGTCACGTGCCTGGAAGGTCGGGCTGATCATTGCAACTAATCCAGATTGGGACGATCTCTTCGATACGATCACAATGTAAATCGTATTTGCGGAGCGACGTGGATGGCCGGGACAAGCCCGGCCATGACGAGCTTGGGGTTGGCGGTTTCCACTTTTCAAAGAGCGGTTAGTCTGAGACATGCTGCCTTATCCTCGCGGCGCATCCGCGCCCGAGCTTTGCGTCACGCGTCGCCTCCGGATAACGCAGAGGCGCAGGGAAGGCCGGATGCTGGCCGCACCCATGGCCCGCCTGCGAAAAAAATGCAGGCGGCAGGAACCACAGGTACGAGCCGGAACACCCGGCCTTCCCTGCGCGATGGTTGAACGGCTGCTTCGCGTTCTCCCCGGTGCGCCGGCTTTCTGGCCACCGTCGTCCGCGTGATGCAGAGCACCACAACGAACTTGACATCAGCGTCGGGATGCCAGGACCGCGCGACTTGACCGTGCGCATCGGAATTGTTCGTCCGCGCGGGCAATCCCACGCGCAATCCGACACGCCCATCGCATCCCACACTCAGCGTTCGTGACGACCGCGATACGCCCCTCTTGCTGTGAGGCGGGACGCGCGGAAATCTGCGCCTGATTTGCCCGACGGCGCAAGGACTTTCGTGCGACGAACTAACACGACGGGGCAATTCGTGCATGAGCGTCATGCGCGATCTGCCCGTCGTGCGGACATCACGTGCATTCTCCCTGTCACCAACATCACGCGGCGTTGGCAGGTCGATCCCGGACTCTCCGAACCGATGCGCCGCGATTAATTATCGCTGATGGACGCGGCTCAAGGCTCGCCGAGACCGCGAGCCAAGCACAAACATTGATTTGGCCGCGGTTCGATGCCACCTTTCGCGATCTCCGACACTTCTTCTCTTCAGGAACGTGAGGCGATCTGGGATGCGCGTCCTGCTGTCGGAAGGATCAGGCCTCACGTCGCGTCAGGTCGCCGGGCGCCTCGGCGCGCTCGGACATGAGGTCGAGATCCTATCCTCGACGCGGATCTGCCTGTCGCGCTTCACCCGGCATGTGCGGGCGGTTCATGACGTGCCGCGGTTCGGACGCGATCCGTTCGGATGGCTCGCCGCGGCAGAACGCATTGCAGCCGAGCGAAAGGTCGATCTGCTGTTTCCGACGCAGGAGCAGGTGACGGTGCTCTCGGCAAGATTGCCGCAGCTTCGGGTCACCACGATCGCGCCGCCGTTCAAAAGTCTCACGCGGGTTCAAGACAAGATATCCGCCTTTCATACGCTCGAAGCCGCAAGCGTGCCACAGCCGCCCACGACGATGGTCTCGCGGATCGAGGATCTCCGTGACGTCGCAGCCTATCCCGTTTTTCTGAAGCGCCCCGTCAGCACGGCAAGCTCGGGCGTCCGCAGGGCGCGAAACGCCGCCGAGCTCAATGCAGCCGCGCGCGAGCTTGGACTTGGTGACGGCTCGGCGTTGATTGTCCAGTCCGAGGTGGCAGGGCCGCTCGCAATGGTGCAGGCCGTTGCCAACCGCGGCCGGCTGGTTGCGCATCATGCCTGCCTTCGCGTGCGCGAGGGCGTCGGTGGCGGAGCGTCGCTGAAGCAGAGCATCGTGCTGCCCGGTCTGGCCGTCATGCTGTCGCGGCTGGTCGCGTTGCTGGATTGGCGCGGTGGGCTGTCGATGGATGTGATCATCGCCGATGGCGGACCGGTCATCATTGATGTCAATCCCCGGCTGGTCGAACCTGCCAACGCCTTCGCGGCGGGTGTGGATCTCGTTGCGGCGATGATCGATGCGGCCATTGGTGCTGCGACTGGGGAATGTCCGGCCGGGGCCGCCGGCGTGCGGACCCGCCAGACGCTGCTGGCGATCCTTGGCGCCGCCGAGCAGACGGGGGCGCGGATCGCGGTGTTGCGCGAAGCGATCGATGCGATTGCGGCACGCGGCGACTACGCCGGATCAACCGAGGAACTGACGCCAGTCGCGGGCGATCCGCTTGCGCTCGTTCCCGTCATCGCTGCGCTCGGCGCGTCGCTGATCCGCCCGTCGCTATGGCGCAAATTCCATAGCGGCGCCGTTGGTCCCTACGCAGTCACGCCGGAGGCGTGGGCAGAGATTCTGGCTGCGGCTGCTTGATAGCGCAGACCGCCGCGGTGATCCGGCGAGGATTGCGCGTCTTCAATCCCTCTGGACTTAACTCATTCACACGGTGGTCGCATATCTCACGGTGGTCGCATATCTAATGACAATTAACGTGACGGGCAGTTCGTGCATGAAGCTCATGCGCAAACTGCCCGTCGTACAACGTCTGATGCGGCTTGGTCGCTGCTGCCTCGTCGGCAATCTACAGCAAGCCGACCTTGTGCATCATGTCGCGGATCTGCGCCGGACTGGGATCACCGGCGGCCGGGCTCGACCACTCGCCGGTCGTCGTTGCCGGGCCCCTGGCAACCGAGCCGGATCCGTTGGGCTTGCCATTGGGCGCCTGCGGCGCCAGCGTCGGAGACGTCGCGGCGTTCTGCGCTTCGCCGCGCGCCAGTCCCAGCAGACGACGAAGGACGTCGAGCGAGGGATCGGCCGCGGGCGCGGAGGCGACGGCCGCTTCCAGGCCGAGGGCGCGCATCGCGTTCGGCAGCCCGGCTCCCGCACGATTGGGGTCGCCGAACTGCAGCGGCGTCGACGTCTCCTTCAGGATCTGGAACAGCCGCTCCACGCGTCGCGCGTCGCGCGTCGCGAACGGGCCCTTGAAGTCGGGATGATGCGCCAGCACCAGCGCAGCGAGGCCGGTGACATGCGGCGTCGCCATCGAGGTGCCGTCCCACGCCCCGAATCCATCGGCCGGCAGCGAGGACACGATGCCGACGCCGGGCGCGCAGACGTCGATCTCCGGCCCGAAGCAGCTGAACTTCGCCGGAAAATATCCGTCGCTGCTGCGGAAGCCATCCAGCGCCTGCTGGGCGTGGAAGCTGTCCTCGGGAAACTCGCCCCATTTGCCCATCGCGGCGACCGACAGGCAATGCGGCGTCGAGCCAGGAAACTGGACCGGCCCCGACGAATTTCCCGCAGCGACGATACAGGCGAGGCCCATCTGCTTGGCCCGCAGGATCCGCTCCTCGATGATCTGCGACGGCTCGCCGCCGCCCAGGCTCATATTGGCGACGTCGATGCCGTTCTCCATGCAGTAGTCGAGCGCCGAGACGAGATCGCTGAACCGGCCGCCCGGGAAGATCCGGCAGACATGGATTTCGGCCGCCGGAGCGAAGCCGCGAATGCCGCCGCCGCTGCCGACCGGGCCGCCGGCGATGATCCCGGCGCAATGCGAGCCGTGACCGATGGTATCGATGGTCCAGCTCGCGGGATCATTGCCGACGATGCTCTTGCCGATCGTGACGCCGTGCAGATTGCGATGCGTTGGTGCTGCGCCGGAATCGATCACCGCGATCTTCACGCCCGCGCCATTGTAGGCGAGGGGAACACGATCGAGGCCCATCGCGCGCTGGCCCCATCCCAGCAATTGCTGGCCGGGAAAGCCGCGCAGGTAGGCGCCCAGCGTCTTCGTGGCAATGCGATTTACGCTGTCGGGGGTCAGTTGCGGGCGGTCGAGCCAGAAGGTCCAGTAATCGACCCGCGGCTTGATCAGGATCGAGCGGATGGTGTCGGGCGTTTCGCCCTGAATCTTGAGCGTGACACGGCCGCTGGCGTTGGTGACGCCCTGAACCGGCCACACGCTGCCGAACACGTAGACTTCCACTTCCGGCAGCGGACCGCTCTCGCCGACCACTTCGATCGTCGTCGAGAAGCCGTCGGCCAGGGGAATGAGAACGCCGGGATTGGGAAGCTGGTGCGGCGCCGGAGTCTGCGGAACGGTCGGATCGAGCATGTAGGTGAGCGGCGCATCGCGCTCGACCGCGAGCCGCGCTCCGGCCTGGGCCTTGAGCAATTCGGCCTTGTCGGGCGTCATGCGGGCCAGCACCATGGGGCCGAGCGGCGCCTGTCCCGGGTCGGCGCTCTGAAATCCGAGCAGCCGCGGCGGCTGAATCGTTTTCACCACGTCGATGTCGGGAGTGTTTGTCAGTTGCTGGACGATGAAGTCGGCGCTGAAGGTCGCAAGCCCCGTCTGCTGGCGCGGGGCCAGGATGTACTGCGCCCGCCGCTGCGAGATCGTTGCGCCGGGTTGGCCCGTTGCTGGCGCCGCCGTGCCGCCGTCGCTGCGACCGGTCCCTGGCGAGGCAGGGGCTGATGCGGCGGTCACCCGTGCTGCGGCCTGCGGTGCGGCAGCGGCCTCGGCTGAGGGCTGCTCCGCTCCAGGCTGCGCTCCGGTGCCGTTGACGGCCGTGCCGGCCGCATCCTTCTGATCAGAGATTTCGGATTTGCTTCGTGCGGCCATCTGCGGGCTCCTTCATCCTCGCTCGTGACATCGTCGGGGGCGCGGCTGGAGTCAGCCGGCGCCAAAGGGTTTCAGTGGAGCGTTCGGCTCGACCACGATCGTGCTGAAAGTCGATCGGAGGCGATCGGCCTGGCTCTTCGTCATCGACAGGATGACGACGTCGGGGGCGACCTGACCGATGCGCTTCACGCCGGGCTCGCGGCTCAGATGATCAGCAAGCTGGCCGGACTTGACCGGCTCGCCCTGCACGATGAATTCCTGCTCCGAGTTCGGATCCGGCATGCCTCGCTCCCTCCATGTCAGGTCGGCGGTGGGCGGACCTTCGGCGCGCCCACCGTCTCACTCGCTTGCATCCGCGTTGCGAATGTCGCGGATCGTTGCTTCCAATCGGTCTAGTGCATCGTGCCGGTGGGCTGGCCGGTGGCGAAGATGCCGAGCGTATGCCCGATGTTGAGGCCGGTCTGCGCGCCCTGTCCGATCTTCTTGAGCACGCTCCAGAAGCCCTGCAGCTCCATGTCGGTCGGCTGCGCCGCCGCGGCGGCCTGCGGGCCGGCGCTGAAGATGCCGAGGTTGTGGCCGACATCGAGGCCGGTCTGGACGCCCTGTCCGATCTTCTTGAGCACGCTCCAGAAGCCCTGCAGCTCCATGTCGGTCGGCTGCGCGGCGGCGGGGGCTGCCTGCGGGCCGGCGCTGAAGATGCCGAGGTTGTGGCCGACATTGAGACCGGTCTGGACGCCCTGACCGATCTTCTTGAGCACGCTCCAGAAGCCCTGCAGCTCCATGTCGGTCGGCTGCGCGGCGGCGGGGGCCGCTTGCGGACCGGCGCTGAAGATGCCGAGGTTGTGGCCGACATTGAGACCGGTCTGGACGCCCTGTCCGATCTTCTTGAGTACGCTCCAGAAGCCCTGCAGCTCCATCTCCGACGGCTGCTCGGTGCCGGGGCCGGCCGAGAACGGCGCGAACCCGCCGGCGATTCCACCGATGGCGCCGCCAAAGTCGCGGCCGGTCTTGCCGCCGATCAGGCGTCCGATCGCTTGTCCGGCGAACCTGCCGAGAACGGAGCCGAAGATCCCTTCGGGATTCAATTGACCATAGTCTTCAGTCGACTGCTGCATGCCACTCATGTTGAGTCTCCTCGCTCGTTGTCTGATCTTCGAGCGGCGCGCCGCTTGACCTCATCAGGAGTAGTTGCTGCGCGACGTCGATCGAGGGCGATGTTGCGCGTGTGGCCGTGATGCAAGTGTCAAGCAGGGCGTGAAAGTGCCGTCAAAATCGATCGTGTGTGGAACGCATGGAGCAAGGTCGCGCCGATCGTCAGACGCGGAGCATGCGCCTGATCTCACGCTGCAGGGATTCGGTTTCGCTCTCCGGCGTGGCGCCGACCTGCTTGCGCAGGATGGTGCGGCAGAAGTCATATTGACGCAGGGCGTCGGCACGGCGGCCCTGCTGCGCGTAGCAGCGCATCAAGGTGCGGTGGACGTCCTCCTGCAGCGGATCGGCGGCCAGCACACGCAATGAGAACGTCGTGGCGATCTCCACATGTTCCCGGCCGCCGACGTCGAGCAGGCCCGCGATCGCCCGGATCGCACGAGTCTTCAAGCGTTGACGCTCGGCGGAGAGCCACGCCTCGAACGCGCAGGACGTCGAGCTGATGCCGTCGAGCAATTCGCCGCGGAACAGCGCGGCGGCGCGGGCCATGGTTTCCAGATCGCCGAGTTGCAGCAGCAGCTCGAACTCCTGCACGTCGGTGGTGACGGCGTTCGGATGGATGCGGATGTCGTCGCGCTCCGCCGAGATGACGTCGGCGCATTGCGGCAGCACCCGGCGCAGCGTCAACAGCGCCTGGCGCAGGTTTGCGCGCGCATTGTCGCCGAAGCGGCCTTCCCACAGGAGTGCGGCCAGCTTGCTGCGTGAAATGCCGTGCGGAGAGGTGAGGGCGAGATAGCCCAGGAGCGTTGCCGCCTTGCGGCTTGGGATGACGACCTGCTCGCCCGAGACCCGTCTGATTTCAAGACCGCCAAACAGATTGATACGCAGCAAACTCATTGTCTCTCTCCTCTGAATGGCGACTCGCTGCGATCGGCGCCGGGCCTGTAGAAGTCGAGCTTCTCGTGCGATGAGATTTGAGCGGCTGCAGCCGGATCAGGTCTGCACGGTCGTCGCCCAAAGGCGAGCCGCCACGCTGTCGTTGTCATCGTCGAAATGAGATCGGCAATGCAGTTAAGTCTGTCCGCGCAACGTTCGGTTCAATCTTGGATTGTATGACGGAGCGAGACTGTGCCTCGTGGCTTGCAGTATGCACCCCATCGTGTCCAGTGTGGGCGAAGTCGGAACTGCGCGCTGTGAGCTGCGGCACACTCGAGGACCGACACGATAACTGTATCAGCAGCCATGGCAAACGAGATTGGAATTGTTCCGATGAAATCGTTCCGCAAGGAACTTTGGTTCCAGACGCCGGGCCGGCGGGCCTTCATCAACATCACGGGTGAGGTCGAGGCGGCGCTGAAGGAGAGCGGCGTGCGCGAGGGCCTCGTGCTCGTCAACGCCATGCACATCACGGCGTCGGTCTTCATCAATGACGACGAGAGCGGGCTGCATCACGACTATGAGCAATGGCTGGAGGAACTCGCCCCGCACGAGCCGGTGGCGGGCTATCGCCACAACCGCACCGGCGAGGACAATGCCGACGCCCACATGAAGCGCCAGATCATGGGCCGCGAGGTCGTGGTCGCGATCACGCAAGCCAAGCTCGACTTTGGCCCGTGGGAGCAGATCTTCTACGGCGAGTTCGACGGCGGACGGCGCAAGCGCGTGCTGATCAAGATCATCGGCGAGTAGGAGGACGCCGGAGCTTTCGGGCGTCATTGCGAGGAGCGCAAGCGACGAAGCAATCCAGGGGCCACGCGTGACGCCGTTCCATGTGGCCCCTGGATCGCTTCGCTGGCGCTCGCGATGACGGAGGAGGGTGGGGAGCCTCGGCTGTCATGCCCGCGCAAGCGGGCATCCAGTACGCCGCGGCCTCTCGGAGGACACAGCGACCGGCGCGGGCGAGAGCGCGACTCGAGCCTCGGCTGTCGCGCTTGCCAGCACTCCGTGGTGTGACGATCCCTGTTGGATTAGGCCGCAGATGATGCGCGCGCTCTCTCGCCCGCGAACACCGCCTTGATCTCGGCTGCGACCTTCGGCGTGTTCTCGTCGAGCACGAAGTGTCCCGCGTCGAGCCACACCAGCTTTACGTCGGCGAGGTCGTTGAGATAGGCGCGGGCGCCGGGCGGGATGAAGAACGGATCGTGCTGGCCCCAGACGATCAGCGTCTTCGGGCTGTGGGCGCGGAAGGCCGCCTGCCACTCCGGATAGCGCGCGACGTTGGTCTTGTAGTTCTCCAGCAGATCGAGCTGGTAGTCCTGGGTGCCCGGACGGTCGAGCAGCGCCTGGTCGAGAGTCCAGTTGTCGGGATTGACGGCCTCGGGATCCTTGGCGCCGACCAGCCATTGGAACTTGGTGCCGTCGAGGCTCAGCAGCTCGCGAGCAGGCGCCTCGGTCTCCGGCGTGCGCGTCTCCCACAACGGCAGCAGCACCTTCTTCGGCGCCTCGCCGACCCCCTCCATATAGGCATTGGTATTCTGGAGGATGAAGCCTCTCACGCGCTCCGGCCGCCGCGTGAACAGGCGGAAGCCGACCGGCCCGCCATAGTCCTGCATGTAGAGAATGTAGGACTCGAGCCCGAGCACGTCGACGAGACCCGCGACATGCCGGGCGAGGTTGTCGAAGGTGTAGTCGAACTCTGCACGCGACGGCGCGTCGGAATGGCCGAATCCGATGTAGTCGGGCGCTACCAGATGGAAGCGATCGGCGAGCGCGGGGATCAGGTCGCGGAACATCTGGCTGCTGGTCGGCAGGCCATGCAGCAGCAGGATCGTCGGCGCCGTCGGGTCGCCGGCCTCGCGGTAGAAGACGTTGCGGCCGTGGACGGTCGCGGTTCGGAAGCGGGTCTGGGTGGTCATGGGGAAGCTCCTGGTCTCGGGCGGTCGGGACTCGTTGGCCGCCCGTCACCCTGGTTCTATGCCTTCCAAAATCGGGCGCGAGTCGCTAGATTCGAGAAGAGGCCTCCCATTTTTTGGAAAGATACGTTGGATCGTCTGGACGCCATGGCGGTGCTGTTGGCCGCAGCCGAGGCCGGGAGTCTGTCGAAGGCCAGCCGGACGCTCGGGCTGCCGCTCGCGACGGTCAGCCGCAAGGTGGCCGAGCTCGAAGCGCATCTGAAGGCTTCGCTTCTGATCCGCTCGGCGAAGGGCCTGGAGCTGACGCCGGCGGGTCGGTCCTATGTCGCAGCGGCGCGCGCGATCCTGGAACAGGTCGCCGAGGCCGAGCGTGTCGCCAGCGGCGAATACTCCGAGCCCAAGGGCGATCTCGTGGTGACGGCGCCGATCATGTTCGGCCGGCTGCATGCGCTGCCTGTGGTGACGCGCTTCCTTGGCGCCTTTCCGGACGTGGCGGTCGATCTCGTGATGACCGATCGTGTCGCGCACTTTCTCGACGACCAGGTCGACGTCGCCCTGCGCATCGGCCAGTTGCCGGATTCGAGTTTGATCGCCACCCGGCTCGGCAGCGTCCGCCACGTCATCTGCGCCAGCCCGGATTATCTCGCCGCCAATGGCTGCCCGGCGCGGCCGGAGGATCTGGCACGGCACGGCGTGATCTCGTTCCAGAGCGTGTCGGTGCCCGGCACCTGGCCGTTCGAAGTCGACGGCGCCGAGATCCCCGCCAGCTTCCGCGCGCGCCTCGGCGTCAACACGATCGATGCGGCGATCGAAGCCGGCCTGTCGGGAGCGGGCCTGGTGCGGGCGTTGTCCTATCAAGTCGTCGATCATGTCCGCAGCGGCCGACTTCAGCTCGTGCTCGAAGCCTTCGAACCGGCGCCGCGCCCGGTGCATCTCGTCTATGACGGCCAGACCCGGCTGCCGCTGAAGCTGCGCGCCTTCGTCGACTTCGCCGTGCCGCTGCTGCGGCAGCGGCTGGAGGAGGCGGCGATCTGAGGGACGTCTGGACGCACAGTGGCTGCTGCAAAACACGCTGTCATCGCCCGGCTTGACCGTGCGATCCAGTGCGCGGGCAATGACAGATGTAGTCGGAGCAGCAGCATGCCTCCTTATCCTGCCATCGACCTTGGATCGCGCGGTCCCCAGCGGCCGGCCTCGACCAGGGCGATAAAGCGCTCGACGGATGCGTTGAACAGCGCCGGCTCCTCCAGGTTCAACACATGTCCGGACTTCGGGAAGAACGTTAGCCCGGACGCCGGCAGATGCTGCTTGAGAAACAAACTCGGCGCGATGCAGGCGTCGTCCTCGTCGCCGCAGATGATCAGGGCCGGGGTTGTAACGCGGCGGATGGCGTCCGTCATGGTGTAGATCGATGGCCTGCTGCCCTGGAAGCCGCGCATGGTGTTGGCCGAGCCACGCGCGTCGTGGCGGGCGAGCGCGGCGTAGAAGTCGGCATGGCCGCGCGGGTCCTTGATGAGGAAAGGAATGCGGCCGGGGGCCTCGCGGGTGACCTTGGCGGTCTCGGCCGAGCCGAGTGTCTCGAACTGCTCGGCGGTGGCGCGGCACTGGGCGCGGAAGGCCTCGAGATGCTCGAGGCTGGAGCCCGAGCCGACGCCGGCCAGCACCATCGAGCGGATGCGATCCGGTGCGTTCAGTGCCACCTGCAGCGCGGAGTACGAGCCCATCGACAGGCCGACGAAATGGGCGCTGTCGATGCCGAGGTGGTCGAGCACGGCGATCGCGTCGGTGTAGAAATGCACGTGGCTATAGGCGTCGGGCGCGGCCGGCACGTCCGAGGGCGTGTAGCCGCGCGCGGAGTAGGCGATGCAGCGGTGGCGCCGCGCGAAGTAGCGCAGTTGCGGCTCCCAATTGGTGTGGTCGGCGGCGAACTCGTGCAGGAAGATCAGCGGCGTGCCCACGCCGACCTCTTCAAAATAGAGGCGAACGCCATCTTTGGCCGTTGCATGGGGCATCGTCAGCTCCTCCCGTGTCGCGTGCCTGATGATGACGAGTCGCGCGATACGCGACAACGTCCCGATCGACGGCCTTGTTTTCGCCGTAACATAGACTCGGAATCACCCTCTCGTCGCCAGGCTTTTGCCGTCGATGGTCATGGTTTCGTCACAGCGCAACATTTTACGGACCTCCGCTGGCGGCTTGCAGAGGGGCCGCGCTGAGGACCAGGGGGTGCCAAGTCAGGGTACTGGGGGAAGTAACAGAAGGATTGAGTATGGTTGTGTCTACCCTTCGCCGGTCGCTTCACATCGTTGCGCTGACCATGGGTGCGGCAGTCGTCGCCGTCACCGCAACACCGGCATCGGCCCGTCCGCATCACGGCTCGGGGCATCATGCCCACCGCAGCCACGGCGGCCATCACTACGCAAGGCATCATCACCACCGGCGTTCCGTCGCCCGGCTGTCGCGCTGGGAGCGCGGCGTGGCGCGGGTGCAGGTGAGCGGCGTTGCCGATGCGCAGGCCAGCGTCATGATGCCGGGCACGGCGTCCGACGGCATGGCCTCGTCCGGCGGCTTCGGTGGCGGCAGCAGCGTCGTCTCCGCGGCCCGCAGCTACATCGGCAGCGGCAATCCGACCGGCCGGCGCAGCCTGTGGTGCGCGCGCTTCATGAACATGGTGCTGGAGCGCACCGGCCATCGCGGCACCGGCTCCGACATGGCGCGCTCGTTTGCGAGCTATGGCCAGCGCGTCTCCGGCCCGCAGGTCGGCGCGATCGCGGTGATGAGCCGCCGCGGCGGCGGTCATGTCGGCGTGGTCTCGGGCGTCGATGCCCAGGGCAATCCGATCGTCATCTCCGGCAACAACGGCAACCGCGTCCGCGAGAGCGCGGTGTTGCGCGGCCGCGTGTATGCCTATGTGATGCCGAACTGAGAGCTCTCGAACTTGAACTGATGAGGTGAGCCCTCGCGGCTCGCGCGCTCTGCGCCTCCCCCGCTTGCGGGGGAGGTCGCATCGGAGAGGCGATGCGGGTCGGGGAAGTCTGTCCTCACGAAGATTTTCGCGTGTGGCGCCCCCACCCCGGCCCTCCCCCGCAAGCGGGAGAGGGGGCGCACCGTCGATGCGGTGAGTGCTCGAACTACACCAGCCGCAGCTGCTCGACCGCGAGTTCGTCGCCGACCGCGATGTCGCCGGCTGCGATCACCTCGGCGTAGATGCCGCATTCATTGTTGCCGCGCCGGGCCATCAGCGCCGGCGGGATGTCGAGGTCGCGGGCGGCGGTGTCCGGGTCGACGTTGACGGCGGCGCAGCGGGTGGTGGTCTTGACGACCTTGAGCCGCGCCGAGCCGATCCGCAGCGTTTCGCCCATCAGCGAGGTCTCGTGCCAGGCCGGCCAGCCGGCGACGTAGACATTGGCGCGGAAGCGCAGCGGATGCACGGTCGCGCCGACCAAGGTCTCGATCTCCGCGATCGAGGCGAGGTTGATGATCGAGACCACCTTGCGCGCCAGATCCGTAAAGGCGTAGCCACCGCCCGACAGCAGCCTGACCGGGCCGCGCAGCTCGTAGGCAAACTCGCGCGCGAAGAACGCCTCGATGGCGGCGCGGCCGTCGGCGCTTTCGAGGTCGCCTTGGGCGACGATCGCGCCGTCCTTGCGGATGGTGAGGATGTTGGTCGCGTCGCCGAAGTGCGTCTTGAACCCGGCCAGGCGCTCATTGCGCATCAGCATCAGATACGCCGTTTTCGGCTTCCACACCGGCGCCGCCGGATCGAAGCCGGTTGGGCCGTTTTCCAGCGCGTAGCGGCGATCGGCCGGCAGCGTTTCGCCGACCCGTAACGGGGCCGTTTGCAGTGGTTCCGGGGTAAGGCCCTTGACCGGATAGCGGTACAGGCCGGCGATGCGCGCGGGAGGGGTCTGGCTCATGCTGCCTCATAGGAGATTCCCATGGTCGCGGCCAGGGCACACGAATTTGTGAAGCGGCCCCTTCCGTTTTCGCACCGCCTTCCCACATTTCCACTCAAGCCGGGCGCAAGCCGGCGACGTCAATGGTTGCGGCGTTGATGGACGTCAACGTGCGCGGTCCGAAACCCAATGAAGATGCTGAAGCCGTGCCTTCGGGGCGTCACAGCAGGCTGAGGGAAACATCATGAATATCGACAAATATACCGAGCGCGCGCGGGGCTTCATCCAATCGGCGCAATCGCTGGCGATGCGCGACGGCCATCAGCAGTTTTCGCCGCTGCATCTGCTGAAGGTTCTGCTCGACGATAGCGAAGGCCTCGCGGGCGGTCTGATCGATCGCGCCGGCGGCAATTCGCGCGCGATTTTGAAGGCGACCGAGGACGCACTGGGCAAGCTGCCGAAAGTGTCGGGCAGCGGCGCCGGGCAGATCTATCTGTCGCCCGAGCTGGCGCGCGCCTTCGACGCGGCGGAAAAGGCGGCCGAGAAGGCCGGCGACAGTTTCGTCACGGTGGAGCGCCTGCTGCTCGGGCTGACGCTGGAGAAGAACAGCGAGACCGGCGGCATCCTCGCCAAGGGCGGCGTCACCGCGCAGAATCTCAACGCGGCGATCGAGAGCCTGCGCAAGGGGCGCACGGCCGACTCGGCGACCGCCGAGAACGCCTATGATGCGCTGAAGAAATATGCCCGCGACCTGACCCAGGCGGCGCGCGACGGCAAGCTCGATCCGGTGATCGGCCGCGACGAGGAGATCCGCCGCACCATCCAGGTGCTGTCACGGCGCACCAAGAACAATCCCGTGCTGATCGGCGAGCCCGGCGTCGGCAAGACCGCGATCGTCGAAGGCCTCGCGCTGCGCATCGTCAATGGCGACGTGCCGGAGAGCCTGAAGGACAAGCGGCTGCTGTCGCTCGATCTCGGCGCACTGATTGCGGGCGCGAAATATCGCGGCGAGTTCGAGGAGCGGCTGAAATCCGTGCTGCAGGAGGTCACGGCGGCCGAAGGCACCTTCGTGCTGTTCATCGACGAGATGCATACCCTGATCGGCGCCGGCAAGGCCGACGGCGCCATGGATGCGTCGAACCTGCTGAAGCCCGCGCTCGCCCGCGGCGAGCTGCACTGCATCGGCGCGACCACGCTCGACGAATATCAGAAGCATGTCGAGAAGGACGCGGCGCTCGCGCGCAGGTTCCAACCGGTCTACGTCACCGAGCCCACGGTCGAGGACACCATCTCGATCCTGCGCGGCCTGAAGGACAAATACGAGCAGCATCACGGCGTGCGCATTACCGACTCCGCGCTGGTGGCGTCGGCGACCTTGTCGAACCGCTACATCACCGACCGCTTCCTGCCGGACAAGGCCATCGACCTGATGGACGAGGCGGCGGCGCGGCTGAAGATGCAGGTCGACAGCAAGCCCGAGGAGCTGGACTCGCTCGACCGCGAGATCATCCGGCTCAAGATCGAGCAGGAGGCCTTGAAGAAGGAGAGCGATCTCGGCTCCAAGACGCGGCTGCAGGCGCTGGAGAAGGAGCTCGCCGATCTCGAGGAGAAATCGGCGGCGCTGACGTCGAAATGGAGCGCCGAGAAGGACAAGCTGTCGAACGCGCAGAAGCTCAAGAGCGAGCTGGACGGCCTGCGGATCGAGCTCGCCAACGCGCAGCGCCGCGGCGAGTATCAGAAGGCGGGCGAGCTGGCCTATGGCCGCATCCCCGAGCTGGAGAAGCAACTGGCCGACATCGAGGCCAAGGAGAATGCCGGCGAGATGATGGAGGAGGCGGTCACCGCCAACCACATCGCGCAGGTGGTCTCGCGCTGGACCGGCGTGCCGGTCGACAAGATGCTCGAGGGCGAGAAGGACAAGCTGCTGCGCATGGAGGACTCGCTCGGCAAGCGCGTCGTCGGCCAGTTCGAGGCCGTGCATGCGGTTGCGACCGCCGTGCGGCGCTCGCGCGCCGGCCTGCAGGACCCGCACCGGCCGATGGGCTCGTTCATGTTCTTAGGCCCCACCGGCGTCGGCAAGACCGAGCTGACCAAGGCGCTCGCCGAGTATCTGTTCAACGACGAGACCGCGATGGTTCGGCTCGACATGTCCGAGTACATGGAGAAGCACTCGGTGTCGCGGCTGATCGGCGCGCCTCCCGGCTATGTCGGCTATGACGAGGGCGGGGCGCTCACCGAGGCCGTGCGCCGCCGGCCGTACCAGGTCGTCCTGTTCGACGAGATCGAGAAGGCGCATCCGGATGTCTTCAACGTGCTGCTTCAGGTGCTCGACGACGGCCGTCTGACCGACGGCCAGGGCCGCACCGTCGACTTCCGCAACACGCTGATCATCATGACGTCGAATCTCGGCTCCGAGTTCCTGGTCAACCAGCCGGAGGGCGAGGATACGTCCGAGGTCCGCGAATTGGTGATGGGCACGGTGCGGAGCCATTTCCGACCCGAGTTCCTCAACCGCGTCGATGAGATCATCCTGTTCCATCGGCTGCAGAAGAGCGAGATGGGCCGGATCGTCGAGATCCAGTTCGCCCGGCTCCAGAAGCTCCTGGAGGAGCGCAAGATCACGCTGTCGCTCGATGGCGACGCGCGCGACTGGCTCGCCGCCAAGGGCTGGGATCCGGCCTACGGTGCCCGTCCCTTGAAGCGGGTGATCCAGCGCAGCGTGCAGGATCCGCTCGCCGAGATGATTCTCGCCGGCGACATCAAGGATGGCGACAACGTCGCCATCTCGTCGGAAGGCAATGTGCTGACCTTCAACGGCAAGGCGCATCGTACGGCGGAGATCGCGACGTTCGAGGCGCCGATCCCGAAGCGCAAGCTGAACTGATCTCGAACATCCGCAGCACTCAAACGGCAACGGCCCGCGCCAAGCGCGGGCCGCTTGCGTTTGGAGCATGCTGAGGGGCAGGGCTACCGATTCACCTGGATCGGGCCGGCATCGGAGATGCGCGACGCACCGGGGCCGCGGCTGGTCATCATCTGGTCGACGCGGTCGCGCTCCTTCTCGAAGCTCGCCATGATCGGGCCTTCCAGCGACCGGCCGCGCGGCAGCTTCACGCGCATCGGGTCGACGAAGCGGCCGTTGACCAGGATCTCGTAATGGACGTGCGGGCCGGTCGACATGCCGGTCGAGCCGACGAAACCGATGACCTGGCCCTGGCGCACGCGCTTGCCGGGCTCCATGCCCTTGGCAAAGGCCGACATGTGGCCGTAGGCGGTCTCATAGCCGTTGTTGTGCTTGATGCGGATGTATTTGCCGTAGCCGCCTTCCTGGCCGACCTTCTCGAGCACGCCGTTGCCGGAGGCGAAAATGGGGGTGCCATAGGCGGTGGCCCAGTCGACGCCGGTGTGCATCTTGACGAAGCCGAGGATCGGATGGCGGCGGCCGCCGAAGCCGGAGCGCATGATCGCGTTGTTGACCGGCTTGCGCACCAGGAACTTCTTCGCGCTCTTGCCGGTCTCGTCGTAATAGTCGACGACGCTGTCGTCGGGGGTCTGGAACCGGTAGTATTTCTTGGTCTCGCCGCCGACCGTCAGGGAGGTGAACAGCACCTCGGTCTTGTCGTTGTTGCCGGGTTTGTCGTCGTCGTCGCCGGCATAGAAGACGTCGAACGAATCCCCGGGCTGCACCTTGCGCTGGAAATCGACGTCGTAGGAGTAGATGCGGATCATGTCCTCGATGACCGGCGTGGGCACCTTGTTGCGCATCGCCGTCTCGTAGATGCTCTGATAGAGGCGGACACCGGTGCCGTCATCCTCCTCGTCGTTGGTGTTGTCGGCGGTCTCGGTGACCGTGTTCATGCTCTGCGCGTCGACGGCGACGTATCGTCCGAGGTCCGAAAGCGCGGCGACCGCCTCGATCATGGTGTCGTTGGCGACGATGACGCGGAACGGCTGCAGCCGGGCGCCGGGGGCAGGGCTGGATGGCGCCATCAGGATGCGCAGTTTCTCGCCTTCCTTCAGGCCGCCGTCACGGCCGCGCGGGCCGAGCTGGGCGGCGATCGCCTTGGCTTCGTCGGGCGTCGCGCCCTGGTCGCGCAGGATCGAGGCGACGGTATCGCCCTTCTTGACCAGGTGAACCCGCTCGCCGAGCGGATTGCCGCCGGTGATCTGGTCCTTGGTCTTGGGCAGCAAGGTGACATTTTCCGGCACCACCCGGGTCTCGAAGCCGGCGTAAGGATCGGGCGAGGTGCCGTCATTGGCATAGGACAGTTTCAGGTCGCCGCCTTGTACGGCCTGCGCGCCGGCCGCGTCGGCGGCGGCATTGGCAAGTGAGGCGTAGCGCACGCCGCCATTGTTGCCGCGCCAGTTCGCCGCATCACGGACCCGCATGACGATTTCGTCGAGCGCCACCGAGGTCGCGATCTTCGCCTTGGGGAGCACGGCGGCGAGATCCTTGGTCACGAATGAGACCTCGGCGTCGGGCTCGACGGCCTCGGGATTGTTCGGATCCTCGCCGGACCCCGTCTTGTCGTTGTCGGTGTCGCTCAGCAGGCGCTGGGCGTTGAAGGGCGGGATCTTGGCGGACAGATCGCTGGTCGCCATCGACAGGTTGCCCGAGATCCGGACGTAGGGACGGACCCGGATCAGCTCGCGCGAACCCGCGCGGGTCACGGTCGATATGCGCACCACGTTGCGCGCTGCGGCGGCTTCGCTCGGCGGGGGCAGGCGGTCGCTCTTGCGCAAGGTGGCGACGCGGTCGTTGGCGCCGAAGGCGCCGCGCAGCGCGCTTTCCATCCGCTCCGGCATGCGCGCGAAGGTCATTTCGCCATCGAGCGACGCAAAAACGGCGCCGCCGATGAGGGCTGCGCCGCACAGACCAGTCAGAATCGTACCGGAGAACCATTGCACGGAGACGCGGCGGCGATCGATCACCGCGGCTTCGGAGCCATCGACCGATAGCGGCGGCTCATGACCGAGATCGATCATGCCGATCTCGCGTCCGTACCCCCCGCGTGACGTCCGATGGCTCAACCTTCGTCCCCCAAGTTCAAAGTCAGCACCGAGATCACTCAGCTGCCGGTTGGCTTAACGTCCAAGACAAACGGCTCGGAATGATGGCGCGCTTCTGTCGGTTCGAGACTCTCTGGCCCGAAAGCCGGACTCCACGAACCGCTATTGTTCTTCAGGATCTCTCGATGTCGTCTCGGCCGTATCAGGCGAAGGGCTCGCCGCTTCCTTGATCTGGATCATCCTTGAATCGATGGCAGTCCCCGCTGGACCCAAATCAACCCAGGTCGATGCTTAACAAATCGTCGCAGGATTGTGGCCCAAGTGGGGCACGAAGTCCGCAAGAAATCGGGGTTCTCCTGCTGTCCGGAAAAAAATGATTCGATGCGACGATTTGTTGACATTGGGCGTTGACACCCCGATCGGCCCCCCCTATAAACCCGATCACTGAGCGCGGCGCCGCTTCGGGACACACCGAGGCGAGCATTCGCGCCGATATTGCTCCTCACTTTCGTTGAGTGATGCACAACCGGTAAAACCCGGTTGCTCATCGACGTCGAAAAAGGTTGAGCGACCCCTCCACATGAGGGTGGGACCGAGGTCCCGGGCTGTTTGACAAGTAAAGATGAAGAAAGAGAAACGTGGACGGCGGAGTCCTTGCGGATCTCGGGGTTGAGAGCTTCGGCTTTTGGTTCTGAGATCGGACGAGAAGACTTCGGCGGACAATGTTTCAAAGGTAACACCATGGTTTTCGCGCTGTGAAGCGTGGAGATCGATTGGTGGGACCTCGTCAAACGTTGTGATCAGCCGGTTCAAAGCTTCAAGTTCAACTTGAGAGTTTGATCCTGGCTCAGAGCGAACGCTGGCGGCAGGCTTAACACATGCAAGTCGAGCGGGCGTAGCAATACGTCAGCGGCAGACGGGTGAGTAACGCGTGGGAACGTACCTTTTGGTTCGGAACAACACAGGGAAACTTGTGCTAATACCGGATAAGCCCTTACGGGGAAAGATTTATCGCCGAAAGATCGGCCCGCGTCTGATTAGCTAGTTGGTGGGGTAATGGCCCACCAAGGCGACGATCAGTAGCTGGTCTGAGAGGATGATCAGCCACATTGGGACTGAGACACGGCCCAAACTCCTACGGGAGGCAGCAGTGGGGAATATTGGACAATGGGGGCAACCCTGATCCAGCCATGCCGCGTGAGTGATGAAGGCCCTAGGGTTGTAAAGCTCTTTTGTGCGGGAAGATAATGACGGTACCGCAAGAATAAGCCCCGGCTAACTTCGTGCCAGCAGCCGCGGTAATACGAAGGGGGCTAGCGTTGCTCGGAATCACTGGGCGTAAAGGGTGCGTAGGCGGGTCTTTAAGTCAGGGGTGAAATCCTGGAGCTCAACTCCAGAACTGCCTTTGATACTGAAGATCTTGAGTTCGGGAGAGGTGAGTGGAACTGCGAGTGTAGAGGTGAAATTCGTAGATATTCGCAAGAACACCAGTGGCGAAGGCGGCTCACTGGCCCGATACTGACGCTGAGGCACGAAAGCGTGGGGAGCAAACAGGATTAGATACCCTGGTAGTCCACGCCGTAAACGATGAATGCCAGCCGTTAGTGGGTTTACTCACTAGTGGCGCAGCTAACGCTTTAAGCATTCCGCCTGGGGAGTACGGTCGCAAGATTAAAACTCAAAGGAATTGACGGGGGCCCGCACAAGCGGTGGAGCATGTGGTTTAATTCGACGCAACGCGCAGAACCTTACCAGCCCTTGACATGTTTGGGACCGGTCGCAGAGACGTGACCTTCTCTTCGGAGCCCGAAACACAGGTGCTGCATGGCTGTCGTCAGCTCGTGTCGTGAGATGTTGGGTTAAGTCCCGCAACGAGCGCAACCCCCGTCCTTAGTTGCTACCATTTAGTTGAGCACTCTAAGGAGACTGCCGGTGATAAGCCGCGAGGAAGGTGGGGATGACGTCAAGTCCTCATGGCCCTTACGGGCTGGGCTACACACGTGCTACAATGGCGGTGACAGTGGGAAGCTAAGGGGCAACCCTTCGCAAATCTCAAAAAGCCGTCTCAGTTCGGATTGGGCTCTGCAACTCGAGCCCATGAAGTTGGAATCGCTAGTAATCGTGGATCAGCACGCCACGGTGAATACGTTCCCGGGCCTTGTACACACCGCCCGTCACACCATGGGAGTTGGCTTTACCTGAAGGCGGTGCGCTAACCAGCAATGGAGGCAGCCGACCACGGTAGGGTCAGCGACTGGGGTGAAGTCGTAACAAGGTAGCCGTAGGGGAACCTGCGGCTGGATCACCTCCTTTCTAAGGATGGCTCTTCAGCTAAGGTCTTCGGACCACGATCTTCGGATCGCGCGCTATCGAGCTGTTTTAGAAACATCAGGGGCCATCGAGATCGCCAGATCTTGCTTGAGCTCCATTGGCGGGATTTCGCCGTCTTCGTTTCTCTTTCTTCGCGGACGAACACGCTGCCTGGGGCTGCGCGGTTGCTGCATCGGCCCTCACGGGCAGGGCGGTGACGAGCTTCGAGCGTTAGGGCTTGTAGCTCAGTTGGTTAGAGCGCGCGCTTGATAAGCGTGAGGTCGGAAGTTCAAGTCTTCCCAGGCCCACCAGCCTTCGCGCCTCACGGCGCTTCGGCTCGGCAAGCCAGAAGATGCGCGAAGGCTGTCGCGCCGTAGCCCAGTTGGGCGAAGGCGGACTGGTCAACGCGAGCTTCGGCTAGTTATCGTCTCGACGATCGCGCTGCTTTGCATTCGTCTTTCCGAGTATGGGGCCTTAGCTCAGCTGGGAGAGCGCGTGCTTTGCAAGCATGAGGTCGTCGGTTCGATCCCGACAGGCTCCACCAGCCTTCGCAGGCTACGCCTGCTTCGGCTCGGCAAGCCAGAGTGCAGCGAAGGCTGCCGCGCCGGAGCCCACTTGGGCGGAGGCGGGCTATCGTTAGCGTGTTCAAATTCGTCCGCGAGACAACATTTCGCATTGTCTGGTCCTCACCGGGACTACAGGCAACTGCGGGTTATCTGACATCGTGAAGAGGAGATCGATCCGAGTTGGGTCGTGCAATGAGCGCCACCGCGCAAGCGGTCAGCGTTCGACTTTGCACCGACGCCTTCACTATCTCCGGGTCATTTCGGCGCAGGCTGGAAGCTGTGAAGCATCCTGTCTGTTGTAAATGACTCTGTTCGCTGCGCTTGACCGCACAGCGATCGGTTCGATCTTAAGAAGCAAGCTGGTCTTTCTAATCAGTGTCCTCGCTGTCTCTAACGCCGGTCCTTCGGGGCAGGTGAGGGCAGTGAACATTCTGCCGAGTGTGTGGACATTGATAATGAGAGCAATCAAGTGCCTTAAGGGTGTTCGGTGGATGCCTTGGCGCTGAGAGGCGATGAAGGACGTGCTACGCTGCGATAAGCCGTGGGGAGCTGCGAAGAAGCTTTGATCCGCGGATTTCCGAATGGGGAAACCCACCTTCGATAGCCGGAACTCCAAGACCTCGAGTCTTGGTGTTCGATTGGGAGACCGAGAGAATTCAAGGCCGTGAGGTTTTGGATTTCCGGTTATCAAGAGAAGGTATGAGACTTCTGAATACATAGGAGGTTTCAAGCAAACCCAGGGAACTGAAACATCTAAGTACCTGGAGGAAAGGACATCAACCGAGACTCCGCTAGTAGTGGCGAGCGAACGCGGACCAGGCCAGTCATGAATGTAAGCCAACCAGAACCTGTCAGGAAAGCAGGGCCTCAGAGGGTGATAGCCCCGTATGGGTAATGCGAACATTCATGCTCGAGTAAGGCGGGACACGTGCAATCCTGTCTGAACATGGGGGGACCACCCTCCAAGCCTAAGTACTCCTCAGCGACCGATAGTGAACCAGTACCGTGAGGGAAAGGTGAAAAGCACCCCGACGAGGGGAGTGAAATAGACCTGAAACCGGACACCTACAAACAGACGGAGCCCAAGATGCGTTCTGGGTGACGTCGTACCTTTTGTATTATGGGCCAGCGACTTAATTTAACGAGCAAGCTTAAGCCGATAGGCGTAGGCGTAGCGAAAGCGAGTCTGAATAGGGCGTCAAGTTCGTTGTATTAGACCCGAAACCTAGTGATCTAGCCATGAGCAGGTTGAAGGTGAGGTAACACTCACTGGAGGACCGAACGGGTGCCTGTTGAAAAAGGCTCCGATGACTTGTGGTTAGGGGTGAAAGGCCAATCAAACTGGGAAATAGCTGGTTCTCCGCGAAAGATATTTAGGTATCGCCTCGGACGAATACCTCAGGGGGTAGAGCACTGGATGGGCTAGGGGGACTTACCGTCTTACCAAACCCAACCAAACTCCGAATACCTGAGAGTACTATCCGGGAGTCACACGGCGGGTGCTAACGTCCGTCGTGGAGAGGGAAACAACCCTGACCTACAGCTAAGGCCCCCAATTCGTGGCTAAGTGGGAAAGGATGTGGAAATCCCAAAACAACCAGGAGGTTGGCTTAGAAGCAGCCATCCTTTAAAGAAAGCGTAACAGCTCACTGGTCTAAATAAGGGTTTCTGCGCCGAAGATGTAACGGGGCTCAAGCCACGAGCCGAAGCTTAGG